>JAYTCQ010000095.1:0-8898 GCA_043736395.1 Blastocatellia bacterium | reverse complement strand
CCCTTACTGCGTGCGGGCTTCTGCATTTATTAAGTATATTTCAGCCATTTTATTAGCTCCGGCAAAGATGGGCGTTTGCCATACATCAAAACGCCGACGCGGTAGATTTTCGCAGCTACCCATACGGCTCCCCAAATCGTCAAAAGCATTAGCACGATAGATAAAACAATTTGCCACATCGGAGGTTGCTGAACTGTGATGCGCATAAACATCAGGATCGGAGCGAAGAATGGAATCAATGACAGCACTGTGGAAAAAGTGCTGTCCGGCTTGGTCATAATGAACGTAGCCAGCGTCATCGGCAACGCTACCAATAAAGTAATCGGCATTTGCGCTTGTTGACCGTCTTCCTGACTTGAGACCATGGAGCCGACAATTGCGTACAGCGTAGCGAATAGAAAATAGCCAAGGACGTAATAAATAAGAAAGAAAATCAGTAATGAAACTGGTATTTCCGGGAATTTAAAACTTCCGAAAGCCAGCGCCTGCGCCGCAGCAACGCCGCTCACCAAGGCCAGTGAAATCATCCAAACGGTTACCTGGGTCAGGCTTACCGAACCAATGCCGATGACTTTTCCAAGCATTAATTGAAAGGGTTTGACGGATGAAAGCAGGACTTCGATGATGCGCGATTGTTTCTCTTCGATGACGCCTTGCATCACCTGCAAACCATAAACCAAAATCGTGACGTACAGAATAATCGCCAGCAAAAAGCTTAATCCCCACTTGGCTGCGCCGGATTCTTTTTCCCCTTTTTCATTAATGAAATTCACCTGAATTTCTTCGTTGATCGCACTTGCCTGCGCCTGGTTAACTCCGGCGCGAATCATTCTTTGTTCAATCACAGCCGCATTAAATGCATTTTCGATTCTCCGATTATTGGCAAAGTCGTTCATATTCCTGCTGCGTCTTTGCAACTCGCCTCTCGATAGAAAATCAGGCGGCAACACCACATAACCGGAAATCTTTTCGGCTTTCAAATCTTCATTTAAGATTTTTTTTCGTTCTTCAATCTGATCGGGTTTCAGCGTTTCCCGCACAACTTCGTAGTCATCATCTTGCTTGTTATCTTCCTTTAAGAGATCTTCGATTCGCGTGTAAAGTTGTTGGTCGTTCGTCTGATCCAAAATTACCAAACGATAATTTTTCTCAGAACTTCGATCCATAAACATCATGGGGATCAGGATCGTCGAAGCCAATAATAACGGTGTCAGAATCGTACTCAGAATAAATCCCTTCGTTCGGACACGCGCTAAATATTCACGTTTGATAATGATAAGAACTTTATCCATAGTCTGATTCTTCCGCAAATTTAATCAAAACTTGACGATGATTGCTGCGTTCAGGTATTCTTGTTGTTTGGTATCTCAAGCATTTATGCAAATACTGCTAATGTTTCGATTTACCGTGACGCCAGCGAGTATCATTACTTGCTGTACTAAGGAGATAACATGAAACCTGAAATCCATCCAGCATACGAGACACTGACAGTGCATTGCGCTTGTGGCAATACTTTCGAAACGCGTTCCACAAAGAAAGAAATCAGCATTGAAATTTGTTCGCAATGTCATCCGTTTTTTACCGGTAAGCAGAAGTTAATTGATACGGCAGGCCGCGTCGAAAGGTTCCAGCGCAAGTATGGCAAGAAGCCAATTGCCGGTGAAGCCGAAGCAGAGGTTGTCGCCGAAGCCAGTTAACTGACAACGAAAATGAGAAATCGCGCTGAAAAATATGTATCTGTAAATCCTGCGATTCGTCGTATGGATTTTTCTGTGCAATTTTTCGCACTGCTCATCAACCATTAGCCGTATAATTAAAAGCCACAGTCAACCTGCGAGTGATTCCGTGCATCGGAACTACTCAGGGACTGTGGCTTTTTCATTTGTTGCAGCTCCGATCCGTTTTTATTGGAGGTCATATTTTATGAGTGCAGATAAAGATATTATCGTCGGCGGTCAGGCAGTTATCGAAGGCGTGATGATGCGCGCTCCGAATTCTTATGCAGTTTCAGTTCGTCGTCCAGACGGAACCATTGCCAGTATTTCAGCGCGGCTGCCGAAGCTCAGCGAGAAATATCCGATTCTGAAAATTCCGGTCTTACGTGGGAGCGCAGTCCTGATTCATTCGATGATTCTGGGAGTGAAAGCTCTGAATTTTTCTGCCAACGTCGCTTTTGAAGAAGCGGAAAACGAAGGCAAAGATACTTCAAAACTGGAAGCCGCAGCGAAAACCGGAGCCTTCGCAGTTACTTCGCACGTTATTGATAATCCGAAGCTCGAAGCTGAAAAAAATAAAAGTAGTGATGTTCAGACTACGGCGGCGATGTTTGGCTCAATTGCCTTTGGCATTGGATTTTCGATTTTCCTGTTTGTCGTGCTGCCGTTGCTCCTGACGAATTTTATGTTCGTCTATTTCGGCTGGGAAAACGCTCCCGTCGTCGCGCTCAATCAGGACGCCAATCAGGCCTGGTATCAGCAAGGCTGGAACTGGATCAGCGCTTATTCAAAACCTGTCCGACCGTCATTGTCATTTAATTTTTTAGACGGCGTGATCCGCATGGTCTTCTTTGTCCTTTACATTTTCCTGATGACATTGATTAAGGATATTCGCCGCGTCTTTGAATATCACGGAGCCGAACACAAAACCGTCTACGCGTGGGAAGCTGGTGACGAATTAATCGTTGAAAATGTTAAGAAATATCCCAGACAGCATCCACGATGCGGGACTTCATTTTTGATGCTGGTGATGATGGTTTCCGTCATTGTTTTTTCAGTTTTTAAATTTGACACGCTGGCTGGGAATTTATTTTCACGGATTGCGTTAGTTCCACTGATTGCAGGGATTTCCTATGAAATCATTAAAATGGCAGGGAAAAAAGAAGCCGGAGCATTTTTCAGCTTCATCACACGTCCGGGAATTTGGTTGCAAAATTTGACAACCAAAGAACCCTCCGATGACCAACTCGAAGTTGCCATTCACGCGTTACAAGAATCGCTAAAATTAGAACCACAGATGGAAGAGCAGGTGCCAGGTGTCGGGGTTCAGGTGGCAGGTGCTGCCGCCTGATAATCACTAAACCCTGTTGCCAAGACCCTGACACCTGACACCTGAAACCTTTATCTTATGCTTGAAAAACTCGCACAAATCGAAACGACCTACGAAGAACTGAATCAGCAAATGTCCGATCCGGCTCTGATGTCGGACATGGAAAATTACACGAAAATTGCCAAGCACCATCGTGAACTGGAAGCCGTCGTCGCCAAATATCGCAATCTGAAAAAAATCCAAAGCGACATTGATGGGGCCAAAGAATTAATCAACGATCCTTCAGTAGATGATGAGATGCGCGAACTGGCGACGCTGGAATTGTCCGAAGCGGAAGCGAACATGATCAAAGGCGAAGAGGATTTGCGTATCCTTCTTTTACCGAAAGACCCGAACGATGAGAAGAACGTCATCCTCGAAATTCGTGCGGGAACTGGCGGAGACGAAGCCTGTTTATTCGCGGCGGAAATCCTGCGAATGTATGGACGCTACGCCGAACGTCAGGGATGGAAGATGCAAATTTCTGAAATTTCTGAAACGGGAATGGGCGGTATTCAAAAGGCCGAAGCCATCATCGAAGGCAATTTCGTGTATTCAAAAATGAAGCACGAATCCGGCGTCCATCGCGTCCAGCGCGTCCCGCAAACGGAAACCAGCGGACGCATTCACACATCGGCTGTTACCGTCGCAGTCCTCCCCGAAGCCGAAGAAGTTGACGTAAAAATTGACATGAAGGATGTGCGGATTGATTTGTTCTGCGCTTCAGGGCCGGGCGGACAGTCGGTGAATACTACCTATTCTGCTGTTCGGATGACGCATATTCCCTCTGGTCTAGTAGTCTCGATGCAGGACGAAAAATCACAGGTAAAAAATCGTGAAAAAGCGATGCGCATCTTGCGTTCGCGCCTCTACGAACAAGAATTGCAAAAGCAGCATGATTTAATTTCCGCCGAACGAAAATCCCAAGTCGGCAGCGGAGACCGTTCCGAAAAAATCCGTACCTACAATTTTAAAGATAACCGCGTCTCGGATCATCGCATCGGACTGACGCTCTATCAGCTGGACACATTTATGGAAGGCTATATTGACGAAATCGTAGATTCATTGATCTCATATTTCCAGGCAGAGAAATTGAAGGAAGCGACTTCGCGGCAAGCAGGGGCGTAAAATGCCAACAATCGCCGAAACTCTCAAAGCCGCTTCCCTTCAGCTTAAAGATGCCGAAGTTCCGAATGACGTATTAGACGCGCAAACATTGCTCGCATTTACGATCAATCAGGATCGGACTTACCTGATTATTCATTTCAACGATCCGCTTTCAGAAGAAAGGATTAATAAATATCAATCGTTCATCACGCGTCGCGCCACTGGTGAGCCGTTGCAATACATCACCGGACGACAGGAATTTTTCGGACTGGAATTTGAAGTCACACCAGCTGTTCTAATCCCCCGCCCTGAGACGGAATTAATCGTCGAAGAAACGCTGCTCCTCGCTAAAAACATCGCACAACCATTGATTATTGACGCGGGTACAGGTTCTGGCTGCATCGCTATCGCGTTAGCGCGTGAACTTGAAAATTCAAAAATTGTCGCGACAGATATTTCAGCCGAAGCCCTGGAAGTTGCCAGCAGAAATGCCGCTAAACATGGAGTAGAAAATCGAATTAATTTTATTAACAGCGATTTACTGAACGGCATCCCGAAAAATACCAAAGCCGATTTTATCCTCTCGAATCCTCCATACATCGCGCCTGAAGAAATCGCTATGCTGCAACGTGAAGTCCGTGATTGGGAGCCCCACACCGCATTGACCGACTTCGCCGATGGACTGAATTTTTATCGCCGTTTGTTAGTGGAAGCGATAGAATTTTTGCGGCCAGAGGGATATTTAATTTTTGAAATGGGATACGAACAAGTAGCGAGAATTACATCCTTCGTTGATCGAAAACTCTGGAGCGAGCCAAAAATTTTATTGGATTTGCAGGGGATTGCACGAACAATGATTGTTGAACGGAATGCTATTAACGAACAATGAAATCACGCGGAAGCGTTTGGAGACTGGGAATTAAGGTTTCGTCGGCGTCTCTTCTTTCTTCGCCTCTACCGTCGCGGGAGCGTCTGGCTTGAATGATTTCTCTTCTAATTGCACACCGTACGCGGCTTCAATAATCGTCCGTTCTTCGACCTTAACTCCGTTTTCATAAACAACTGTTTTATAAGGCACGACAACCAAGTTCTGAACGATTTTGAAATCCTGATAGAGCAATCGGTATTTCGTTGGGTTGCCGTCTACGCCTTTTGTTTCGTACTCCAATTGCAAAATTCTTCCCGTGCGGCGACTGACTTCAAAACGTGTTTTCGAACCGTCTGCTGAAGTCAGATCAATCACATCAATTTCCAGCGAAGCCATTTTTTTGGTTTCGACGAATTCAACTTTTCCGCCGTCTTCTTTATAGCGCAACAAGGATTCATAACCATGCGTATAAGAAGTACGAAATGCGCTGGCGAGTTCAGAGCTTAATTCGGCTTTTTCGCCGTTATTCGTCGCCCAGGATTTTTCTCCGTCAAATCCCATCGTGAATTTTGTTTCGGGCAAGTCGAGTTCGAGGATAACTAAATCTTCAGTGGATTTTGGCTTGCGAATAAATTTCGTCACGGTGCGACCTTCGCGGATGTTTTCACCGTTTATTAATTTGAGATTATTCTTAACGATCCCATTTTTTTGAACTGTAAAAATTGCCTGCCGTCCACCATAATTCTGAATGGCAAACTCCACCAATTTGTCGACAGTGGGAGTTTTTTCTGCGGAGACGTGAAAGATAGGAAGCGCAAGTGCGAGCGCGACCAATAAAACTGTTGAAGATTTTCGCAGGTAGTTCAGCATCGGGATTAATTTAAGACTAAGTTTCATAATTGCTTTTACCTTTCTGTTGACTTCGACAGGGATAAATTTTAATTTCTTGATGATAATGTTAATAGTACATTACTGTCAGTCCACGACGCAAAGATTGTAATTGTGTGCGGTCATAGCCATCATAATAAATTATCATTAAGCAGCGGCTATCTACATCCAAACAGTTTGATGCAATAATTCATTGAATCGTTGAATACAGAGGGAGTTTTACATGAAAATTGGTATTTTAGTTGGAATGGAAACTACGTTTCCGCCAGCCCTAATCGAAAAAATAAACAGCATGCACGCCGGAGTCACCGCTGAATACGTGAATACCGGCGGAGTCCGCGCCGAAGACCTCAGCGAATACAGACTTATCTTTGATCGGATTTCACACGAAATTCCTTATTATCGTGGAATGTTGAAACATGCAGTTCTGAACGGTACAACGGTTGTGAATAACCCTTTCTGGTGGTCGGCGGATGATAAATTTTTTAATTACTCATTAGCTTTACGATTAGGAGTCGCGACACCGCGAACGGTCTTGCTCCCGCAAAAGGAATACATCAAAGGTGTGACCGACGCTTCGCTGCGTAACCTGCAATTTCCATTAGACTGGGAAGGCATCACGGAATATGTCGGCTGGCCTTCCATCCTCAAACCATTCGACGGCGGCGGCTGGAAAAATGTTTATAAAGTCCACAACATGCAGGAACTGATGGACGCGTACAACGAAACGAATACACTGTGCATGACGTTGCAGGAGTGCATTGATTTCACTGATTACGTGCGTTGTTATTGTGTGGGACGCCGCGAAGTTTTGGTGATGATTTACGATCCTGAACATCGCCGTTACGTGCCGCGTGAAGAAAAAGAATTGTCTACTGACCTGGAAAAGCGCATTGTCCGCGATACGCTGTTACTCTGTGAAGCGTTGGGTTACGATTTCAATACCGTAGAATTTGCGGTGCGCGACAACATTCCCTACGCGATTGATTTTATGAATCCAGCGCCCGATGCAGATATAAATTCGGTGACCGAAATTAACTTTAACTGGGTCGTTGAGGCGGTCGCCAAAATGCTGGTGAATTATGCGAAACAAGGAATCCCGACGACGCGAAACATGCGCTGGACTCGGTTTTTAGATAACGATGCAATTAAAGCTTCGTCTACATAACAAATAGGAGTTGCGATGTCATTCGACAATAAGTTCACAATCGGAATCGAAGAGGAATTTCAGATTATTGATCCTCATACGCGCGAGCTGCGTTCGCGCGTCAACGAGATGATGGATGAAGGTCGGATGATTTTAGGCGAACAGATCAAACCTGAAATGCACCAATCCATGGTTGAAGTCGGTACTGGCATTTGCGCGAATGTGCAGGAAGCTCGCGCCGACGTGATCAAATTGCGGCGAACGATTGCAGAACTTGCGCACAGCAAAGGACTCGCAATTGTTGCGGCTTCAACGCATCCCATTTCGCACTGGGAAGATCAGAAAATCACGGATAACGCACGCTACGAACAGCTCATCGAAGAAATGCAGCAAAATGCCCGCGCGTTGTTGATTTTCGGAATGCACGTTCACGTCGGAATTGACGATCCCGAAGCAGCGATTGCGATCATGAACGAAGTTCGTTATATGCTGCCCCACATTCTGGCGCTGTCGTGCAGTTCGCCATTTTGGATCAAACGAAATACTGGCCTGAAGAGTTACCGCTCCGAGGTTTTCAAACATTTTCCCCGCACCGGGATTCCCGATTATTTTCGTTCGTATAATGAATTCAAGCGCTACCTTGATCTGCTGATCAAAACCGGATGCATTGATGACGGCAAAAAAATCTGGTGGGATGTGCGCCCGCATCCGCACTTCCCGACATTGGAATTTCGCATCTCTGATATTTGCCCGCGCGTAGACGACACCATCGCTATCGCCGCATTAATCCAGGCGACGACCGCCAAGCTTTATAAACTCTACAAACAAAATCTCGGTTTCCGCATTTATCATCGAGCACTCATTCAGGAAAATAAATGGCGCGCCGCGCGTTATGGGCTGGACGGAAAACTGATTGATTTCGGAAAAGAAGTGGAGATTCCAGTCCGTGATTTAATTCGCGAACTGCTGAGATTCGTTGATGATGTCGTTGATGAACTGGGCAGCCGCTCCGACATTAATCACATTCACGACATGCTCGAAAGCGGAACCAGCGCCGACCGGCAAATTAAAGCCTGGAATGAAAATGAACACGACTTACGTGCCGTCGTTGATTTGCTGGCCAAAGAAACTCTCGAAGGTGTGATGTAATGGAAGAATAGACCGCGGATTGAACGGATGTTGCGGGTTTACGCGGGTCTGAATTTTCAGATCCGCGAAGACCCGCCTGATCCGTAAAATCTGCGGTCTATTCTCCTGTTAGTAGTTTTCGACATAATTGACTGGATTGCTGCGCTGGCTTAGTATCATCTTGTTATTATTTTTATTAAAGGAAGTGGATATTTATGGGCGGATTAGGAATGCCTGAAATAATGGTCATCATGGTCATTGCGCTGATTGTTTTTGGCCCGCGAAAATTACCGGAACTGGGGAAAACCATTGGCAAAGCGATGGGGCAATTTCGTCGCGCTTCCGATGATTTTAAGCGAACCTGGGAGCAGGAAGTTGACATTGAAAAAGCAAAATCATATATCTCTGATACTGCTTCAATTCCGTATGTCAGTTCGAACGATACCTACGAAAATCAACAGGATAATTCTTACGAAAACACATACGGATACAACGCCCCTTCGGATGATGCAGTGAACCATTTATCAGATCACAACGAAACTGGGCCAGAACCCGAAGCTGTGAAATCAACGACCGAGACGACCTCAAAACAGGGACAGTGGATTTGAGTTAAAAATTTTACGACGATGATTCGGTTAGACTGAAGGGTAGGATAGGCGTCCCGCCTGTCTTAAAA
>JAYTCQ010000094.1:0-18826 GCA_043736395.1 Blastocatellia bacterium | reverse complement strand
GAGTACTGACGCCCTTACTTCGTGCGGGCTTCTGCAATAAATCATAACCATTTTTTCAGCCACGCCTGCACTTCACTCACGAAAAATTTATTATCCTCGCCTTTCAAAATCCAGTGATTTGCGTCAGGAAATACAATAAGTTTGCTGGGGATTTGTAAGCGTTGATGCACGCTCCAATTTTCGAGTGTGTTATTCAATGGTACACGAAAATCCTGCTCGCCTACCGTCATCAACATCGGAGTCTTAAAGTTTGCGGCATAACGAATTGGATTTTGTTTGCGCCAGATTTCGCCTTGTTCCCAGACCGGGCCGCCGTTGCCGACTTCGCGGTGATAGATGCCGTCGCTTGTGCCCCATTGCGATTCCAGATTCACGAGTCCGGCGTGCGAGATCAAGCATTTATATCTGGTCGTCGTAGCCTGCAACCAATTCGCCAGATGTCCGCCGTAACTGGCTCCGCCCGCGGCCTGGCGCGTGCCATCAATAAATTTGAATTGCTTGATGGCTTCGTCTGCGGCTTGATTAATTTCTTCGGCGGGGCCAAGCAATGGATCGCCTTGAATCTCCTGCGCGAATTTTTCTCCGAACCCGGTTGATCCGGTGTAGTTCGTGAGCAGGACTACATAGCCCGGCGAAGCGAGCAAATGATAATTCCAGCGCAGAAAAAATTGATCGCGCCACTGCGAATGCGGACCGCCGTGAATGACGACGAACAAAGGATATTTTTTGTTCTCATCAAAATTCGGAGGCAGCGCGATGAAGTTGTGAATTTCTTTGCCGCGCTTGCTGGTGAAGGTGAGTTCTTGCAACGGTTGCCAGTCAATTTTGGAAACAGCATCAGAATTAAAGTTCGTCAGCAGCTTGGAATTAGAGCTGCCTATATCATCAATCCGAGTAATTTCAGCTGGGTTGGTAGCTTCTTCAAAGTTCGTGAAAATTATCGCTGAATTAGTTTTTGATGGGAGTGTGAGATTGGTATAGGTTCCTTTCCTTCTTCTTATGAGGGTTTTATTGCCACTTCCGTCGGCATAGCACCAGTTTATGATCTCCTTCCCTTGTTGCTCTACGGTAAAATATAATTTTTGATTGTCAGGAGTGACTGCATAGCTCGCAATCGAACCATCTATTTGAGCCGTAAGAATTTTTTGTTCGCCAATCGCAGGCCAATTCATTTTGGCAAGGCTTGTTACGTTATAAACCTTGCCCGTTTCGCGCTCGAATAAGTAATACAACGATTTTCCATCAGGGCTGAATTTCGGTTTGGAATAGCTTCCACGTTCTTTCGTAATTGCCGTTGGCTCGCCGCCGCTCGCGCTGACTTTGTAAAGTTGGGTGCTGACATTCGCGTACGCCGCTTTCTCTTTTTCAGTTGTCGCCGCGAAAATAATGGCATCGCTTTCAGGCGTCCACGTCGCGTCGAATTCTTCGCCCGCGTCCGCCATTCTTCCGGCAAAGCCTTTTTCTTTGACTAAATTTGATGCTGCTAAAATGTCTTTCGCTTTGGCTCCGGCTTCGAGTGATTGCACGAATAAATGTGTTTGCTGATCGGTCAGCCAGCGATTCCAATAACGAATCGGGAAGCTTTCGTAAACACGTGCGTTGTATTTTTTAGCCTTGCGTTCAGCGGCGATTTTTTTGTTCTCTTCATCGTTCATCGCGCCTGAAAATACGGTCGAAGCGAACAACAACATTTTTCCATCCGGCGAAAATTGTGGAGCTGTAGCTCCGGTTGAAAGCGAAGTTACGCGTACGGATTCGCCACCTTCGGCAATATTCAGAACGTAAATTTGATTCACTTCGTCGCCTTCGCGCTTTGCCGAAAATGCAATGCTCTTGCTGTCAGGGCTCCAGTTCGTACCGCTTTCGCCGCCTTTGGTATTCGTAATTTTTCGTGGAGCCGCGCTGCCATCCGCAGGTACAGTCCATAAATCTGTCACGACTTCTTTTTCTTCGTACGCAGGTTCGACTACAGAAAAGACGACCCATTTTCCATCCGGCGAAGGAATTGGTGCACCGACGCGTTTCATTAACCAGACGTCTTCGTGGGAGATGGCGTGTTTGGTTTGCGCGAAAGAAAAAAAGGCTAAAGTACAATGAAGCGCAACGGCTAACATCGAATGACGGCGATTGAAAGTCATAGATTTTGACTCCTGAAAAATTACAAGATAAGTGATGCTTAGAATTCAGCTTGAGCGTATATTTTAGCACGCGGGAGCGTGAACACTGAACTTGAATACGGACGACTGGAGCGCGAGCGCATGACTGGGAGCGCCAGCATCCTGCTGGCGCTCCCAGTCATGCGCTCGCGCTCCAGTCGTAGTATTGCAAGGCATCTTAGGGTAATTTTGAACGTAATAATTATCACAGCAAATAAACCGCAGAAAATAGCAGGAAAGTGGGTACTCGTTTTCTCATTCATCCTCTGCGTCGTTAATCTCACCTTTGCGCAAACAAAATCTTCTTCGTTGCAGCAATTGCGTGATCAGTTAATTTCTACGGAGGGTTTGCGTGAGGCGGATGTCGTTGCCATCGTTAGTGAACACGCCTTCAATGACACGGCAGAGCGGATGAAAGGGCTGGAAATAAAGCTCGCGAATGGCGTGGTGATGAAAATTAATTCTGTTGCCATTGAATTAAAACCAGCAGCAGCCTTCGTGAAATTAATTGTGCAGGCGGAAGCCTCCAGCAAAATCAAACCTGTCAATTTTCGCTTATCGGGAAAATTGGGAAACGGCGAAATCAGCGGAGCGCATCTGCGTTTGCCTTTTCAATTGACAGATGTTTCGCTCGGCGCAGAAGATTCAAAAAGCGCGGCGGTCTTAAAATATTTGCTTAGCGAATGGCTGGCGCCGACGAAATGGAATTCAGTTTTGCCGCCGCTCGAAATTCCTTTGCAGCTCAAACAAACGATTGAAATCCCGGCAGCGACATTTGAATCCAACGGTGAAATGCCGATGACGTTGACGACTCCGGCGTATCAATTGCCCGTAGAATTCTGGCTACAATCGTTTTTTGTTTTAGATGGACGCTCGGTTCTTGCATTAAATTTAGAGCCTCAGCCGATTACTCAAACTATTCCAATTAATGGTGTAGAAGATGACGCTGCCACTGTTCGCGAAATTGCTCAACTTGCACAACTCCTGAAAACGAATAACGATTTGAGTATTCTCATTAGAAAAAATGCTGCGAATAATTTACTTGCCAAAATTGCCGCTTCACGTGAAGTTGATTTAACGGCTAAGCTGAAACCGGGTCGCATTCGCTCCGAAGAAATTGATGCGTTGGTTGGAAAAATTCTGAATTACACTGATGCAGAATCAGGCGACGGCAGCGCGAATGTTTCGAATCTCAAGGTCGAAAATTTCGATTCGGCAAAAATTAATTTACGATTGACCGGACAAGGCGAACTCAATGCAAAAGTGAAGGGCAGAGAATTTGGGATTCCATACAATCTTTCTCCGATTGGAAAATTTTCTATTGCGCAGGAGCTGATTCCATTGACGATCATCAGTAAAGACGGGCGTTTGATAATCAGCGCCGTGACTGGTTCCATCGTTCCGGTCAAAGTAAATCTGACAATTCCTTTGATTGGGCGCCCTTTTAATTTTTCCCGAACTGTAAATTTGCAAGCGGATCAATGGTTGAAAGGAATGGAACTCCCTTCGGTTTTTAGTCAGGAAATAAAACTTCCCCGTCAAATTGTGATGAGTAAAAACAATGAAGCAAGCATTGCAAATTCTGCGCTGAGCCGTTATACCGTCACTAATTTGCAAGTCGAAGTCAAAACAGAGAATATTGAAATTCATGCAGACATAAAATGACGTTAAGGTTTTTGCTGCGAACCGCGAACTCCCTACTGCGAACTATTATGCGCCTCTGGCTTTCCAAAAATAACGAAGTGCCGATTCGCGAACAGCTTGTTTCGCAAATTATTCTGGGCATTACGAGCGCGGATTTAGTGCCTGGACAAAAGCTGCCGAGTACGCGTGAACTGGCGCGAAGATTTCACATTCACGCCAACACCGTAGTGGCGGCGTACCGTGAACTTGATGAGCGTGGATTGATTGAACTTCGTCAAGGCAGCGGCGCGTACGTTCGAGAAAAGACTGCGAAAAATAATGGCAACAGGAATGAGAAACTGGCACTCGATCAAATGACGCGAGCGTTTTTAGCGCAGGCGCGGGCGACAGGATTTTCGATTCAAGAGGTGAAATCGAATGTTCGTTATTGGTTGAATTTACAGCCTCCTGATCATATCGTCGTCATTGATCCCGATGAAACATTGCGTGAAATTTTGATGGCGGAAATTCAGGAAGCGACCACCTGGCAAGTGCAGGGAATCAGCTTGGAAGAATGCAGCGATGCAAAAAAATTATCCGGCGCGTTACCCGTCGCGTTGTATAGCCGCGCTGATGCGGTTCGTCAGGTTTTGCCTGAATATACGAATTGCCATTTGTTACATTTAAATTCTGTTCCTGCTGCGATCACAGGTCGTAAAAAACCAGAGACCGAAGCCTTGATTGCCGTAGTCTCAGGATGGGCTGGGTTCTTGCGCTGGTCGCACGCAATTTTAGTAGCCATAGGAATTAACGAAGATGTTTTAAGTTTACGCGTAACGAACGAACGTGGCTGGCAACGTGGCTTGCACGAATGCGCATTCGTGATTGCGGATATGCTCACCGCTCGTGCTCTGACAGGACATTCGGACGTTCGAGTCTTTCGGATGTTGGCAGAAAAATCATTAGTAGAACTGCGTGATTTACAGCTACCATTAGCACACTTCAGAAAGTGTGACATTCCAAAATTTCTCCGCTCCAAAAATAATTTACACTCTGATTAATCTTAAGAAGGACAGGCGGTCAGTCCCGCGACTGTTAGAACGAGCAGTCTTTACGTTGTATTTCAAAGATAACGCTTATTTTCGGTCGTGGTACTGACTTGATGTCCTGATCATTCGAGTTGAGAGCTGAAGGAGAACCCCCATGAGAAATTTACGAAGTTTTGTATTCGCGTACGTGATTTTATGCCTGACATTTTTACCCGCAACCGCGCAAGAGAAAACTATTCCTGTCTTAAAAACTGAAAATCAAAAAGTGAAAACGACTGAAATAAATCTTCCTGAAGATACAAGGGTTGAGCTTCGGCTGAGTACGGGATTGCAATCCAATTTGATTATCGAAGGGCAGCTCATCTCCTTTAGCGTGGTGGAGCCGATCAAAATTAATGATGTGATTGTCATTGAAGGAGGCGCACGCGCCAGAGGCAAAGTTGCCAAATTTCGTAAAGCGGGTAGTTGGGGGAGGGGAGGGGAAATTTTTCTGGAGATGCAGGATGTGATGGCCGTAGATGGTTCACGGATTCCTCTCAAACTTTCGCATCAGACAAAAGCGACGGGCGATTCTGACCATGCACCGGCGATTGCCAGAGGCGGTGCGACTGTTGCTGTAGTAGCCCTACTTGGTCCAGTAGGAGTGATCTATGGTGCATACTCTTTGGTGCGGAGCGGCTTAAATAAAGGCAGCAATGCCGTCATTCCAGAAGGTTTGTTATTAGAGGCGAAAGTCATTGGCAATGCAAAAGTAAAAATTGTTGAGACGGAGCCTGACAAAAAACAAAATGAAGATTCGGGCAAAGACGAAAAAATACGTACCGAAAAAAACTCTTTTGAATAGAATTACATATCCGCCGATTGATCCGTAAGTGTATTGAATGCAGGTGAGTGGTAACTGTAGAATTTTGCTTTTTAGCCAGCACTAATTCCCACAAAGATTTTTCTTGCGCCTCCAATCTCTTCATGACAAACTGCATCTAGTTTTTGCGGTCACCCCTGACCAATTACATGTTACAACCCTCCATTTTTGCCCCCTAAAGCAAGTAAAATATGAGCTATATTGATCTGCCGCCGATCATCGAGAAGATGTTGAGCGTTTCGGATTTGGTCAGTGATTTGAATTTTTCGGTGGGACGCACCCCGCAGGTCGAAGTCAACGGCAAGCTGGTTCCAGTGGAAGTCGGGATGAAAACCATCACTCCGTACCATACGGAAGTCATGGCGATGGCGCTGATTGGTGATAACGTCGAAGCTGCTGAAAAATTAGTCAAAACTGGTTCCACGGATATTAGTTACAGCTTGCCAATGCGATCACGTTTTCGCGTCAACATTTTTCGTCAACGCGGGACGCTGGGGATTGTGATGCGCGTGATTCCGCCACAGGTTCCCAGCCTGACGTCACTCACTTTGCCGACTCAATTGGGTGACATTACGGAACTGAAAAATGGACTGGTTTTGGTCACCGGGCCGACTGGTTCCGGCAAATCTTCCACCCTCGCAGCGGTCATCAATAAATTTAATTTAGAGAAGCCCTACCATATCGTCACGATTGAAGACCCGATTGAATTTTTGCATCTGCACCGGGTCGCGACCATTAATCAACGAGAATTGGGCAGTGATACGCCAAACTTTTCAATGGCTTTGCGGGCAGCATTGCGACAAGCTCCGAAGGTAATTTTAGTTGGAGAAATGCGCGATATTGAAACCACGGAAATTGCGCTCGAAGCCGCAGAAACAGGGCATCTTGTGCTTTCAACGTTGCACACGATTGATGCCTCAAAAACGATTGACCGCATTATCGGATTATTCCCAGCCAACGAAGAAAATGTGATTCGAACGCGCCTGGCGCAGTCATTCCGCTACATTGTTTCGCAGCGTTTGATTCCACGTGCGGATGGAACCGGACGCATGGCAGCCGTTGAGATTTTAAAATCTACGCCGCGCACCCGTGAATATGTCGAACGCGGTGAAAGCGAAGGACGTTCTCTCATTGACGCGATGAATGATGGCGCTTTAGAAGGGATGCAAGGTTTTGATAACGTCATTGAAAAAATGATTCAGGAAAAATCCATCTCACGCGAAGATGGATTAGCTTACGCGACAAACCCACATAATTTAGCCTTGCGATTGTCCGGCTTCGGTGGTGGCAGCGCCAGTGACGAAGTGAAAAATATGGCCACACGTCAACAATCTGCATCGTCAACTCCATCAGGTTCCTCGTTGTCATCTATCAGCAAATATTAAGAAAAAGATTTATTGCTTATGCAAGTTTCATGTCCAGAGTGTTCTGCCAAATTACAATTGAGCGCCGCTAAATTGCCCGATCATCCGTTCATTATCAAATGTCCGAAATGCGAATGCGGCTTTCAGGTTACGCCTGAAAAAGAAGAAGAGGTCTTGGAAATTTTTGCCGCGCCTCCTGCGCCGATGCCAGCGCCAGCACCACTTGCACCTGCTTTGACTGCTCCCGTACAGCCACCTCTACCCGCGCCACCCGTCGCGCCAATGCCTCAGGTACAGCCGCCCGTTGCGCCGCCTTCCGTACCAGTTTCAGCTTCGAGTACACCTGAATTAAATCCTCAGATTGAAATGCCAACACCTGCGCCTCCCGTGTTAGCGCCTCCAGCGCCGATGCCAGCGCCAGCGCCTGCACCTGCGTTGACCGCTCCCGTGCAACCACCGCCTGCCTCGCCGCCTCCGCCTGTTCAGGCTCCAATTCGTCCGGTGTCAGATTTGCCAACGTCATTTTCGCCTGGCATGGCAGCCGTAGGATTTACCAATTCAATGCCTGCTCCGACCGCGTGGGACGATTCGAATACATTAGTCTCACCAGCGCAAAATCAGGGTGGGCACAACGATCTTTTACAAGCGTTGACCTCGTTGTTGTTATCAGCTTCCGGGTCGAAGACAACTGCTTCGCTGCCTTCAGCACGTCGGCGTTTCGTAACCTCGTGTCTGACGAATCAGGAATCATTTGCGAGAGTCAAAACAATTTTAGGGGAGCAGGAATATTATGTAACGGCAGCGGAATCGCCGGATCAGGTGACTTCATTGCTGCAATCCAGTCATCAATTGGATATTTTATTGCTCGACCCGGCTTTTCATTCTGAACAGCAAGGTGGCGCTTCGATTATGCGCTACCTGAACATGCTGAATCCGGCGCGTCGTCGTCGCGTCTTCGTCGTCGTCGTTTCGCAAACTTATAAGACGATGGATACGCAGGCTGCGTTCTCGCACGGCGTAAACATGATTGTGAATTCGAACGAATTGGAAATGTTACCGAATGCGTTGGCGCACAGCATTGGCGATTTTAATAATCTGTATCGCGCGTTTAATGTTGCCAGCGGAATCGCACCTTTTTAAATTTTGTCAGAATTTAACGCAAAGGGTCAAAGGGACAAGGGATCAAGGAATGATTTCTTTCTACCTTTGACCCTTTGTTTCTTTGACCCCTTGCGTTGAGTCCGATTCATTTGCCTTTTGTAGATAGATTTGATTTGCTAGGGCCATGATAACTGCGACGATAACTGCGGAAATTCTTCAACAACTTGCCAACCTTGTCGGGACGGAATATGTCTCGACTGCCAACGAAATTATTACAGAAAATTCTCAGGACGCGCTCAAGCAGGTCTTTCCCTGCGAAGCCGTCGTCTTTCCGCGCACCGCTGAAGAAATCGCTGCGATCATGAAACTGGCGAATGAACATCGCTTTTATGTGACCGCGCGTGGAGGCGGAGTCGGCTACGTTGGCAGCGCGGTTCCGATTCGGGGCGGACTCGTTTTGGCGACGAAGCGAATGAATCAAATTCTGGAAATTCGCAAAGATGATTTGCTCGCCGTCGTCGAACCCGCTGTCACGAATTATGAATTGCAGCAAGCCGTCGAAGCCCAGGGATTATTTTATCCGCCTGATCCTTCGAGTTGGAAAGAATCGTTCATCGGCGGCAACATCGCGTTGAATGCTGGCGGCCCGCGCTGCGTGAAATACGGCAATACGAAACAGTTTGTTTTGGGCGTAGATTTTGTGACTCCGACAGGAGAAATTGTCAAAGCCGGAGGGCGTACTCCAAAGAACGCCACGGGTTTTCAATTGGCCAGTTTGATGGTCGGAAGTGAAGGCATGCTCGGCATTATGACAAGGGCGATTTTGCGGTTGGTTCCAAAGCCTGAAACGCGGCGCACGGCACTAGCGATCTTCGCTACTGCACAGGATGCCTGCAACTGCGTAGCGGGCTTTACAGAAGCCGGAATCCTGCCTGTTGCGCTGGAACTGCTGGATCGTGCTTCGATCAATGCTATCGAAGATTACGATCCAACCGGAATGCCGCGTGACGCTGGTGGTTTGCTAATTATTGAAGTGGATGGGCTCAAAGAAACTGTTGCTCGCGAAGCCGAAATTATGCGCGAACTTTGCGCGAAACATCACGCGATAAAATACACTGAAGCCACGACCGAATCAGACTGCGAAGCGATCTGGGAAGTGCGCCGCAAAATGTCTCCGGCGGTGAAAAAAACTGGTGCAGTGAAAATTAATCACGACATCGTTGTCCCGCGTTCGCGCATCCCTGAAATGCTGAAATTTATTGAAGGCATCAGCGAACGTTACGATTATCCGATTCCAACTTTTGGTCACGCAGGGGATGGCAATCTGCATACAAATTTGATGTTGCCGGATAACGAAGAGGCGACGCGGATTAAATCTTCTAAAGCAGTGATTGAAATTTTCAAGAAAGTTGTGGAACTTGGCGGGACGTTATCAGGCGAGCACGGCATCGGTTACGCGAAGGCTCCATATCTGGATTTAGCCATTTCGCAACCGACGATTGATGTGATGAAAGCAATAAAAAAGGCGCTTGATCCGAATGGAATTTTGAATCCGGGGAAGGTGCTGGAAGTGGCGATGCAATCGCACGAAATTCATTATTTGACGAGCGATTTTCCTTGTTGTTAGGGATAAAGAAAAAACTTATCCACGAAGAACACGAAGGTCACGAAGGAAAGAAAAAAGAATAGGTTGCGTGTTAAGGGTTTCTCTCTTCTTCGTGACCTTCGTGATCTTCGTGGATAATAGTTTTTAAAACGAAACTGGCAGCGGCATAAAGCACAGCAAAAATACTAAGAGTCCGATGAGCGCGACAATTTTGCGCGTCAGATCCAACGGCTCATCTTCATCGTAAACAGGTGGATGCCCGGCGCGAATCATGACCGCTAAAATAATAATAAAAAGAATATAAACCAGTAATCCGTTGAAGTAGTACGAAGCCGCAGTCAGCAGAATCATCCCGACAAAAATTGCGCGCCCGATGAATGAATGAAGCTTGCGACCAAAGACCGCATAGACCACATGTCCGCCATCCAGTTGACCGACCGGCAATAAATTCAAGCTGGTCATTAAGCATCCGAACCAGGCAGCCAGCCAAATTGGATTTTGCAGGATATTAACTGAAACTCCCAAAAGCTTTGCAATGGCACGAAATAAGGGCGGATCATTAAATGAAATTCCGTTTCCATCTGAAATCATGGCTGGTGCTGATTGCGAGAAATATAAGCCAACGATGGCGGCAGGAATTAAAAAAACAAACCCGGCTAACGGCCCGGCAATGCCAATATCGAACAAAGCGCGTTTGGATGGAATCCGTGATTTAATTTTGATAACTGCGCCAAAGGTTCCGACTGGAGGAAACGGCGAAGGAATAAAATAAGGTAAAGTTGCCTGTACGCCGTAATAACGACAGGCAAAATAATGTCCGAATTCGTGTGTGCCAAGAATCATTAGCGCCGTGAATGAAAACATCAAACCTTGACCCAGACCAGCCAGACTGAAGCTGAATCCGCTCAAGAAAAACGCGCTGCACAGTGTCGTTGTAACGATGGTCGCACCCAGCAGAAACAAATGAAACAGAATTTTCCGGGCTGTAAATTCGCGCTCAGGTTTGATGTCACCATTATCGGCAACAGTGTAGTATTCCGGCAACGAATCGAATTCGTTTTGACTAACTGGAAAAGAATAAGGTTGGCTCATAAGCTGACTCAGAAAAAGCGAGGGCGGATGCGCAGAGAAGAATTATTTTTTAAAGAGGCTGTCAAAAGATTTTTTTACGTCATCTTTACTGGCGGTTGGGCTGCTGCTCTTCTTCGTCAAAGCGACCCGTTTATCGGCTTGGAAAAATTCGCAAAAGTTCGCGCGACTTTTATCTTTTACGTAATCAGCCTGATTTTCATTACATTGATTGCTTCTGCCGGGATCAAAGAAACGGCAGTTTTTGCAACAATGCATATCGGCATTGCAATGAGGGCATTCATCTTTGCGACCGATCGAACCAAGCGTATTAATTTCACGTCCGCAATTGTGACAAACCATAATGGTAGAAAAGATAGCAAACAAAACCCTGTTGAAGCAAATAATTGATTCAGAAGCCGCGTCCGCAACGAAGTATGAAATTGAACGCGCCCTGCTCGCGAATAATGACTGGCTTTTATTGACGGATGAATCGCCGCAGGTTGCGCTCAGTCGAAGCAATTTTGAATTTAGTGTTGAGTGGAGCAAATTAATTTTTTCGTGGTGGACGGATGGCAGTTCGCAGAGTTGGCGCGTGACGGCGTACGAAATAAAAGAAGCCGAAATAATTTTTCGCGCTTCTCGCGGAACGGGGAAAGATATTTTTTATTTTGCACTCCGCGATGCGGCGAATTGGCGAAGTTCAGTTAATAAGAAAGAACTTGCGACGAATGAGCTGCGGACGAATTACTCAGAATTATTAATGGCAATTTTGCAGGAGAATTTTCACGACCTTCGTGTGCAACGCATCAGCCTGCGCGGGAAATTTTCGTTAGCGCAACCCGCGCAATACGTTCGATTTATGCTGAATTACCAGCAGCAAAATATTTTAGTCGTTGGCATCAATGAACACGAATCGCAGACAGAAATTGACGGCATCATTACGAATGGATTGGTCTGGGCGGCGGAGCTAAAAACCACTGTTCATAGGCTTTGGCTCTGCGTACCGCACGGCAAAGCGACAACCGTTTTAGAGGGGCTAACACTCCTGAATTTCTCGAAAATAAATTTGCAGGTCGAATGTTTTGAGATTAATGAAAGCGAACGTTTGCTGCAATCCGTCAAACCATTTTCGCAAGCCGAATTATTGAACGTTCATCCACGCGGATTGATTTGGGCGGAAGCTGAAAAAATGCCGGTCAATGTGTGGCGCGAACGAATAGTAAGTCTTGCACCGGACGTGATTGACGTCCGCGAAGACGCGCATCGTAAATTTGAAAGTTACTCAATTCGCGGCTTGGAATTTGCACGGACGTACGATGCAGAGCGGCGACAAATTAAGTTTGGCGTCGCGCATTATCCTGATGAAATTGCAGCAAAATATTTTCGAGCTGAGCCACGAAAAACATTAACCGAAGGAAATTTTTCCGCCCTCGTAAATTTAGTGAATGAAATTGTCGCGCACAGAAACGCGAATCCGAATGAACTTAGACACCCGTTTTATCGCCTGCGCAGCGAGGCTTGGCTCGAATCTTTGTTGCGCCGCAACATTCGGATTTTGGATGCGACGCTTGATCCGGAATTTGTGTACGCGCAAATTCCAACGTGGCTCGGCGATGAACGTTCCGTGCTGGATTTACTAGCGATTAATCATCACGGGCGTTTGGTTATAATTGAAATCAAAGCCGTCGAAGATATGCAGCTCCCGTTGCAAGGCCTTGATTATTGGCTGCGAGTTGAACAAGCAAGATTGCGCGGAGAATTTGAACGACGCGGATTATTTGCCGGAATCAAAATTTCGGATCAATCTCCGTTGTTATATTTGGTTGCGCCACGCCTGCGCTTTCATCGGAGTTTTAAGGTGATGACAAAATATTTTGCTTCAGAAATCGAAGCCTTTCAGATTGGATTGAATGCCAATTGGCGCAGCGGCGTGAAAGTGAATTCGTTTGAAAAACTTGGACAGAATGCAGAAGCCCGCACGTAGTAAGGGCGCCGGTACTCATCTCAAAAATTCCGCAATTAGCTTTAAAATATCTCTAATGTAAAGGCGCCCTTACTACGTGCGGGCTTCTGCATTTTAAACCCGAAAGAACCGATCAATTTTAGCAAGATTTTCCATTCGCAATTTTCCCTCAGCAACAGCTAAATCCAAATGTGCAATCGTTTCAGAAACAGCCAGAAAACGAGAAGCATCTTTAACTTTTGGAAATAACAAATACGCCATTTCGTGTGCGTTGATGCCTTCCTTCGGGATCAGGCTCAGCAATTTTGTTTGACGGTTGTAGGTGTGTTTGCGCAGCCGTGCGACATATTCATCAAAGTCTGAAACATCATCGCCATGCGAAGTGTGAATCAACGTCGGAGCTAATGTTTGCAGGCGTGTGATGGATTTTAGATAATTTATCAGCGCAGGAAATCGGTGTGAATTGTTTCTGGGATCAACATTCAAGACCGGATTCGGCGTAATGGTTTTCAGGATAGTATCCCCGGCAATTAACGTTCGGGTGGCGACGCGCCATAAGCACGAACTACCGGGCGTGTGACCGGGTGTGTGAATGACACTTAAAGCTCCCGAAGCAAATTCAAATTCGTGTTCATCGCGGTACGTTATTAAATTCTCAACAGCTTCGGCGTAGCTTTTGACCTGCGCGTAATGCTGCGACATTTGTGCGATTTCTTCATTTGTCACGCCAGCTTTTTCGAGCAGATTTCGATCTACACGCGTTTTTCCGCGCTCGGCTAAATTGTGCTTCTCCCATTCGTGAACGTAGACAGGCGCGCCACTGGCTTGTTGCAACAAGTTCGCTAAACCGCAATGATCTTCGTGCGTATGCGTGAGAATGATGCGTTGAATGTCTTCCACGCGAAATCCGAGTTGTTTGATTTGTGAAGTTAACGCGACAATGGCTTCATCAGTTTTCGGTCCCGTATCAATCAACGTGATCGGGTCTTCGGCTACCAAATAAATGTTGATCGGACCAACTGGAAACGGAGTTGGGATGATGAGTTTTTTGAGGCGCATTGATTTTTATAGCGCGACTGCTTGTTCCGCCCACACTTGAAATTCACGATGTTTATTGGTTTCTGCGTGCGCTTGGATTTCGCCGGAAGCAGTTTTCAAGATATGCTGAAATAATCTTTCACCAACTTCTTTGATGCTTTCCGTGCCGTCAATAATGCCACCGGCGCTGATGTCAATGTCGTGCTTCATTCGTTCGAACGTCGCGGTATTTGATGACATTTTCACGACAGGTGCGATGGCATTCCCGATGGTTGTGCCGCGTCCCGTTGTGAAAACTACAATATTTGCGCCGGAAGCGACCAGACCCGGAGTTGATTCCTGATCGTAGCCGGGGCCTTGCATCAAATTCAATCCGCGATTTCTGACACGTTCGGCGTAATTGATAACACCTTCAACACGTGAAGTCCCGCCTTTGGCAATTGCGCCTAACGATTTAATTGTGATGTTGAGAAGTCCGCCCGCTTTGTTGCCAGGGCTGGGGTTTTCATTCAGCACGCCGCCGAATTTTGAAGCGTAATCTTTGTACCAATCCACCAAAGCATAAACATCGCGTCCTGTTTTTGCGTCTTTCGAACGTTGTGCGAGTAAATGCTCTGCACCACAGAATTCAGGAATTTCAGTTAACAGCGCAGTGCCGCCGTTGCGAATTAATAAATCAGAACAAATGCCGAGCGCGGGATTGGCTGACAATCCGCTGAAGCCATCAGAGCCGCCGCATTTCAAACCTAAAATTAATTCGCTGGCAGGCACTTGAACACGGGCATTTTTATTGGCTTCCTCAAGCATTTCTTCGACTAACTGCAGTCCGCGTTTGATGGCAGCTTGTGTTCCGCCTTCATCCTGAATGCCAACGCGTGCGACAGGTTTTCCATTGGCCAGATTATGTTCGCCCAGATATTTTGTCATCAGTTGCATATTGGTTTTTTCGCAACCGAGATCAATCAGGACTACGCCGCCGACGTTCGGATGATCGGCGTAATTGGCAAGCGAGCGCATCAAAATTTCAACGGTAGAGCCATCATTGCAGCCACAGCCTTTGTTGTGCGGAATTGCGGTGACGCCACTGACGTTCGGATATTTTTGTGCGTTCCAAAGCGTGAACTCCGCGATGGTAGAAATCTGCAAAGCTTCGTGCGAAGAACACATTGAAGTCGGGACAATCAAAATCCAGTTGCGCGTCCCGACGCGACCATCAGGGCGACGAAAGCCCATAAAGGTTGAGAGTTCTAATTCGTCAAAATAAGTTGGCGCGGGAGTGTGAAGGTCTTCAGAAATTTCACGGACAATCGGCACGTCATTCGACATGTTATAAGGCGTGATCGGATCGCCTTCGTTGATGCCCCGCGATGTGCCGATGGGATGACCGTACTGCCGAACGAATTCTCCGGCAGGAATATCTCGAGTTGCGAAACGATGTCCGGGATTGACCTCACCTGTGATGGTAATAATTTTTCCGTTGAGGTCTAATTGTTCGCTGGTCGAGACAGGCGTTTTGACTACGGCTAAATTGTCCAAATCGCTCACAACAATTGCGTAGTCTTTCAATAATTCAATACTCATTTGTTCTCCAACAAAGCTAAATTTTTTGTCAGTCTTTGCTGACATTGATCAAGTACAATTCTAAAAATCAAATTCTGCAAACAAATCTGCAACAGGCATCGAAAACCCAGGGACAACTTCTTCACCGTTCAATAAATCGCCCAACTCTAAAATCTGACTGCGTTGTTCCTGGCGATACACTAAAACCCTTTGATCTAAAGGGCTGATGAGCCAAACCAAACGACATCCGCTGGAAAAATACTCATCAAGTTTTTGCATGATTTCCCACCAGATGTCGGTTGGGGAAATGACTTCGATGGCGAGATCGGGAGCGCCTTCAAAGGCAGTGAACGAAGGACGTTTTTCTGTGATCCGTTCTTTGATGACGAATGACACATCAGGCTTACGAATGTTGCCTGCGAGCATTCGGAAGGAGCCGCTTGATTCTAAAATGACTCCTAATTTTTTTAATTTAACATGCGTCCGTAACTCTCCAGTAAGAGTTGCGGCAATATATGAATGTTCCATACCTTCGGATTCTTTTTCTTTCGGTTCGCCATTCACCAATTCATACTGCTTATCGGTTTCACTCGCCAGTTGCTCTAACGACTCCTCCGTCCAGATTTTAGGAATTGTCGCAACAGATTCTGCGAAAATTGTATTTTGTGCCTGCATCGGATTTCCTTCTTACTGCCTTACTGCGTAATATCTTTCAGGAATTGATTATACAACGTTTCCGTCTGTTCTTTGTTCAATTTGCCAGAGTTGATAATGATGCGGAATCTCAAAGTGATTTTCTGCCCCGGCTCTAAAGTATAATTCAAAGTCGTTTTTCCTTTGGTAAATTCTTTCGCGCCGAATGGATTTGCCGCGAAAAGTCCGTATCCACGGGCGTGCCAGTAAGTTGGATAGGTTGGATTTTTCGGATGATCGAAAATGCCGACGACGACATCTTCGCCTTTGATATTGCCGCTCAGCGTCATCCATTTGGCGCGTGTGCCCCAGCCTTCTTTTTCGCCAATTTTACCTTCGCTGGTCAGGTATTTTCCGTCCACTCCGGTGTTATCCAACGTCGGTACTGTCGTTGGAACACCATTCGCATCCGTGAAAATATCGGGTTTGGTGGAAGGTTCCTCCAGTTGCCGAGCCATCCGAATGCCGAGCGCGCCTTCTTTGCTGTCTTCGAAAACTACTTTTTTATCTTGCGCGGTGAGCGTAATGACGCGATCCACGATGCGGAGTCCAGCGGCTGAACGGAAATACATCTGCTCATCCTGCTGCATAATTTTTGACCCGCCGGGCATGATCCAATCCATCGTTAGATTTACGGAAGCTGAATTGCTTCCATTTTTGATTTTACTGAATGACCGATGTTTGATGACTCCCATTTTGCCGGCGTCGTATTGGGTCTTGACCGAATCAGGCGGCGTGTTCCAAAAATCTACGCCATTGATGCTGCCGTAGTTGAACCAGGCAGAAATGTGATGCGGATGATCGGTCCGTTCACCAGCGACTTTTACTAATGGATAGCTACGCGTGACGACTGTACCTTTCGCGGTTTTGAGTGGATAGATGATCGGTTTTTTTTGATCGTCCCAAAAACAATACGAAGTGAACAATTCTCCGTCTATATAAACGTCAAGTTGTTTGGCGGTTTTAGATTCGACAATCTTGACGCCTTTTCCACCAGCGAAAGAAGCGGGCGCAAGAATTAAACTTAAAATTAATGCGAATAAAATAGTGGGTTTCATTGGGGATTCCTTGAGCAGTGAAAATTGATGAGGGATGAACTTCCTGATTCATCCCTCATCCTTCCGAGTTCATACTTTACGTTGTGACGACTTCTTGTTTGGCATCGTCGAAGGTGACTTTTTTGCCAGTCTTGATTGCGGCAATCGTCATACACAACGCGACGGAGTGATCGTACGCTGCCTGAATATCAGCATTCGTTTTTTTGCTGCGTGAGCGAACGCATTCCATCCAGTTTTTGACGTGCGCGACGGTTTGTTTGTCTACGCCGGTGTTGGCAGCGGTTTCGAGTCCGCCTTCATCGGAGAGCGTTAACGGCTCTAATAGATTCGCTTTTTTGCCTTCAATCTGCGCTGCCATTCGGGCATTTAGCCCGCCTTCAGAGCTGACTTTGTTGGTGTCGAGATTGAGCGTTCCGCCGTTAGAGAAATAAATTTCTTTGACGTCTCCGGCGGCATTAGTTTGACGCGAAGAATATAGAACCTGAAAACCTTTTTTGGTTTTTGAATCTGTGTAATCAAATGTCGCCGTCATCGTATCCCAATTTGTGCGTCCGTCTTTCCATAAATAAATTCCGCCATTGGCAACAACACTGGTTGGGTGATGAATGCCTGTGAACCAATGCACGGTGTCAATCTGGTGAACCATCCATTGATCGGGGATGCCGGAAGAAAACGGCGAGAACAAACGGAATTCCAAATGTTTACGCGCATCGAATGGAATTTTCGGATCGCGGTTGATCAAGAATCGTTTCCAATCGGTGTCCTGTTCTTTCATGAGCGGAACAACATTCGGACGACGCCAGCGACCTGGCTGATTTACATTCCAGGTCATATCCGCAAAAACAATATCGCCGAATTTTCCTGAATCCAAATATTCTTTGGCGCGCATATAACTCGTAGTCGAGCGGCGCTGCGTACCAACTTGAAAAACCTGCTTCGATCCGCCAATCACTTTCAACGCAGTGCGGGCATCTTCCATCGTGCTGGCGAAAGGCTTTTCGCAGTACACGTCTTTGCCTGCGCGAACGGCTTCGGTGGCGTGATAGGCGTGCTGGAAATCTGCTGTCGCTATCATCACAGCATCGATATCTTTCATCGCGTAAAGCTCATCCGTATTGCGAGCCATCGCAATGTCTTTTGCCTTTGCCGTAAACTTTGCATTGCCTGCAATTTTTTGCGTGCTGGTTTCGCGGTGATGCTTCCAAATGTCGCAGACGGCAACCAATTCAAAATTCATGGCGTCAGCTAACTGCATAAAAGACGGAACCAGTGAACTCGTCATGCGGTCGCCTGCGCCAATGATGGCAACGCGAATCTTGTCATTTGCGCCGCGTACTTTTCCGGCGCTGGAGGCAGGCAATCCGCTGATCGTCAGTCCTGCGGCAGCTGCCGAAGTGGTCTTGAGAAAATCTCTTCTTGAAGTATCGCTCATAAAAAAACTCCTTCGGAAAAATGAACCGTAGACAGTACGCCTGCGGCAGTTAAGTTGTGAGAGGGACTACGTTAAATTCTTACTTTTTCGATGCCAGTAATTCTTGCAGTAATTAGATTACTTTAGAAGACAGACCAAGCGATGTCAACAATTTGGCTGCATGGTATAACCAGCAAGTTTAGGAGTAGAAAGGAAATGCAGAAGGAATTTTGAACCACGGAGGACACGGAGAAAAAACAAGATCAACTAA
>JAYTCQ010000093.1:0-2118 GCA_043736395.1 Blastocatellia bacterium | reverse complement strand
GGTACGAGGAGCGGTAGCGACTTGGTAACTATGGAGATTTACCAAGTCGCTACCGCTCCTCGTACCGTACCATTTAAATCAAATGGAAGAAAATCATTTCAGTATTGCAGTTCTACGCGGCGACGGCATCGGTTCTGATGTCATCACAGAAAGCCTCAAAGTTTTAAGTGCCGTCGAAAGCAAGCTCACCAACACTACGTTTTCCCTACACGAATACTCAGTCGGTGCGGCTGAATATTTGCGCAGCGGCGATCCGTTACCTGCGGCTACGTTTGAGCAAATCAAAACGCACGATGCGATTTTATTGGGTGCGATGGGATTGCCGAATGTGCGCTGGCCAAACGGTGTCGAGATGACGCCCCAGATTGATTTGCGCGAATGGCTGGACTTGTACTGCGGTCTGCGTCCGATCAAGCTTTATCACGAACAGCATTCGCCGCTGAAAAATTTCACTGCCGGAGAAATTGATTTCTTGCTCGTCCGTGAAAGCACCGAAGGGTTATTTGCCGCACGCAAAAATAAAATTGATCTCACTTCTGCCGAAGTCAACGACACGATGCGCGTCACACGCTACGGCTCTGAACGTCTTTTTCGTTCGGCTTTTAAGGCTGCGAAGCAACGCCGCAAAAAATGTACGCTAATTGACAAAGCAAACGTCCTGCCTTCGATGGCGTATTTTCGTGCAATCTTTGATGAGATCGCGCTTGAGTTTCCGGATGTCGAAACGGAACGAATTTACGTGGATGCTGCCGCCTTGTATTTTGTGCAACGACCGGAGACGTTCGATGTCGTCGTCACTGAAAATATGTTCGGAGATATTTTGTCCGACTTAGCCGCCGGAATTATCGGCGGAATGGGGATGGCGCCATCGGCGGACATTGGTGATAAGTACGCCGTCTTTCAACCTTCGCACGGCTCCGCACCTGACATCGCAGGCAAAGGAATTGCGAATCCGATTGCGACAATTTTATCAGTTGCAATGATGTTGGATTGGTTCGGCACTGAAGAAACAAAATACGGCGAAGCCTTGATTTCAGGAGCTGTCGAACGCGTGATGGCAAATCCCGATCATCGCACGAAAGATTTAGGCGGGGAAATTTCGACATCACAGATGGGCGATCTTGTGACGCATGAAATCGAGAGTCAGTACCACCTGCGGTAGCGGGGGGGGAAACCTTACAAAGCTCAACCACACACTACCGCAGGTGGTACTGACAAAACAATGAAAGACACCTTCAAAATCTTCGACACCCACACGCACATCGGCTACGGCGCACATCACGGACGCCGTTACAGTGCCGATGAACTCTTGCGTGCAATGGATGATTTTGGTGTAGACAAGTCCGTAGTCATCCCCTTCCCCGTCGTCGAAAATTCTCACGAAGCGCACGATGAAATTGCGCAGGCGATCAAAACTTTTCCTGATCGTTTGGTTGGCGCAGCCTGCATTTATCCTTACATTCCACGCCACGAATTCCGTAGTGAAGTGAAACGATGCGTCGACGAATTCGGCTTTCGTGCTCTCAAATTGCAGCCGCAATATCAGCCGTTAAATCCCTTATGGGAACGTCATGATTATATTTATGAAATCGCGGCAGAATTTAATTTGCCGATGATTTGTCACACCGGGACGGGCATTCCGTTCGCGTTGCCTTCAATGTTTATTTTGCCAGCGCGAAAATTTCCCGAAGTGAAAATTATTCTTGCGCATTGCGGCGGCGGTGGGATTTTTTTTGGCGAAGCGATTGTCGCGGCTTCGATTTGTCCGAACATTTATTTAGAACTTTCGACGCTCATGCCGCATCACATTTTAGAAGTTTTGAAGAATGTAAATTCGGGTCGCTTAATGGTTGGTTCCGATTTGCCGGAGAGCTTGAAAGTTGAATTATCAAAATTATTTTTGATGGAAATGCCTGACGCTGACAGGCGAAATATTTTGTGGAATACTGCTTCCGAAGTCTTCGGAAATAACGAATCATGAAAAAATATTTTGTCCTTGCCGCGCTCTTTGTGCTCTCGCTGATCACCTATATTGATCGCGCGTCCATCTCGGTCGCGAAGGCTCCGATAGCCGCTGATTTATCGCTTTCCGATCAAGCGATGGGTGCAGTATTCAGC
>JAYTCQ010000092.1:0-23164 GCA_043736395.1 Blastocatellia bacterium | reverse complement strand
GGCGATGTTTGGTGTACTGTAGATTTTGTCTTCCACAGTGAACCATCTCATCGCCTTTTTTGTGAAGCCCTCTCCTCATTTTTTGTCCGCACTATTGATGAATACGACTTGAAAAAAGTAGGCGGTAGCTTTCCTCTCAAAGTTACGGGCTATTTCGCAATTCTTCCCCCTACCGACTCCTGTCTACCGTCTACTTGTAGTCGCGCTCATCTGCAAACCGCTATAAGGGGTTTCTCTCTACTTCGTGACCTTCGTGTTCTTCGTGGACAGTAGATTTATTTTATTCAGGCGATGATCTCACCTTGCAATAATATCCTGCTAATTTCACATCTTGTACTAAGTTCTACAAAAACATCCAACTGTCGCAAAATGTCTCAATTGTGAGACATTTTGCCTTAGTCGCTCACCTTCTCTTTTTTTAATAAATCAAACTAAGCCAAGTAGTTAGCTCCTGGTATCAGGATTGCAAATCAAGTGATTGCAATATTGTGTTTCGGGTTGCATTCGTGTCCAGGAATACATTCAAAATTCATTTTGTATCAGCAAACTATTGAGCTATGAAATCTAAATTCGCATATTTTAAAACTGATATTTTATCAGGCTTAGTCGTCTTTCTAGTGGCGCTCCCGCTCTGTTTGGGAATTGCCCTAGCGAGCGGTGCTCCTCTCTTTGCCGGTATTATCGCAGGGGTTATTGGCGGGATTATCGTTGGATTTTTGAGTAACTCTGAACTTAGTGTGTCAGGCCCAGCCGCCGGATTGACTGCCATCGTTTTAGTAGCTATCTCAACACTTGGATCATTCGAAGCATTTTTGATGGCGGTGATTTTAGCTGGTGTCTTTCAGATTGCGCTCGGTTTTGCGAAAGCGGGTACGATCTCGAATTACTTCCCTTCTAACGTGATCGAAGGAATGTTGGCCGCAATCGGGATTATCATTATTTTAAAGCAACTGCCACATGCCGTTGGTTACGACAAAGATAATGAAGGAGACTTTTTCTTTATTGAAAAAGGAACAGGTCATAATACCTTTTCCGCTTTGATTGATGCTGTCAACTATTCGCATCTGGGGGCGATTTTAATCACGCTGGTTTCGCTCGCTATCTTAATTGCCTGGACGAAAGTTGCCTTTCTTAAAAACCTGAAACTTTTACCTGGCGCGTTAGTGGCTGTGATCATGGGCGTCATCCTGAATGAACTCTTCAAAAGTACTGGCTCAAATCTGGCGATTTCACAGGAACATTTGGTCAGTCTGCCGATACCCACGACGTTTGCTGATTTCTTCGGACAATTTTCCCGACCTGATTTTTCTGCGATTTCGAATTCAAAAGTTTGGGTGACGGCTGTGACCATTGCGATCGTTGCCAGCATCGAAACATTACTATGTATTGAAGCTGCCGATAAAATGGATCCGCTGAAACGATACACCGATACGAATACGGAACTTAAAGCACAGGGAGTCGGAAATCTCGTGAGCGGATTTCTGGGCGGGATGCCGATGACCTCTGTGATTATTAGAACTTCGGCGAATGTAAATTCAGGAGCGAGGACAAAAATTTCGGCGATTGCTCACGGCATTTTTTTGTTAGTTGCGGTCATCGCGATTCCTAACATTTTAAATAGAATTCCGTTAGCGTGTTTAGCTGCTATTTTATTGATGACAGGATGGAAGTTAGCGAACCCAGCAGTCTTCAAACATATGTGGGATAATGGGAAATTCCAGTTTTTCCCTTTTGTTGCTACAGTCATTGCCGTGGTCTTTACAGATTTATTAAAAGGTGTGGCAATCGGGTTAGTCATTAGCGTGTTCTTTATTCTCAGAGGAAATATGAAGCTGGCCTATTTTTTCAAGAAGGAAGAACATCATACCGGAGACACCATCCATATTGATTTGGCACAGGAAGTCTCCTTCTTAAATAAAGCGGCGATCAAGCAAACTCTTTCTCACTTACCAAAAGAAAGTAAAGTAATTATCAATGCCGCCAACACGGTTTACATAGACCACGACGTGCTTGAACTTATCAGAAATTTTGTCAATTCGGGATCGAAAGAAAAAGACATAGATGTAAGCTTGATTGGGTTTAAAGAAGCTTATAAATTAGAAAATACAAGCCATGTCAGTTCGGTTCATACTAACGAAGCGATAAAAATTAAAGAGGCAGTAATATAGATATGAGAACTCTCACCAAAGAAATACAAAGTAAAATTACACCAACAGACGCTTTAGAAATTCTAAAGCAAGGTAATCATAGATTTATCAACAATCTGAAGGCGAATCGTAACTTGTTACAACAAGCGAACGAAACGCGGGAAGGACAATGGCCCTTCGCCGCTATCCTGAGCTGTATCGACAGCAGGACATCAACTGAACTTATTTTCGATCAGGGATTGGGGGATATTTTCTCAATCCGGATTGCCGGTTTTGTCGTGAATACCGACATTCTTGGCAGTCTGGAATTTGCTTGTAAAGTTTCCGGCGCCAAGTTGATTGTCGTGCTGGGACACGAAAATTGTGGCGCGATCAAAGGTGCCTGTGATCACATTGAGATGGGAAATTTAACCGAACTGTTATCCAAATTACAGCCAGCTGTGTATGAAGAAAAAACTATTATCAACCCCGAGGAAAGGAATTCCCAAAACCCGCAATTTGTGGAAAATGTGGCCGCTCTTAACGTCAAGCGTTCCGTTAAATCTATCATTAGCAGAAGCAATATTCTCGAACTAATGATTGAGAAAGGAGAGGTCGCCATTATTGGGGCGATGCACCATTTGGAAAGCGGAGAAGTAGAGTTTTACGAAGATACTTATTACTCTTCTAAGAAAGATTTAACGGGCAAGGCAAAAGCATAAATTAACAAAAATGATAACTGATGGCAGCTAATACTCAATTAAATACGACACGTGAGCAACCGAGCGCACTCAATCATTTGCAGCAGATGGTTGCTCACGCTGCGCATTTTCTACCCGCGCAAGGCCCGATCGGTGTGTTTATTCATCACAATACGCTGCACGCGTTTCAGCATTTACCCTTTGAAGATGCGGTGCAGAAAGCGGCGCGATTGTTCGGGACAGAGCCATTCTTAACAGAGGCGGCGTATCGCAAAGATTTTTCAAAAGGACGGATTCAGCAAACAGACATTGAAGCTGTGCTTCAACGGGAAGCAGAAAAAGAAATTGTCTCAGGTTTCCTCAGCCGTCGCGCACTAAGACGATTAATGCTTGATCCGGGATTGCGTTCGATTACGCCGGACAATTTCGAATGGTTGATGGATGAAGAGGGATTGCTGGATCGTTTGCGTCCTGATCTTTCAATTACTACCAAAAACTCAGTGCTGAACGGTGCTGACGAACGCACTGCCGTGCGTGAATTGTTTACGACCTGCTATCACCGAATGCCGACACCTGCATCGGTTGCGCCTGCACGTGCGGCACGTCCGCGTGATGCAATTATGGCGTTGCATGGCACAGATCCTGACGAAATCGTTAATCCCTGGCTGATTCGATTGTGTGCCGTATTTTTTGATCAGGGCTTGTCGTATTGGTCAATGCCACAGCGAGAAAAAGGATTTTATCAAGCGGTTCGACAGTTGGTATCTCAGGGTGCTTTTTTTCCACCTGCTTTGCTGGACGGATTAAAAAATGTCTTTGCGCAACAAGCGACCCAGGAAAAAACTTCAGGCGATGTTGTGCTGGATTGCCTCCAGAGATTTGGCGTCCCACAAGCTGAATGGGAAGCTCTGATCATTGCTGAATTATTAGCCTTGCCAGGATGGGCGGGACTAATGCAAAAATTAGAAGCCGAACCGGATTTAGCTCCGCACATTTTAGTCTCAGGTTCGTTGATGGATTTTCTCGCCGTCCGTTTGACGATGACTCTGGTATCTGTCGAAAATGCGCGAAGCTCGCATGGTTCCGTTCTTAAATTCTGGGCAGATTGGCGAAAACCTCTCGCGCCTGTGCCACCAACAGAAGCACAGCAGATGACCGCCGCCGCGCGTGTTTTTGATGTCGCCCAGTTGCTCGGATTATCAGCCCAAAAAATAAATTCTCTGGATGCCAATGATTTTGATTTGCTGGTGGCAGAGATCAACTCTTTCGATGATTGGGAACGGCGGCGCGTGTGGCATCTGGCCTACGAATATCGCCACGAACTGGAAATTCTCAAACCTTTACTTTCGCATCGCGCGACAGTTGATCCGCGCCGACCTGCCAACCGGCCTTCGGCACAGGTTATTTTTTGCATTGATGAGCGTGAAGAATCTATCCGTCGGGCGCTGGAAGAAATTAATCCCAGCGTTGAGACGCTCGGAGCCGCTGGATTTTTTGGCGTTGCCGTAAGTTACCAAGGGTTAGATGACGCGCACGCCGTAGCTCTCTGCCCCGTCGTCGTCAAACCACAACACGCCATCAGCGAACGTCCGCATTCCACCGATGAGCAACTTTCCCAACAACGGCAAAGTCGCCGCAAGCTTTGGTCTGATCTCACACACCATAGTTTTGTCGGTTCGCGCACACTGTTGCGCGGCTGGCTTGGGACGCTTGGGTTGGGCTGGCTTTCGGTCTTTCCATTGACTACGCGTGTGCTGTCACCGCGTCGCGCGGGAAATTTATACGCCCGGCTGGAGAATTTATTTTTGCCGCAGCCCCAAACTGAACTGGCGCTGATGCGTGATGATCAGGAAAATCAGGAAAAAATTAATGGCTTTTTACCTGGCTTCACAATTCAGGAACAGTCTGACCGCATTGCGGGTACGTTACGCGCGGCGGGCTTGATCAAAAATCACTCGCGTCTGGTGGTGATTCTTGGGCATGGTTCCACCAGCCTGAATAATCCACACGAATCGGCCCACGATTGTGGCGCGTGCGGTGGACGACGTGGCGGGCCGAATGCGCGTACTTTTGCGGCGATGGCAAATCATCCGCAAGTGCGTGAACGGATGCGCGAAGCTGGAATGAAAATTCCCGACGATACGTGGTTCGTTGGCGGCTATCACGACACCTGTAATGACATCGTCGAATTCTGTGACACGCGTGAAATTCCAGCTACGCACAAGGCGGAATTTGCTCAGTTGTCAGAATCGCTTGATCGGGCGCGGGAGGCGAATGCCTTAGAACGCGCACGAAGATTTGAAGCGGCCTATCGTGACACTACTCCGCAGGCTGCGTTGCATCACGTCGAAGAACGCGCCGAACATTTAGCCGAACCGCGACCGGAATATGGTCATTGTACGAACGCCGTTTGTGTGATCGGGCGGCGCAGTATGACACGAGGATTATTTTTAGATCGTCGCGCTTTTTTGATTTCCTACGATCCTGACTGCGATCCGGAAAATAACAGTTTGGCGGCAATCCTGGGCGCGGCGGGACCAGTTTGCGCAGGCATTAATCTTGAATATTATTTTTCATTTGTTGATAACGAAGGCTATGGCTGTGGCACAAAATTACCGCACAACGTGACCGGATTGGTAGGCGTCATGAACGGTCACGCCAGCGATTTGCGAACGGGCTTACCGTGGCAAATGGTCGAAGTGCATGAGCCTGTGCGGTTACTGCTGATTGTGGAAAATACGCCTGAAAAAATTATGGAAGCAGTGCATCGCAGCAGCGAAGTGACGGAGCTGGTTGCGAACCGGTGGATTCGTCTGGTCTCGATGAGCCCTGATGGAACCGTCCGTGTTTACCGCGACGGTGTTTTTGAGTCGCTCAATGAAACAGTAAAAATACCTGCTATTCCTTCGTCCGTAGAATGGTATCGCGGAAAGCTTGAGCATCTGCCGATTGCGCACGTCACGACAACAGCGGCTCACGCTACGAATTAAAAGTTTTTCGCTATGAATGAAAGCCTCTTACTCAGTTTGTTAATCTTGTTGCCGGGCGGGCTTTGCGCGGTGCTGGGCGTGAGCTGGCTACTCGGCTGGCAAATGTCTGAGCGGTTGCTGGCTCGTTTGACGGCGGGATGTTACAGCCTGGTTTTATTGGTTGTTGCGGCAATTTGGTGGCAATTGCTGACCAGCGATAAGACGCAATTGCACGCCGTCTATGGCAACTGGTTCGAGGTCGCACATTATCATTTTCCACTCGCGCTGTGGGCGGATTATATTTCGCTGCCGTTGCTCACGCTCAGCGCATTACTGACCTTTCTCGTCGCAGTTTTCTCGCGCCGTTATATTCATCGTGATGCGGGATTTTTTCGTTTTTTCTTCCTGCTGAATTTGTTCGGCAGCGGCATCCTCCTGTTCTTTGCAGCTGGATCATTCGACCTGATGATCGGCGGATGGGAAGTCGTTGGCGTCACTTCAATTTTGCTGATCGCTTTCTTTCAGTATCGTGATGATCCAATCAATAGCGCCTTGCGCGTCTTTGCCACTTATCGCGCATGCGATGTAGGTTTGCTGGTGGGCGTAGTGCTGATGCATATTTTCGTCGGTACTTCAGAATTCACCGAAATCCTGCCAAATAATATCGAGCAACATACTCCTTTGCTGGGAAGTTCAGCGACAATGGTCGCGTTTTTATTGTTGTTCGCCGCGATGGGCAAAGCCGCGCAAGTGCCGTTTTCAGGCTGGCTGCCGCGGGCGATGGAAGGGCCAACTCCGTCGAGCGCAATTTTTTACGGCGCGCTTTCGATTCACGCGGGAGCTTATTTATTACTGCGTGCGCAACCGATTATCGCGGCCTCTTCATTCGTCGCTGAAACAATTATTCTGGTGGGCTTACTCACCGCCTTACACGGGACGTTTGTCGGGCGCACTTGTCCTGATGCGAAGACTTCGCTCGCGTATGCTTCGATGACGCAACTGGGAATTATTTTTATTGAAATCGGTTTCGGATGGCAGACGCTGGCCCTGTGGCACATTGTCGGACATGCGCTTTTACGAACGATGCAATTTCTGCGTGCGCCTTCACTGTTGCACGATCATCATCGCATCCACGCGGCCTCCGGCGGACATCTGGGAGCGACGGGAAAATACCTCGAAGGCTTACCACAATCAGCGCAAAGCTGGTTGTATCTGTTGGCATTAGATCGCGGACATCACGATACATTTCTGGATCGGTTAGCCATCGCGCCGATGATTCGCCTGGCTGATTGGTTGCATCAGATCGAACAAAAATGGGTCGGGATTTTTGGATATACAGACAAAGCAAACAAGCCTCGACTGGCGGACAAAGCAGGTTTATTAAAATTACCAAAACCACTAAATCAGACCGCGGAGGGAGCTGATGCTTAACCATTTACTCTTTCCATTTCTGAGCCTCGGCATCCTCGTACCACTCGTGAGTTCCTTGCTTGTCTGGCGCATGACAAATGTTGATCAGGCGCGACGATGGACGGCAGGCGCATTATCATTGAGCTTCGCTGCATTTCTCGTTGCCAGCCTGACCGTCATGCAGGCACCCGATGCGCGTCTTTCTGAAATGTTTTGGCAATGGTTTGTCGTAGATGCCTTGAACGCGATTCCCTTATCGCTGTTTGCCGCGCTCGTTCTCGGTGTCGTGGTGCTGGCTCCGAATCGTAAATTAACCCCGCAATGGCTGGCAGGATTACTGTGGCTGTGCGCGACGACCACGATGGCCTACGCCGCAAACAATCTCATTGTATTTGTGCTGGGTTGGGCTGGCTCGCTGGCTCCGTTTTTGCTGACGCGAGCGTTTACTCGTCTAACTTTTTCCGCTGACGCTAACGAAGGAAAAAGGACGTTGCCGCTCTTTGCGCAAATTGTGCTTTCCACCAGTCTGCTGAGTTTGTGCATTGGTGTGGCTTTGCTGATTTACGCTTCGCCACAGGCAAGCTGGCAAGCTGCCTTAAGCCTGACGCTGGCACGAACCGGAGAGTCGCAATTACTCTTTGCGGCATTCGTCTTTTTGATGATCGCAGTGGTTTTGCGCAAGGGGATTTTCCCTGCCCATTCGTGGGTCGTCGCATCATTTGAGCAGGGATCATTACTGCCGATCACTTTATTAGTCAACGGACATCTCGGCGCATTTCTGGTCGCGCGAATCGTCCTGCCGCTCCTGCCTGATGTCGCGCATAACGCGTGGCCGCTCTTCAGCAATTTAGGCTTACTGACGGCGGCGTATGCGGCGTTGCTGGCACTTGTGGCAACCAACCCGCGCCGTTTATTCGCACTGGTGGCAATCAGCCAGTCGGCATTTTTATTGACAGGACTGGAAAGCAATACACCCGTCGGCATTGCCGGATCATTAGTGCTCTGGCAAGTCGTCGCAGTTTCAACCACGATGCTGGCGGCTGTGTATGCGGGATTGGAAGCGCGGCTTGAAACAGCTCTACAAAATAATGGCTTCCTCGGCTTAGCCATTGGCGCGCCGCGACTGGCTGTCTTTTTTGCAGTGGGCGGGCTGGCGTTGGTTGGATTGCCGCTCTCCCTGGGATTCCCGGCGGAAGATTTATTGCTGCAAGGGACGCTCGCCACGAATCCTTATCTTGGTATTGTTCTGCCGGTTGTCACGGCGATGAATGCCTTCAGCGTAGTGCGATTATTTGCGCGACTTTTCCTGGGTCGTCCAATTGCTGCCGCGCATGATTTAGCAGATGCCTTGCCACGCGAACGATGGATTTTGACGGCGGCTTTATTGTTTTTGTTGCTGGGAGGATTATTCCCCGCTCCGCTGATTCGCCTGCCTGCTCTGGCGGCAGAACGCATTGTCGCAACCTTTTCAGGAACATCCCACACCGCGCAATTGCCTTAAGATTTTCCTGGCGCGCTCCATAAAATATTTTCTTTTAAAATTAGCTGGGACAGAATGTCCCAGCTCTTCCCTGTTTTTACGGGTTAGTGCAGATAAATTTTGAAGAGTGTCCCAATCGCATGAACATTGCCTGGAAACGAGACGCCATCGTTTTGTCGAAGGTAAAAAATGTCCGCGCTGAAGCGTTCGCCAAATTGTTTAATGATTCCGGCAGAGATGCGATTGCGAAACCAGCCAAGGGTTTTAGCATTTGAGGTTTGCGTCGAATACCAGATTTCATCGGCGATGAATGGCTTGAATTTGAAGCTGCCTATTCGTGCCGGATGATCAATCTGCAAACGATTTCGATAGACCGTGAAATCAGCACTGGAATGACGGACGCGGCGTTCCACCAAATTGCGATCCATAAAAGCGAAGGCTCCGGCATTGAATTTTACTGTCGCATTCAGTACTAACCGATGTTCTTGAATACGTCTGCCGTCGTAGGGCTGTTGGTCTACATAGAGGTAAGTAGGAATGATAGACAGGTACTTGTTCAGTTTAAAATTAAAGCCTGCGCCGATGCGTTCATCTACCGGACGCGCAAAATTCCGCCCCGTTCGCAGCACTCCGATGATGATTAATTCTTTGTTCTTTCCCGTTGGCTTAATCAATTGTGTTTCATTCCAGAATTGATTATCTTCGCGCGGCGGAGTCGTTTGACTAAAAATCCGATCTTCGGACATCAACACCAACGCCATAAAAATTACCAATCGAACCGTGAAATTCATGTTTTTTTCTTACCTTTAATTGAACTCTACTGACGCAGGGGATTAAGTTAGCAATTTCCGTACCTTAATCATCAACGTAGAGAAAAGTAGTAAAAGTTTATGTAACATATTATTTGCTCAGAATAAGAAGAAAATTATGAAAATCAGCTCGCGTCGGATTATTCTTTTGGCTGTGAGTTTCAACGCAGTCATAATCATTGCTACGTTTTTCATCCTGCGACAATTAGAAACAAATTTAAAAACGGCGGCACGGGATGAGATTCGGGCGCACGTGACCACCGAAGAAGATTATCTGACAGGACGTTCCATTGATGCGAAGCGATTAATCAATCGCTTGAGTGAAAACACCAGTATTTACGGAGCAGTTCTCTTCAATAAGGAAGATCAGGTCGAAATCGTTTCGCCTCACCTCAGCGCATTTTTGCATTTCGAAGAAAAGAATTTCGCTGTTTATTAAATACCAGTTTTTCTTACCGCAAACTATCTCCTCACAGTTAAAGAAACACTCGTAGATTCACCCTGTATACCAAGAAATTTTTGGTATACAGGAATTGCTCCTGTATCATTAGTACATAACAATTCAGTCTTAGTTTTTAGATTTACATTTACTTAATATTGGGAGCACTTGCGTGAACGACTTAGAGCGGATCAAACAAATTGAAGAAACATTCGGCTTTTCGTTAAACCGTGTCGAATTAAAAAACCTTGCTACAGAAAAATCTTTCCTAATAGAGTATCGAACAGGTGTTCGCAACTATAGTGTTGACGAAGACGGTTTTGTGATTGGACTGGCACTCGATTACTGCCCGCTGTTTCTGTTGCCCGATAACTATCTTTCAAACTTTAGTCGCCTTCAAAAACTCCTTCTTAATTATGCCTCTCTGCGTGATTATTCCTTTTTTAAGGCATTGCCCGCTCTCACTTCGCTTGATTTAAGAAACAATCAACTCAGTGATCTGTCCGTGCTTGAGGCATTGCCCGCGCTCACGATCCTTGATTTAGGTAACAATCAACTCAGTGATCTGTCCGTCCTCAAGGAATTAAAAGCCTTGAAAGTATTGGATCTTCGAGAAAATAACGAATTGCAAACAAAAATTCCTGAAGAGATTTTAAGTGGGCGAGATGCCCTAACGATTCTCAGCTACTATTTCAAAACAACGGAAGGCGTAACCAAGCCTCTTAATGAAGCTAAAATTGTGGTGGTCGGTGAGGCTGATTTCGGAAAAACACTTTTGATTCGCAGGCTTATTTATGATGATTATATCGACACAAGAAGTACCACTGGCATCAAGATAGAGACGTGGAAAAATGTCACGATAAATAACCAAACAGTACAATTGAACGTTTGGGATTTCGGCGGACAGGAAATCATGCACTCTACGCATCAATTCTTTTTTACCGGACGCACTGTATATATTTTGGTTATTAATGCAAGACGAAACGAAGACAGAAATAAAACGGAAGAATGGCTGAAACGAATTGAAAGTTTTGCTGGTGATTCGCCGATCATTGTGGTCGGCAGCAAAGTTGACCAAAACCAGCGTGATGATGCGCTAGAAGGACAGGGCTATTTTGAAATAAATCGGGCCGAACTGGAGAAAAAATTTAAAAACATCAAAGGGTTTTATGGCGTTTGCAGTAATGTAAATATAAAAGGCTATGAAGATAAATGGGGAGAATTTAAGAAGGCATTAATTACCGAAATTGGTAACCTCAAAGAACTGCACCAACCATTTCCAGCAGATTGGTTTGCGATTAAAGATAAACTGGAAGGAATGAAAAATAATAACATTCCGCATATTACCAACAACGAATATCTGACAAATTGCATAAAGAAAAAGATCGAAGATGAAACCAGCCAAAACACGATCCGGGAATTCCTGAACGATATTGGGGTAATTATCTATTTCAAAGGTTTATTCGACCGCATGATTTTTAACCCAGAATGGATCACCAACGGAGTTTATGCACTAACAGACAATCCAAGTATTATTAGAAACAAAGGCGAATTGGAGTTTTCTCAACTCGACAAAATTCTTACCCCGAAAGGTTACCAACCCGAAGAACATAAATTCATTCTCGATTTAATGAGAAAGTTCGAACTTTGCGTTGACATAGAAAAAGACAAAAGATTTCTTATTCCTGACCTCTTATTGGATGTCGAAGAACCCGACATAGGCGAATGGACAAACACGCTTGGTTTTCAATATCACTACGAAACATATCTGAAAAACATTTTTACTAAATTCGTTGTCAGAATGTATCCGTACATTTATAAAAAATCATGGTGGCAAAACGGAGTCGTTTTAGAACATGAAGAAAGCAAAGCATTGATAAAATTTGATGCTTTTGAGAAAAAAGTAATCATCAATATCAGCGGCGAAAACATCAAAAAATGTCAAAACCTTTTAGCGATAATCCGCAAAGAATTCAAAGAAATTCACGGTGAATTTGCCGTTCTTCCGGTGAAAGAATTTGCAGTACACCCGACTCGCAAACTGGAAGATAGGGACAGGGACAATAGAGAGATAGATATTTTGAAAGATTACGATGAGCTACTTGGCATGGAAGAGATAGGTGAAACAAAAATTTTTGTCAAAGAATTGAAAGAACTCTTTCCGGTCAGCGATTGGCTGGATGGCGTTGAGGACAGATCATCAAGACTTCGGAATAGAGACGGTTTTGAAAAAGAAAGCTCCATTTCAAAATATAAAGTAGTTGAGAAAAACCCTCATTTAAGTCAAATCCAATCAGACATAGTTTCTCTCAGAAACGAGAAAGTTGAATTGGAAAATAAAAAAGAAAAATTAGATGAACGAGCAGATGTTTGGGCAACGGTAACTCGATGGCTGACAGGTTTGTTATTATCGTCAGGCTTGGTTTATTTGATTTATTGGTCTATCAAAAATATACAATGGATTGTAGAAAATTGGACAAGATTTGAGATTGGCTTATCAATTTTCGGCGTTGTCGTTCTAGTGTCTCCGATTATCTTCTTTTTATTCAAAAAGACAAAAGTATCAGAAGAAACAACCGTTAATTTTATTGAAGCTAAAATTGAAAAATATCTTTACTGGAAACATAAATTTGACATAGAAAAATACTTCAGTGTTCTCAGAGAGATTCAACAAAAAGAATCCGAAATAAAAAATTTAACTCAATAACCATGCAATTTTCTAACAAAAAAGCGGTGAAGCCTTTCGACTTCACCGCATCAAAGAGTCCATCAACTAAGCACCAGCTACGGAAGTAACTTGTAAAAATTCGTTGTCATTATTTATTGACCTCTGGAAGTAATAAAATAGCTCAGGCCAATAATGAAAGTGTTTTGATTTTTTCGTGTCGCGCCTGAAGCGTTCGCGAAGAATGATTGATTCGAGAAATCACGCCGATACTCAAACCGCGTCAGGAAATTGTTGGCTAACTTAAATTCCTGCGTCAGCGTAATGTCCTTGACGGTTTGCGCGGTTCCTGTCCGCAAACCATTTTTATCATTCAAGACTTCAAAGCGTGGCGAGAAGGCGGCTTTGTCACTGAAGGCATATTTGAAATATCCCGCAAAACCTGTCCATTGACCGCGAACGCCGCTGTTGTCTCCATCACGTCCGTGAACGAAATTCCCTAACAAAGTGAATTTGTCGGTGACATAAACGGTGGCCACAGTGTCGGCAATTTGACGCCAGTTATCACGTGCGGAAACTGCCGGAACATTCGCCAACGGAGCTTCAGGGCCAGCCATAAATGTCTGTGTCAGAGCAAACTTTTTCGTTGGCGTCAACGCAATCTGAACACCAGTTGTTTTCGCCGCATTTCGGTTCTGATTATTTTCAAAAATATTGTCCCAACCATTGACTAAAAATCCCGTCGCGGCAACTTTGTCGTTGAACGCATATTTAGCGCGGAAGCCAGCGTGATAATACGGGCCGTAAGTAAATAACCAACCGCGTGAATAGTTGAAGTTGTCTTTCGTCTCAATCACTTCAGCACCGATTGGTGTATAGAATTTTCCAAAATCAATCGTTAAGCCGCTACCAATTGGAGCGACATAGCTGCCATATGCCTGTAAAATATGCTTCGTCGCATCATTGCGGCTGGAATCACTCACTGAAATCACGCGGTCTACGGTTTCTCCCAAGCCAACATCCACACGAAAACCTAAACGGCTATCCACTGAGTTTTTCTTTTCGATAGTTATTTTTCCTAACTGCAAACTAAACGCATTGTGCCGAACGTCAAAGGCACGTCCCTGCGTGAACATATCCACTTTGTTGTTGTTGTAGCTGTAGTAGCCATCAACAATTCCGCTGACTTCGACATCACGTAAAAATCCGAGCATTCCTTCCTGTTTTTTGACTTCTTCTTTCAGTGTCGCAACTTCTTTTTTAATATCTTCCTGCACGACAGGAGCCACCGGAGAAGTATTGTTAGTCGTTGCCACAGCAGCAGCGACAGGAGTTTTATTGGTCGCCGCCAGCCTCTCTTCGAGCAGATGAATCCGATCTTCCAACGCGGTAATTAATTTGAGCATCTCCGCTGGATCCACTGTTTTTTTGACAGGATCAGCAGCTTTCGGTTCCGTTGTAGCAATTGCACTGGACGTTTTGATGGGATCGTTACCATTGTTTTTTGCCAGTGCTAATTGTTGCCCAAAAGTTGGAGTGAGCGAACCGATGAGTAATAGTGCTGATATTGAAATTGATGATATTTTTTTTAAATGCAACGTAGCCATTATGAAATTACCTTTCTTAATCACTACTTACCAGAACATCGTGTCATTGCTTGAAACCAGAAATAGAAGGCTTCATACTTTGTCGTGGTAAGCAGTTTTTACTGTTTGCCGGGAGGAGCTAAACACTAAACTGTCGAAGGCGAGTGTTTAGCTCCTTAAATATTTGGACGATTATTTAGACTGCATGTTCTCCATGTTCTCCGGTACGGATGCGAATTGCGTCATCAACGTTAAAGACAAAAATCTTTCCGTCTCCGAATTTTCCTGTGCGTGCAGCTTTTGAAATTGCTTCGACTGCGCCGTCCAGTGCCTCGTCATCCAACACTAATTCCAGTTTTACTTTGGGCACGAATTCAACTTTGTATTCACTGCCACGATACACTTCAGTGTGACCTTTTTGACGACCGAAACCACGAACTTCACTGAGTGTCATCCCTTGAACACCGACCGCCTGTAAGGCATCTTTCACACCTTCCAGCAGGTGAGGACGAATAATTGCTTCAATTTTTTTCATAATAATTTCTCCTGTTTGGTGCCCTGGCAAGTTGTTGTTAAAAGCGACCCGACTCCCCCAAGTGGGTCGCTCTCGACTCGCCGGGCAAAATTTTAGCTTCTCGCTTCAACAACCTCACCAGCAGTTTCATAAGAGGCAGAAGTTCCGAAAGTGCCCAAACTGCCCATATCAGTATCGAAGTTATAGCCTTCTTCGCCGTGCTGGCTAAAATCAAGACCCGTGATTTCGTCTTCACCGCTGACACGTAATCCGATCGTCTTATCAATCAGGAAAAGAAGAACCAGCGAACCGACTGCGCCTATGCCAGCAGCAATCAACGAAGCAATCAACTGGTTAATAACCTGTTTGCCATTACCTTCAAGTAAGCCACTTGGTAAAACTTTGTCTCCGTCTTTGAAGACCGCATTGACAGCGCTATTCGCAAAGACTCCAGTGAGAATTGCACCCGTAAATCCGCCGACGCCGTGAACACCGAACGCGTCCAATGAATCGTCGTAGCCAAGTCTTTTCTTCACTTCTGTCACAGCCACGAAGCAAACAATTCCAGCAATAAGTCCGATGATTAAAGCAGACATCGGAGTCACAAAACCTGCGGCGGGAGTGATGCCAACCAAGCCTGCAACAGCTCCTGAAATACCACCGAGAACGGTTGGTTTACCTTGGCGAATCCATTCAGCTAACAACCATCCAAGCGCAGCGGCGGCGGCTCCGAAATGTGTCGTCACGAAAGAATTAGCAGCTAATCCATTGGCGGCGACTGCGCTGCCAGCATTAAATCCAAACCAGCCGACCCACAGCAAACAAGCCCCAATTACGCTGAGAACTAAATTATGCGGTGCAAATGGAGTACGCGGATAGCCGATGCGTTTGCCAAGATAAATCGCACACACCAATGCTGAAAATCCTGAAGAAATATGCACTACTGTACCGCCTGCAAAATCCAACGCGGGAATCGCTCCACCGAGGAAAGCATTGAGATAACCACCATCGCCCCAGACCATGTGGGCTAACGGAAAGTACACCACAATTGACCAGAGAGTGCAGAACGCCAGCATTGCGCTGAATTTCATCCGCTCTGCAAAGGCTCCTGTAATAAGTGCTGGAGTAATAATTGCAAACATTAACTGAAAAACCATGAAGGTCAGATGCGGAATCGTTCCGGCATACGCTGAAGGCGCAGTGCCGACACCATTCAATAAAGCAAAATCAAAATTTCCTATGAAAGCACTGCCTTTGGCGAAAGCCAGACTGTATCCGAATAAAGCCCAGATCACGGTAATCACAGCCATCATCACAAAGCTTTGCATCATCGTGGCCAGGATATTTTTACGACGAACCAGTCCGCCGTAAAACAAAGCCAGTCCAGGTCCCGTCATTAATAAAACTAACGCTGAGCAAACCAGCATCCACGCGTTATCGCCTGCGGTTTGCGCGGCAACGACGGCGTCTTCGGCTTTCTTCAAACGCTCTTCAATTGTCGGAGCGGCAGTTTGCGCTATCGCCATCACGGCAAATAACATGGAGCACAGCACCGTGAGCGCTTTGCTTAGTAGATAGTTGTTTCTTCTGTCGGTAATCATAAATTACTCCTGATAGTGGTTTAGTTAATGAATCCATGAACTTCAGGCTTCATGTGTTTTGAGAGTTTGGTGAATGAATGCTTCGATTTCCGATAATTTTTCATCGGGTAACTTCTTGCCGTTTTCATCTGTCACATAAAAAATATCCAGTGCAAGATTTCTTTCGGTCGCGACTTTCGCAAAGGAAATATCAAGATTCAAATGCGAGAGCGCACTCGTAATTTGGTACGCCAGACCTAAACGATCAGGCGTCATGACTTCTAAAATTGTGCTTTTATCTGAAGTTTGATTGTCCCAGGTAATTTTTGTTGGTGCAGTTTTCGTACTCAGACTTCGCTTACGTGATTTCATCCGCGCGGCATTGGCTTGCAATTTCTTTTCAACGGCAGCGGCAATATCCAAATCGCCTTCGAGCGCGCGTTTAATGGCAGTGTCAATTTGTTCCCATCTGACTGGATCAGTCAGCGGTTCGCCGACTGAATCAGCAACCTTGAATGAATCAATCGCAATGCCGTCATTGCGCGTATTCAAATGCACACTGAGAATATTCACGCCTTGCGCCGTCAGCGTTCCGGCAATTGAAGCGATCAGTCCACGACGATTAATTGCGCTGATGTGCAGATCAGTGCAGCGCGCCTGCGTATTGATCCGCCAACTTGTTTTCACCACACGTGAGTTCAGCGAATTGGCTAAACGAATATGCTCAATGATCGTTTGCGGCAACGTGAAGCGTGCATAATCTTCCGGCAATAAAGTGAAATGAGATTGCACTTCATCAATGCCAACTTCGCTCGCCAGCATTAACGCGATGTGATTGCGAAGCTGTTCAACAGCGGCTCCGGCTTGTGGTTCCGGGACAAAAACCGCCCGCGCTTTTAAATACAATTCCCAGATCAGCGCATCTTTCCATTCATTCCACGTGCCTGCGCCAACCGCATTAATATCGGCGTACGTCAGCAACGTCAGTAAATTTAATTGCTCCAGCGATTTGACCACTTTCGTAAAATCAAGGATGACTTTTTCATCCGATAAATCGCGGCGTTGTGCAATGTGCGACATCGTCAAATGTTGCTTGATCAAAAATCGAATTTGTTTTTTAGCAGCATCGTCTATCTGAAGCCGATTGCAAACACGTTCAGCAATCGCCATTCCCTTTTCCGTATGACCGCCGCCGAGGCCCTTGCCGATGTCATGAAACAACAATCCCAAATGTAAAATCGAAGGATCAGAAATTTCGTTGTAAAGCTGACGATAACGATCCAGCGTTCGCACTCGTGAATTGTGCAATTCGTCCATTACTTCAACAGCTCGAATCGTGTGTTCGTCCACTGTAAATTTATGGTAGTGATCGTGCTGAACGAGGCAGGTTACGCGCCCGAATTCAGGCAGATATTTGCCCAGAAAATCCACTTCATGCATTTGCCGAAGCGCGGCGGAAGCGCGACCTTTCACCTTCAACATTTTGATGAAAGATTGCGCAACAATCGGCGAAGAACGAAACTCACGATTGACCAGCGGTAAATTTTCCTGAATGCGTTCCTGTAGCGTCGCGCTCAGGCTGGCTCCCGTGGCCTGTCCGTAACTAAACGCCATCATTAATTTTTGCGCATCCCAGGCTTCCCCGTCCCGCTCCAGTTCCAGCGCTCCATCGCGCATCACGAATCCGCCAATCGCTGCCAGATTTTTAATTTTTGTCAGCCAGCGACTTTTTTCCTGAACCGCAACAGCCTGTTGAATATGCGTTCGGCACAAACGATGCAAACGGCGTGCGTGCAGGTAATAGTCACGCATGAACAGTTCTGACGCCTGTTGTTCTTTTGAATCGTGATAGCCAAAATCTGTTGCGAGCTGCATCTGCAATTCCAGCGTCAAAACTTCAGTTTTACGATTGGTCAGAAAGTGGAGCGCATTGCGCACACGCAGCAAAAAATCGTAAGCGGTCGCAATCGCTTTGGCATTGCGTTCAGGGATAAATCCCTGTGTCGCCAGATCAGTTAAGTTGCTAAAACCATACGCAATTCGTGAGACCCACAATAAGGAATGTAAATCGCGTAAACCTCCGGCGGATTCTTTAATATTTGGTTCTTGTAGGCACGGAACACCTCCAAATTTTTCATATCGGACACGGCGCTCTTCGACCAATCCATCAAGGATCCCGCGACGATTTTTGGCGATGATGGATTCTTCCATTTTCTGCTTTAAGTTCTCAAAAAGCTCAGCACTGCCCCAGAGCAAACGCGCATCCAGCAAAGCATTGCGCGTCACTTCATCTTCTTTCGCAGAGCTAATGCATTCATTCAAAGAGCGTACGCTGTGACCGACCGTAAAACCCGCATCCCAAAGTAAATATAAAATCTCTTCGTTGAGCTGTTCCGCGCTTTCTTCGTCTCCACGATGATAAAGAAACAATAAATCAATATCGGATTGTGGAGCTAATTCCTGGCGCCCGTAACCGCCAAGAGCAATTATTGCTACCGGCAAATCACCTTCAATAAATCCACGTTTCGTGCTGACCATCTGCGCCAAACGCTGAATCAATAAATCAACAATTAAGCTCCGAGCCGAAGCGATCAACTCGCCGCTCAAACCAAAGCGATGGCGCATGTATAAACGTTGCGTTTCGGTTTTGATAAATTTCTTCAAAGCCACTAACCGCTCTTCGCTCGTCGCGTGTCGGTCAATGCGTCGGAGCTTCTCTCCGGCGTGCTTTAGAATTGTCTCGAAATTAATTTGCATTCTAGTTCTCTTGGATTGATCGGCGAAGAGGTGCGGCTCGCTTGATCACACAGACGTTTAGTGCAATACAAATGCCACAGCCAGAGACGCTTCGTATTTTCAATAAAACACCTATATTTATTGAGTTTTTTTGATATTCTAGCAGCTTCCTAGATAGACCAGTGAATAAACCAAATCCTACAATAATGTAACACGATACTAGCAATACTACATTTACGAACGTTTTCAACTGTAACCAGCAAAGCCAGTAATTGAAAAATTCAGGCATCTGGAACTTGCCAGTTACACATTTTCGGGAATTAAAGGAAAAATCAGGAGGGCTGAAGAACGTTCCGACAATTATGTCATGCGAGAAGCCTGGAGCTACATTATTGTAGTAAAATAAAAAGAAAGCAGAAGACTGGACGTCGCCAGCTTCTGCATCAGAGAAGGAATTTAAGCTACTGGCTTGGGAGCCGGTGGCGGCAAATCGCGCGCTTCGACCATGGACTTCCACGCTTGTTTGGCGTGTTGCCCGTCGCAAAAAGGTTTATTTTCCGACAATCCGCAACGGCAAAGTGAGATCGTGCTTCTGCCACCTAAGCCGAAGCTGTTTCCGTTGGCGTCTTTGATGTCCATTTCACCGGTAATTCTTAATGGGCCGTTATTGTTACAAGTAATTTCAACTGACATTGGTAATGTCTCTCCTTTAGATAATTAACCGCGTTCCATTATGAAACGCGGATTCTGAAACAAATTGATAAGGACTTGCAAATATTGCATTTGCTGGGATTGTTTATAGCTGATACAGGTCGAAAAAACAAAGCTATGCCGCAATGGCCTTTCTAGCCGACCACCAGTCACCGACCACTAACTTACGGCAACTGCGTTTCACCCATCAAAAATAAATCCACGTTACGCGCCGTATCGCGTCCATCACGAATCGCCCATACAACTAAAGACTGACCACGCGACATATCTCCGGCGCAAAATACCTTCGGGACATTTGTCATGCGATTATCGTCAATCGCGACGTTGCCACGTTCGTTGAGAGTGATGCCGAGCTGCGCGAGCATACCTTCTTTTTCAGGTCCTAAAAATCCCATCGCCAACATCACTAATTGGGTTGGCCAGATTTTTTCGGTGCCGGGTAATGGTTGCGGGCCAAATCTTCCCTGCTCATCTTTACCCCATTTAATATTGATCGTATGCAATTCTTTGATGTGACCGTTTTCATCACCGACAAATTTTTGCGTCATGATTCCGTAAGTTCGCGGGTCGCCGCCAAATTTCGCCGCTGCCTCTTCCTGGCCATAATCCATCTTGTAAACCTTTGGCCACTGCGGCCACGGATTATCCGGCGCGCGCTCTTCTGGGGGACAATCCATAATTTCGAATTGCGTCAAGCTCTGGCAGCCGTGCCGCATTGAAGTGCCGACACAATCCGTTCCGGTATCTCCGCCGCCAATCACAATGACATCCTTGCCTTTAGCGGAGATGAAATTGCCGTCTTCGTGTTTGCTGTCGAGCAAGCTTTTCGTATTCGCATGCAAAAATTCCATCGCCATGTGAATGCCTTTGAGGTTGCGACCTTCGGCTGGCAAATCACGCGCCGCAGTCGCACCGCCTGACAAAACAACCGCATCAAAATCATTCAGCAAATCATTCGCCGGAAAATCTTTTCCAACGTTAACGCCCGTCTTAAAAATCACGCCTTCGGCCTCCATTAAATCAAGACGACGTTTGACGACCAGCTCTTTATCGAGCTTCATATTCGGAATGCCGTACATCAATAATCCGCCGATGCGGTCGGCACGCTCGAAGACTGTGACTGTATGCCCAGCGCGATTGAGCTGATCGGCACAGGCCAAGCCCGCTGGCCCTGAACCAATGACAGCAATTTTTTTGCCTGTCCGAATTTCGGGAGGTTCAGGCTTAATCCATCCCTGTTCATACGCTCGATCAATAATTGAAACTTCAATATTTTTGATTGTGACAGGAGGTTGATTGATGCCGAGTACGCACGAACCTTCGCACGGAGCGGGGCATACACGCCCTGTAAATTCAGGAAAATTATTCGTCTTGCGCAGCCGCAACAAAGCCTCTTCCCATTGCCCGCGATAGACTAAATCGTTCCATTCAGGAATCAAGTTATTAATCGGACACCCGGCTGCCATGTTATTGATGAGCTTGCCGGTATGACAGAATGGTACGCCACAATCCATGCAGCGGGCGCCTTGTTGTTGCAGATCATCATCAGACGTATGCCCGTGAAATTCCTGCCAATGCTTCACGCGTACCAACGGATCATTATCCGCCGGTAATTCGCGTGTGTATTCTAAAAAGCCTGTTGGTTTACCCATAAATTTTCAACAACTTTGCTAAGCTCTACTTTAGACTAGCGAGTAAATAACTAACTATATTTCTTAACTGTGATTTCTAGATTCCTTTAGAAGCGAAAAGAAAGAATCTTTTGAACAAAATATACCCTTTGACTTTTGCCAAATGAAATCTGGTTTAGAAGAGAAAATAAATCTATATGCCCTTTTAGCTAATATTGTATTGGTAATAGTGGTCATCTCTCGACTGACGGGAATTGTAGTACTCGGGAAATCAGGAACTTTGTCGCTTAATATCCCCACAAGCGCATGCTTGCGTGAAAGTGGCATGTTTACGACCGTCTCAGGCATTCCAAACCCAGGACTTTCTTCCATAAAAGCTGGCATTGGTACTAAATAGCTTATTGTTACAGGATGATCTGTACAGATAAAATTTTCAGCAGAGTCATCTACCACCTGTAACACCCAATAACGTGCAGCCAAGGCATTTACTAAAGTAGGTAGTGTTGCCAGCAGACCATTAATAAACCAATCCATGTAACCATTTTGTGTGACGTCAATTTCATATTCCTTGGATTGGACAAATTGCCTCAGGTCGTCAGGGGTTAGTTCGCCTAAAGGTTCTTCTCCGTTTTTTATTGCTTCATCATTAAGTGCCGCATTAAGTGCCGCGATTTGACCTTTAAGTTCCTCGTCCGGCAAATTTGCCACAAGTTGAAGAATCTTCTGTGCCGACTCTTTTTCAAAATGTGCGTGTGCATCACGGACACTTGGAACACGGATAGCCATTAGCCCGATAAAATGTAGCAATATTTGGAACTCTTCGCCTTCGGGTAATTTGTTGGTTGTAACTATCTGTCTAATAACTTTGGCCGCTTGTGCCTCAATACCTCCGAGAAAACGTTCAATTTCATCAGGAGCTATATCGGGGTGGTTTATTCGGTAAAAATCATTTTTATGACCTGCCCCAGCAGGCGTACTAGTCCACGTTTTTAATTGTAAAAGATCATGGACGTACAGAGTGGCTTTTTTGCTGCCTGATGAAGTAAAGCCTGCAAGATAAAACTGCGGAACATAATGATGGGCGCGGGCAATATTTTTTTTTGTATTTACCATGCAGCCAACTTCTCCAATGTAATCCTCATTGCTTTAGCGAATTTCAAATATATGCAACCCGGTGTCAGTAGCCCGCGCGTGAGCAAGGGCTGCCTCGAATGTAATCCCTTCGGCATCAATGTACGACTTCCCTTGCTCACGCGCGGGCTACTGACACGGCGCACTCAACTGAATACCGCTAAACTACTTCCCAATCACCCGCGCCGCCTCTTTCGTATTCATCTCAAACGCTGCCATCACTGCTTCTTCTTCCGGCAAGCCTTGCGCTCGCATCTGTGCTTGCGCTTCCAGCACACGAGCGTAATCGTTGGGCATCACGCGAACAAATTTGCTAACGTATTCGTCCCAATTCAACAAAACATCTGCTGCGCGTTTGCTGCCTGTCAAAGATGCATGGTTGTGAATTAATCCTTTGACCAATTCAATTTCCTCAGCGTTTTCGAGGCTGCCCAAGCCGACCATTTCCTTGTTGCAACGTTTCGCAAAATCGCCTTCGGCATCCAGCACGTAAGCGACGCCGCCTGACATTCCGGCAGCAAAATTACGTCCGGTTTTGCCAAGTACGATCACTCGACCGCCGGTCATGTATTCGCATCCGACCCTCGGCTACCTCCCGCTTCCGCGTGGCGCAGAGTCGGCTCACGGGACATCGGGTGCAATGGCGCACGCGCGCCGTGCACACCAACGCACCCAG
>JAYTCQ010000091.1:0-2075 GCA_043736395.1 Blastocatellia bacterium | reverse complement strand
CGCTTTGTTCTTCCGCTGTTAGTTTGGTGATAAATCTTGTCGGCGTTTTCATAGCTTCTCATTCTACCAGATTCTTTATGTCCCTCTACTTAGATAGCGAAGTTCTGATCAAATACTCCATTTTCCCTGGCACCATCAAGGATAATTGCTCTTGAAAGCGGTTTTTCAAAACACAAAAGATTATGCGCCCATACATATAACAAAGAAAACCGTACTTGCTGATCCTTTCTAGTTTTCCCTTTATAATCAGCCCATTGAGAAATTAAAATTCCTTTGGAATTTATATCAAAAATCCTTTTGGGGTCTATTTTATTCGCGTTAATTGGCTCAGAATCTTGATTTACATTTGGGGTTTCAGTCTTCACTTCGATAAAAGCTTCGGGAGTGATTGTACCCGCCGGCGGAATTGGCAGAGTGTTGGATGAACTAATTTGATGTTTAGTATTTCCATTAAACTGTAGCGGCACTTGACCAGCTAATACTGTCGCTACTTTGTCAACACCCTCATTCGTAAATGCGAAACTCACCTTTTTAGAATATGTATCGCCACTTTGATTTTCCTCAAGCGAAAACGTATTCATTGCATTTTTTCGTTCAGATTTGGCGAGTGAAAGACCGCAATACAAACATTTACTTTTAGCCTTAATTAGACCTTTACCACATTCAAGGCAGTTGATTTGTTGCTCACAGTTAATACAAAAATTAAGGTTCAAATCATTTTGGGTTTCACAGTGCAGGCAAGCGCTCATTATCTCTACTCCAGGGCAAGTGGATTACATATTTGTTAATCAAATTTAATGGCACTTACTGTTATATCGCGCGAAAAAATTCGAGTCAACTTTATGCACTAGATCAAACAGAAAAGTGCAGGGATTTTTATTTTAGTTACTTATTTTGAATCAGTGGTTTTTCAGAAAGATTCTGTGCGAGGTAAGCTCATTCTCTTTAAAAAAGCCTTGAGTCGTTCAGATCCATCCAGATACTCGTCAACTTCTCTTCCGACTTGCCGCAATAATTCTAGTTCGTATGGAGTTAGCATCGTCGGCTCTGGTGAGTCGCCAAGCCTCTCTTTCAAAGCGGCATTCAAAGCAATAGCCGAGGGGAGCACGCCACCAGTTTTCAAGTTCTTATCCATTTTGAAGCAGTTTGAGAATTCTGATCTGCCGCAGCGCGGCTGAAAGATGGTAGCCAGGTGTGAAACGCCTGGAACGAATCACCAAAATTTCCGCGTCCTGAAGGGACGCGAAGAATCTTTGCGTCCCTTCAGGACGCAATTACTTTCTACCTTGTTCCAGAGGCTGCGACCGCAACGGTCTTGCCACTGGCTACCATCTGTCTGCGCCTTCAGCGCAAAGAATTTTGGAGTTTTCAATTTCCCCTTTTGAATTATATCAATTTGCGAAGTTTTACAAATCTGAAAACGGAATATTCAAAATCGTATAGCTTTTCCAATCCTTGAAATCAAAATGCCACCATTCATAATCATTAACTCTGAAGCCTTCCGCTTCCATTGCGGAGCGTAAAATATCACGCATTTTTCGTTGTTCCGCCGTACCGCCTTTGTACGTTGGATACGAACGCTCGGTCATTTCGTCGTAGGCTCCGGGCATTTCAATTTCTTGGCCGGATTTCAAATCATACAGCGATAAATCAACGGCGCAGCCGCGATTATGTTTGGAGCCTTTTGCGGGGTTCGCTACGAAGTCGTGTAGTTTCGGCGGAGTCACTTCCCAGAATAATTTTGTAATCGCCCACGGACGATAGCCGTCAAAAATCAGCAATCCAAAACCTTGTTTTTGTAATTTTTCATGCGCACGTTTCAGAGCTTCGGCGGCGGGTCTTTGCAGGAAGGCGCGCGCTGCGGGATAGACCGGACGTCCGACGAAATTATTTGCAGTGGCGTAGCGAATGTCGAGTTTTACCGCTCCGTCAAATTTGATGAGTTCGACTAAATCAGCTTTGCGAAAATCGCCTTGTTCTTTGGGCGGCGAAGCTTCGGTCGCGGGAATTATCACTACCGGTGTTGGAGTCGTTTCTGCAACGGGAGAGCTGACGGTGGATTGAATGGGTTTTGA
>JAYTCQ010000090.1:0-10104 GCA_043736395.1 Blastocatellia bacterium | reverse complement strand
GAATGGCAGGTCGAAAACGGCAGTCGAGCTGAATGAATGCTTTATGTCAAAATTTGAAATAGAGCGATCCCCCTTGCGCGTTCCGCCAAATGTGATTTGTCCACCACTGGTTGTACCAGTACTTAATGTGCGCGTTTCAGGGCTGGCATCCGATGCGTCATCAATTGATTTGGCAAATGTGTAATTAGCGGTGAATGACAATCCTTTGCCAACGCGGCGGCGAACGTCGACATAACCCGCATGGCGAATGCTGTTGACTGAAGCGTCGAATAATTGGAATAAATTATTGAAGCCAAAATAGGGACTACCAATGTTTCCGCGTGCTACCGTTAGCACCGTACCAGTCAACGATCTGCGTCCCAGAGGATCGCTGAAGGTTGTATCGGAGTTGATGTTATTGCCTTCGAGTGTCTCAATCAAATTGAAGCTGCGGGGATTGATATTGATGCGTTGCGAATACAAGTGCGTCCCTTTGTTTCCAACATAAGCAAATTCAACCACCGTATTTTTCGCTGGCTCAAACGCCATCGAAAGATTCCAGTTTTGGATATATGGCGTAGCGACCGTACCTGAAACCGCAAAACCGGGAATGGCAAGACTGTTGTCGGTTATCAACCCGTTGGTAGGAATATTGAGAGCCTGTTCTGGAGTGGTAGAAAGATAGATTGGGTAGACAGATGATAAGCGGAAAGGTTGCGTCAGATCTGTCGAACCAGCGGAACCTGTTGCGGTTGTACCCAAACCATTGAACGTCCCAAAATCAGGGGATGGTGTACGATTTTGACCATTGAGCGGCGAATGCGAAATTCCATATCCACCGCGAATTACAAAATGCCGATCCCGCAGCAAGGCAAAAGTATTTGGACTCCACGCAAATCCAAAGCGCGGCTCAAAATCTTTAAGTTGGATCGGGAACAAATACCGCGAACGCCCGTCACGACCAGAATAGGCAAAAGGCGGAACTGATATGTTAGTAGGGACATAAGAAGGAATCGCCGCCGTCGTTGCAATGCCAAGTCCAGTAGTGATGGCACGTCTTTGTAAATCTGTTAATTGCACTGATTGTGCCAGGTCAGGGCGGAAGACACCCTGCCGATCATACTTTTCATAACGCGGAGTTTGCAGACCATAGCGTAATCCTAAATTGAGGGTCAAATTGGATTTTACCTTCCAATCGTTTTGCACAAATGCGGCGCCACTTTTCCAGCGATAGTAATAGGGAATCAGCACCGCACGCGCTTGCACTAAGTTGGGAACACCAATTAAATAGCTCGCCCAGGTGATACCACCATTTGCCGCTGCTGTACCGCGATTGTTGCTGGTATTGAGCACACGGAAATCCCAACGACCGCCTGCTGCGCCGAAAAATGGCGTAACGTTCAGTAATTCGTAATTTAAATCTGTACCAAATTTCCAGTTCATCGAACCGTGTGTCCAGTTCGCAATGTCATTAATATTGTAGCGCTCTTCGACGTTGAAGTTGTTTGTTGAACCGGATGAGCCAATTGAAGCGAAGGCATTTGGTCCGTCTGCACTCACATTAAAGAGCGGTAATCCACCAGCCGTGAGTGTCGGAATCCCCAGTTCCTTAGAGAGGTTCCGACCTGTTTTAATAGAGTATTCAGGCGAAAAATCTTCGCTGAAAACACCACGCGTATAATTGACACGCAACTCGTTTACTAAACTTGGCGTGAAAATTCGCGTGTGTGAAACCACGTATTGTTTGGAGTCGCTATATGCTGCGGAATTCCCATTCACATCACTACCAAACCCTCGTACACCGACTGCTGGTACTTTTGTATAGCGCAAGCTCAAACGATCTTTTTGCGTTAGCTGATGATCCAGTCGCAGCGTGTACCGCGTTTCGTTTTGTTGCACGAAGCGATTGACGACAAAGTTAGAAAGCAGTCCTGCATCGTTGATGAAATAATTTCCTGCATGCGGTAGAAAATCCAGAGCTTTTACTGCTACTGGATCAAGCTGATTTGTTGGGATTTTATTTCCGGCAAATTGGGTAAATAGATTGGTACCTGTAAGAACAATCGGTACATATTTTCCATTTACAACATTGAATTGCTGAAAGATTCTGGTTTCAGTACTCGTAATGGGAATTTGCGGATACTTCGCTAAATCAGCCGTTGGAGCCCAACCATTTGAAATCCGCGATAGGCCGCTGAAGTCACCGCCGCGCATCGCATCCGTTGGAAGCAACGTATCCGTTACAACGAAATCCTTACGCCAGCGAGGTTCATACGCGAAAAAGAAAAATGATTTATTTCGTCCGTCATAACCAACTGGCCCGAAAACTTTTTTAGGCAACCAGATCGGGCCGCCGAGTGTGAAAGAGCCTTGCGAATAGCGCAAATTATTCGGCGGACGCAAAGTGGACGTCGTCCATTTTTGCGCATTGGTCGCAGGGTTACGGTGATAAAAAAGCGCTACGCCTTGATATAGATTTGTCCCTGATTTTGTTGTGGCACTAATCACGCCGCCGCCTGTACGTCCATATTCAGCCGAGTACGCCGAAGTCTGCACCGTAAATTCCTGCACTGTTTCCGGCGTGAAGCTAACGATTGCGCGTGCCACGCCGACACCTGTGTTATTAACACCATCCGCTAAAATTGCTGTGCTACCAGAACGCCCGCCGTTCAAATTCAGGTTAAAGCCGGGAACGGGTTGACCAGAAGTAACTTCAGGGTCTTCGCTGCCTGCATCACCGGAAACGTTGGGTGCTGTTAATGCGAGATCAAGGACACTACGATTGCTGAGCGGCACATCCTGAATTTGTCGTTCGCTGATTGTTTGTGCAGTTGTACCTGATTCAGTTTTAATCAGTCCTGACTCGGCGACGACATCAACGATGAGTTCTACGCCTCCTGCCTGCAAGGAAATATCTGCCGTAGCAGTGCTTGAAGTATCTACTTTGATGCCGTTGATAATAGATTTCTTAAAGCCGGGAGCCTCCACGGTAATACGATAAACAACAGGCTCAAGTGAAGAAACTTTATAAACTCCATCCGATGAAGTTGTTAGCTTCTGCGACTGATTAGTCCCGATATTGGTGATCGTGACAATAGCTCCGGGGATGATTGCACCAGTATTATCAGTGACAGTACCAGTGATGCTACCACGATTGGTTTGAGCGAAAACGGGAAGTATTAAAATAATGAACACCAGACAGGACGTGAGGGGGCGGGCAAAAAAAATCATAACGAAACCTTCGATCTTGAAAAACAGGGAACCAATTTTTGATGGACTAAATGGAAAACAAAATAGAGGGAAGTTCATCACAGGTGTTAATGTAAGTCAAACAATTTTTCTACTGAGGTAAATCTATTTTTTCACTGAGTGAAAAATTCTTGTCTTTTGGTTGTGGCGAAGTTAGAGTGTCGAATTCTTGAAAGGCATTTTTAGAACTGAAAAAAATATAATGAACTCCAACCTTCCAAATAAATATTTTGTCGAAGTCGTTGCCAAAGCGTTGGACGTTTTGGATGCGTTTGATAAAGCGGAAACAGAACTGACTCTTTCTGAAGTCACACGGCGCGTCAATTTATCGGCGAGTCATACGTTTCGTTTGCTGCATACGCTGGAGCAAAAAGGTTGGGTGCGAAAACTTGGCGGTTCGAAGAAATATCATCGCGTGAACCGGACGCAAAAATATCGTGTCGGCTTTGCGATGCAATCTGCGAAATTTCAATTTTCATTGGATGTTCTGCTCGGATTAGAAGAGGCGGCAGAAATTCACGGTGTGCAATTGATAATTGCTGACAATCAAAACAGTGAAAAAACTGCACTGGAAAATGCCGAAATATTTGTCAGGCAAGGCGTAGATTTCGTCGTTGAATTTCAAGTCAATGAACGCATCGCTCCGGTCATCGCGCATACGTTTGCCGAAGCGAATATTCCGTGCCTGGCGATTGATATTCCGCAACCAGGAGCGGTTTATTTCGGAGCCAACAATTATCAAGCTGGATTGCTGGCAGGGCGCGCGCTCGGCGAATACGCCAGAGACAATTGGCAGGGGAAGGTGAATAAAATTTTGTTATTGGAATTGCCGATTGCCGGAGCCGTCCCGCAGGCGCGAATGACGGGTGCGCTGAATGCGATTCAGGAAGTGATCGGAGAAATTCCCGATAAATCCATCGTGCATCTGGATTGTGGAAATGATGAAAATGCCAGCCGGAAAATTACGCTCGAATTTTTAAAATCACTGAAGCCGAGGGGAAAAGTGTTGATCGCTACAATTCACGATCCTTCCGCGCTGGGAGCAATTCGTGCGATCAAAGATGCAGGCAGGGATCGAAATTCCGTAGTCGTCGTCGGGCAAAACGCGACACAAAAAGCCAGAACGGAAATGTGTAAAAAAGATTCGCCGCTGCTTGGCTCCGTTGGATTTTTTCCTGAAAAATACGGTGAGCAAATTATTCTGATAGTCTTAAAAATTTTGGGAGGCGAGGTGGTTCCACCGATGGGATTTATAGAGCATACGCTGATTACGAGAGACAACGTTGAAGATTATTATCCGCGGGCTGAGAAGGATTAATAACGCGTCCGCCGATTTTTAGAAATTAGCCCTTTCAGGTGTGGACGTAAAGAAGCTGCTTTCCGCGCTCGCGCCCGGTAGCAAAATCATCTTTTCAAATTGCAATCCAATCTTATTTAAGACGCGAATGGAATCGTAATTATCCGGCGAAGTGATAGCGACTACACGCTGGATGCCAAGATTTTCTTTGGCAAAAATCAGCGTCTGCGCCGCCGCTTCTACAGCATAACCCTGCTTCCAAAATTCCGGCAAAAACGCGTAGCCAATATCAGGATCATCAAGCCCGTCACGTTTGACTAAGCCGCAAATTCCAATTGGCGTCAGTGAATCTTTCAGCCCGACCAACCATAATCCGAAGCCGTTCACGTCATAACTTTTCATCGGTCCCTGCAAAATATATTGCCACGCCCCTTCCAAATCACGGACGCCTTTGTCGCCGATGTTTTGAATAAACGAAGGCTCATTGACTAAGCGGAAGATGAAGGCGGAATCGTCTTTTTGTAAGAGGCGTAAGATGAGGCGGTTTGTTTCACAAATGTCCATGAATAAAAGTCAGGAAGGTTTTATGGAATGCGCCTACGGCATCGTCGTAAGTTGTTCGATGTTTTCAAAATAACGACGATGTGTGCGCCGTAACGCTTCTTCAGAAGCAGCTTCTAGCAAAATCACTTCATGCTCAATGCCAGCACGATTTAGCCTAAGTTCCGTTTCAAATCGAGCATCCTCCGCTTTTTCTCTAGTGGAATCAGCGAAGACTTCAAAGGAAACGATCTGACCACGTTCGCGATTATATTCAATCAAAAAAATCATGATTGCCTTACAAGAAATTTCAAACATTAATTCAAAGTTGATAACGAAGCTTGAATTCAAGAAGTAAGTTAACTTACTTGGGAAACATTTTCTTATCCACGGTAAACAAAAGCTCTTTTAGTTCCGATTTAAAAAGATCAGATTTTGCAATATCGATCTTATTACGAAGCAGTTTGATTCGTTCGATAGTGTTGGTTCTAGTCTCAAGAACCTTGAAAAGACCCTGTTTACTATACTGTAGGTTTTCTTCTAGGCCAGATATGCTTGTAATCAGCTTCTCGTACATATCTGGATTAGCCCTTATGTCAGTTTCTTCTATGGACGGCAGTTCCATTTTTATTAGTCTTAACTCCGATTCCAGTCCCTCCAGTCCGATAAGACTCGAGGTTGTCTCTGTGAGGAACGCCCGAATTTTTTCATCGCCACCTCCGTATTTAATCGCTGGGTCTAAGACATCAGAATATTTTTCTGATAACTCAGCCCAGAGATGCTGAAGCGCAGTGCGAATTTGTATCTCAATCAATTTTTCTTGGCACCTCACAATTACATGAACCGCACGATAACCATGGCTTGGGTTTTCACGGCGATCAGCAATAGTAATATTCTCGAAAAGTTTTTTGAGCGTCAAAATAACTTGCTCTTGGTCGGCAATATCTACTGCAATCAAGCGGCAACCACCAATATCCTGAATTTGTGTAAGGCGAATGCTTTCACGTTTTAGCTTATCAACAATTGATGGAGTAGATTTCGCGGGTCGTCCTGTTGGTTCTAACGACAATTGTTCACGAATTGCTTTGACGACTATTTCATAAGCAGGTGTAAAAGAACGGCGATATTGATCCAGCATTCGCAAGTCAGCTTCCTCAATCTTGCCTTTCTTCAGGCGTTCGCCTAAACGATCAATTTGTGTCTTTGAAATTTCTTTCACCATGTTTTTGCTGCTTTTAGGAAAGTGGTACTGACTTACGACTCAAGCAGCAATTTTATAGGGAATCACCGACAGTCGTCGTTCACGGTCAGCCGCAAACGCAACGCATGCTTGGATGTCTTCAGCCGTTAAGTCAGGAAAATCATCAAGAATTTCGGGTACAGTCATTCCTCCGCCGAGGTAATCAAAAACATCGGCGACAGCGATGCGAGTGCCGCGAATACAGGGCTTGCCGCTGCGGATATTTGGGTTAATCGCAATACGATCTTTGTAATTCATAGTTGCAGTTTAGTCTTCGCCTTGTTTGCGTGCAAGAACTTTACTGAGCGTTTGGCGACATTCAATCTTCAAACATTTCACTAATTTCCCCAAAGCCCACTGCCTCATCTACAAACGTAAAAGTACCTTGCTCTGACATCTCACGCGCAGCACGCAAAAAAGCTCCATAAGCGGTGCGAGATAATGCGCTGCCAGTGCTGATGCGTTTGACGCCGAGGGCGGAGAGGGCGGCTACGGTGGTTGCGCCTTGTGCGCCCATCAGGATGTTGACGGGGCGATCTACGGAGCTGATGACGGCGGCGATTTCTTCTTTGGTTGTTAACGAAGGCGCGTAGAGAACATCGGCTCCGGCTTCCTGATACGCTTGCAAACGTTTGATCGTGTCGTGCAAATCCTGTCGCCCGACGAGATAATTTTCAGCGCGAGCGGTAAGCGTAAAAGGGAAGTCAAAATTGCGTACTGCTTCAGCTACTGCCTGAATTCGCTCGACGGCGAATTCGATTGGATAAATTGGATTGTCGCGATTGTAAGTCGCGTCTTCAATGGAGCCGCCGACCAATCCGGTTGCGGCGGCGAGGCGAATTGTCTCTGCTGCGATTTCAGGCGCGTCACCAAAGCCATTGCTAAGATCAGCACTGACGGGCAAATCAGTAGCGGCTACGATGGCGGCGCAGTGCACCAAAGTTTCTTCGCGCTCAAGTGTGTTGTCAGTTTTGCCGACAGAAAATGCTTGTCCTGCGCTGGTGGTGGCTAAGGCTTCAAAGCCAAGCAGGGCAAGCATTCGCGCGGTTCCGGTGTCCCACGGATTCGGGATGACGAAGGCATTTTCTCTTTCGTGGAGAGCGCGAAAAATAATTCCTTTTTCTATTTGTGTGCGCATGAATTACCTCGAAGTAAATTGAAAGATTTTTTCATCCGCGAAGGACACGAAGTAACACGAAGAAGAATCTTCAATGATGATTGTTTTTCTTCGTGTCCCTTCGTGGATGAAATGCTTTCTTCTTGGCTCGCAGATTTTTTTACTTCTCATCGCGTTCGCGCTGAATTTGCTCTTTGTACGCCTTTTCATTCGTCTCGATAAAATCGCGCAAGCCGTTTGGATCAATGAATGGGTTCGGTTGTGTGCCGAGTCGTTTCACTTTTTCTTCCATATCGAAAAACGGCGCGTGTGGCCCTAAAAACACATCGCACGGTAATGATTTCAGGATCGCAAATGATTTTGCATAAGCTTCTTTTACGCCCGCCCAGGTGGGGTTATTCACCATTTTTACGCCGGGATTGATGGACAGGCTGCACGTAAAAACTACGTTATATTTTTTGCCGTTTTCTTCCGTGACCATTGTCCACGCGGTGTTGCCTTCGGTGTGTCCGGGCGTGAGGTGCGCGGTCATGGCGACTTCGCCAAGTTTTACCGTTGCGCCGTCTTTGAGAATTTTATCTACCTTGATTGGTTTATAATAAGGCGGGATCGGATGAAACCCTTTTTTGCCGCCGCTTGCCATAATTTCGGCGTCCCCTTTCATCACATATACTTTCGCGCCTGTCGCCGCTTTCATATCAGCGTGTCCGGCTACGTGATCGAAATGTGCGTGGCTGGAGAGCATGATTTTTACATCTTTGAGATTAAAGCCGAGTGCTTCGATATTGGCGCGCACGATTGGCGAAGATTCTTGCAACGCGGTATCGAGCAAGATTAATCCACGGTTGGTTTTGATGATGTAACATGCCAAACTGCTCGTGCCGACGTAATAAATATTGCCGATGATTTGGAATGGTTTGAATGGTTGATTCCATTCTTTGAGCATTGATTCGTATTGCGAAAATGTTGATGCGGGAAAAAGCACGAGCGCGGCGATGATGAAAAATGTGCAGAGAAAATTTCGTTTGTAGTTCATTGAAAATCCTTGTGAAATTGAGGGCGCACACCGAGCCAGTACGGTAGCGGGTGGCAGATGCGCGACTACACCACCCGCTACCGCAGGTGGTACTGACACTGCGACGAAAAAGCGGATCAGTTATAACGTCTTTTTCATGAAAAATCGCTGCTGCCCCGGCGGATAATCTTCGAGCGTAGCAAAGACTTCATATCCTAATTTTTCATAGAACGGGCGCGCTTGATAACTGAACGTATCAAGGTGCGCAAATTGACATCCGCGTTCACGCGCTTTGTCTTCCAGTGCGAGCAATAATTGTTTACCGTATCCGCCGCCGCGCAAATCTTCTGACAACCATACCAATCCAACCTGGAGCCAATTCCAATTGATGTATCCCCACACGCCGCCGACAATTTTTCCGTCCTTATCACGCATAAATGAACCGACAGATTGAAAGCCGAGCGCAGGCGTATGCGGGAACGAATGGACGGTTAATCCTTGTGAGAGGATTGCGACGTCTTTGCTGTCGGGATGATCTTCGATAGTAAAGTTGTACATAATTTTCGACTTAACTTAACGGGCTGCCGTGCCGAATTAATCGCGCTTCCAGATGTTTTCTTACATCAACCCATTCGTGCGCGAGAATGCTATACAGCACACTGTCACGGACTGATCCATCGCGTCGCACCGCGTGATGACGAAGTACGCCATCCTTCTTCGCGCCTAATGCTTCGATAGCCCGTTGCGAAGTGAAATTGAAATTGTCTGTGCGCAATCCCACTACCTTGCAGCCCAGTGTGTCGAAGGCGTGACGCAAGAGCAAGAGCTTGCAGCTTGTGTTAACGGAACTGCGCTGCCGACTTTTGGCATACCACGTATAGCCAATCTCTACGCGATCAATCGCGGCGACGATGTCGTGATAACTTGTGCAGCCGATAATTGACTGGCTCGTCAATTCGCGCACAACCCAGGGAATGCGATGTCCGGCTTCTTGCCCTATCAGCGCAGTGGAAATGTATTCGTGTGTCTGTTCTGGTTCAGGGACTGACGTAAACCATAATTCCCAGAGGTTTCCATCCGCCGCCGCAAGCGCAAGTGCATCGGCATGTTTATTGATCAGCGGTTCTAATCGCAGCCCGTAGCCTTCCAGTGTGACGGGTTGTACGTGGATCATTTTGTATTCTTCTCCTCATAGCGTTCCGGCGCGTATCGCTGCGCCAATAAGCCTGTCGCTGCTTCAACATTAATTTCTTGTATGAGCAAACCCTCTTCGCCATAAGGCAAATACGCCTGACACTCGCCGGAAGGATTAATCAAACACGTAGCGGATTCCTGATAGCGAAATGCGTAATTCACGCTCGCAAAATAAATCGTATTTTCGCGGCTGCGCATCATCATCGCTTTTTCGTAATACGGTGAACTTGCCGCGCCCCATTCTTGCAGTAGCGTGCCTGTAATGTCGCTGCCTGTACAGTGTGGGTGAAAAACAATTTTCGCACCGCGCACTGCCGCCCATCGTACGGTTTCAGGATAACGAAAACCTTCATGGCAAATCGCGATGCCAAACTTTACGCCATTCACTTCGAATATTTGACGTGTGTTACCGGGGATGTACGGTTGCTCTTCCGTCGGATCAAGTTGGTTTTTGGTTTGGATGCCTTGCAGTT
>JAYTCQ010000089.1:0-6945 GCA_043736395.1 Blastocatellia bacterium | reverse complement strand
TTGATAATCTGGTTTTTACTCTGATTGGAAAGGCGGATGAGATTAAAGATCAGGTGAAGAAATACGCGCCGCAAATGGATGAAAAGAAAATTGGACAGGCTGGGTTTTAGGTAATGAGAAGAAAGGGATGAGTTCCAAGGAACAACATGACTAAAATATTCACATCCGTTTTGATATGTATTTTTGTTCTTTCATTTAAGGTTTCTACAATGGCGCAAGACGAAGCAACTAATCAGGCAAATGTTATTGCTGCGGTTGCTCCTGTTTATCCAGTAGTTGCAAATGCGGCTAGAGCTATTGGTGACGTTGTTGTTGAGATTGAACTAACGGCGAATGGGCAGATAAAGAAAACAGAGGCTATAAGCGGTCACCCACTTTTAAGACTGGCAAGTGAAAAAGCGGCAAAACGCTGGAAGTTTGAGGGATTAAATAATAACCAAATATCACATCGTCTACGTCTAATCTTTAGTTTTAATTTATTGGACAAATCAGGGAAAGATGGTGAAGTCGGTATAATATTTTTTCCACCATACAAAGTTGCAATAACCGCTTTAATAACAAAAGTGAAAACGACACCAGATTATCGCCGCTGAACGACATGGGCTATTCTATTTACAGGAAAAATCGTCTTTATAAGTTGTTACAAACTTGCTCATTCTGCGGTGAGAACTCCGCCTTTGAAATCAAGAAGTCGAAAGCCTTTGGGCATGGCGAAAAACTTTTGGTTATCGAAAATGTCCCAACAATAAATTGTGAAAATTGCGGTGAAAATTATATGACGGGTGCAGCTTTAGATATGCTTGATGAAATTATCTCTAACCGCCAGCAATACGTGCATCAACGCTTAGTCGAAGTCGCGGCATTTTCCTAAATCCCCAAGTATGAAAACAATTATCCTCGATCAACCCGGCAGCTTTTCAACTGCAGATATTCCTGAACCAAACTCGAAAGCTGGAGAAGCAATCGTTAAGATTTCTCGCGTCGGCATGTGCGGAACGGACTTACATGCCTTTCGTGGGAAGCAGCCATTTTTCACCTATCCCAGAATTCTCGGTCACGAACTCGGCGTCGAAATTGTTGAAGCGAACGGCAATGATTTTGGTCTAGAAAATGGAATGAAATGCGCGATTGAGCCGTATTTAAATTGCGGCGTCTGTCTGGCGTGTCGGAGTGGAAAGACAAATTGCTGCGTCAAGTTACAATGTTTAGGAGTTCATGTTGATGGTGGCTTGCAAGAATATTTTTCCATCCCGTATCAAAAACTTCATCCTTCAGCGGTACTAAATTCCGAACAACTCGCGCTCGTCGAACCGCTTTGTATCGGAGGTCATGCCGTCTCGCGGGCGCAGCTCAAAGCCGGAGAAAATGTGCTGGTCATCGGAACCGGGCCGATTGGTCTGGCAGTCATCGCACAGGCTCAGGCAGCGGGCGTGAACCTGATTGCGATGGATGTCAGTGAAGATCGGCTGCGGTTTGCGCGTGAAAATTTCAAGGTTGCGGCGACTGTGATCGCAGGCGAAAATGCGCTTCAGGAAATTGCGGATTTGACGAACGGTGAAATGCCTTCGGTAGTTTTTGACGCGACGGGGAATCCGGCTTCGATGAATAATTCATTTGAATTTCCGGCGAATGGCGGACGGATTATTTTAGTGGGATTACATCTGGAATTTGTGACGTTCCGTGATCAGGATTTTCATCGTCGCGAGCTGACTGTGATGTCCAGCCGCAATGCGACGGCGACAGATTTTAAGCGGACGATTTCATTGCTGGAATCCGGTCAGATCAGCATTGATCCGTGGATTACGCATCGCGTGAAAAGTGATGAATTGATTGAAAAATTTCCGACGTGGCTGGATGCGAAAGCGGGATTTATCAAAGCTGTTGTCGAATGGTCATAGATCGGAATCAATGATTTCGGCATATTTATTCAAGTAAAATAATCCCTGTCCAATCAACATATCCTGACAGCCGATGAGCACCAGTGCGTATTCTTCTTTCAAAGCTCTGACCGCGACAATTCCCGTTTCATAGTGGACGACAATATTCTTAAGGTTTCCGATGCGCATTTCTTCAACGGTTCGCTTGGATTCACGCAATAAAATTCGTTGGTAAGCGCCAATCAATCGAACCCTTTCATCCTCACTAATTTCGGTCAATTGTTCGACGCCAAGCTTGGCAATGTACGTGATTGCCTCACCTTCATTATCAATCAGAATTGCGCCGGCTGATCCCGTAGTTTTATTAAGTAAATCCTGTAGCGGTTCTTTTAAATCCATAGAAAAATAACCTGGATTAACGGAAAACTTTCTGCTTAGCCTGCCATTACTTCTACCTTAATCTCATCACTTCCTGGCACATTATTCACTCGTGGATCAGGAGCAATATGACGGCCCGTGATGGCTTCTTCGAGAGCGCGAACAACCTTTTCATCGTAGCGCGAACCAATAAAGGTATTGATACGATCAATCGCAACTTCAAAAGTCATCGCACGTTGATACGGACGATTCGTCGTCATCGCGTCAAAGCAATCTGCGACGCTGACAATTCTTGCCATCATTGGTAATTCATTACCCTTCAAACCAAGTGGGTAGCCTCTGCCGTCCATCGTTTCGTGATGCATGGACATGCCGGGAATATATTCGCGCATATCGGGGTTTTCCTGCATGATTTTGCCGCCGATTTCGGGATGCTTTTTCATAATCGTGAATTCCGCATCGGTTAGTGCGGCAGGTTTGCGAAGGATGCGATCTTCAATTCCGATTTTGCCGACGTCGTGAAGCAGTGCGGAAATACGAATTTTTTCAACTTCATCAGCGTCCATTCCCATCAGTTTGGCAATGGTTTCTGAATACACCATGACGCGCTGCGAATGTCCTCGCGTGTACGGGTCTTTGCCGTCAATCGCCATTGCCAGCGAATGCACAGAGCCAATAAACATGCGCTTGTTCTTCGCTGAAGACGCTTGAATTTCAGAAATACTTTTTTGAATTTCCTCACCCATCTTATTAAAATCAAGCGCCAATGCGCTGACCTCTTTATTGGTTCCGTGCAGTTCAATGCGTCGTGTGTAATCGCCCTTGGCAATAGCACGGGCACTTTCGGCCAGTTTTTCAATTGGCTTACTAAACATCCTGGCAAACACCAGGCCGAGTAAGATGGCGATGACTGTCACGACCAGAGAATTCCAAATTGTGCGCGAACGCATTTGAGCGGCTGAGAGATAAGCGGCTTCTTCATTGACTAAGGCAACGACGCCAAGCCGCTGATCGTTAGTCAACTGGGCTGTCGCGTAGCTCCCCAGCATATTCAATTTTTCATTATTACGTTCAATGGTGAAAGCCGAAGTCGCGGCAATCTGAGGATTACTTTCCTGCCATTCGCGAACAGCTTTCATATAACGGGCATCCTGCTTTTTGTACGCGAGTTGTTCGTCAGGATGTGCGACGTAATAGCCTTCATTATCTACTACAAAAAAGATGGTATTTTCCGCGTGCAGCAATTTCCATTCGTCAAGATTTCCTTTTTGGGCAACCAATGAAAAAACCTTTTGCATACTGACAACCGCCAGGACGATGCCTTCAATCTGATCACCGCGTTTGACTGGTTTTGCTACGATTAAGGCTGGTTCTTTATACGCTTGCAGAATTCTTGGTGAACCTAGAAATGATTTGCCAGTGCTGGTGGAGCTGGCGGCTTCATTGATGGCGTCGCGGATCTCTTCGCTCGTAATTTTGTTGGTATTCGAGGCGACGCTGAAATTATTCAAATCCTGACTTGGTGCCACCGCGAAGGCGAGAATATTGGGATCATCTTCCAATGTGCGCGCCAGATTTTCCTGTCCGAGTGGCGTCGTCGCCTGCATCAGATTTCCGGTCATCTCAAAGGCACGCGCGTAAGAATTTACTTGCGCGACATAACCCTGAACATACAGCTCAATTTGTCGAGCTTTACTGCGGACGGTTTGCACCTGATAATTCTGTTCCTTGCCTTTTAAAGTCGCGGTATTAATTCGAATGAGCTGCCATCCGACAAATCCCACCGGCAGCGCGCTGAAGAGAACGAGGACGAAAATAATTATATGTTGGACTTTGAAAGCGCCTAAATTGATTGAAGGTACAGCCATAAAATGTCTTGGAAGGGTTGCTAAAGAGTTGATCGGAATGGGGTTAGCGCATTTGGGCTGGCGCCTGTCAGAACTTGCAACTGAATCGTAACAAATCAGGGCATTTGAAACAATAACTTTTTCCAACCAAATGAAGTTCGGTTGCGTCTTAACTTTCGTGATCAGTTATATTTGGTCTGTTGCTGACAGTTGCTGACACGTTAATTTGATCATGACTAATCCTGAATTTCTAGCTGGCTGGGATGTAGTAACTGACACGAGCTGCCCGCAACAGACCTAAAAATTTATGAGCGTAGTTGCTGAAACAATGAGCGAGTTTCAAAACTCTGAAGTCGAAATCAGCGATAATTCGTTGATTGATCGGACCCTGTCAGGCGAAACTGAAGCGTTCAGTGTCTTGGTGAAACGTTGGGAACGACCAATCTACAGCCTGGCTTTTCGGATGCTGGGACGCGACGAAGAAGCGCGTGATGCTTGTCAGGAAGCATTTTTAGCTGCATATCTAAATTTAAGTAAATTTCGCGGAGATGCCAAGTTTTCATCATGGATGTATCGGATTGCGCTGAATGCCTGCCATTCACGGCGACGACAATCTTCCATCGTTAGTTATTCATTGGATGCTGTGGATGAAAACGGAAAAGGCTGGGAAATTGAAGATAAACAAATTGAGAGTTTGCCGGATCGTATGCAACGCGATGAAGAGGCAACTTTAGTGAGAAAAGCATTGCAGGCTTTGCCCCCTGAGATGCGACAAATTATTGTGATGAAGGAATATGAAGAAATGACGTTTCTCGAAATTTCAGAAATTCTAAATATCCCGCTCAGCACAGTAAAATCGAGGCTTTACACCGGATTGCAGCAAATGCGCCTGCGACTGAGTCAAGTCCGATAAGAGGTAATTTTATGAGTACTGAACCAAACAATTGTGGGAAAAAAGATTTATTAATAGCGTTTTTATACAACGAAGCTAGTGCTGTCGAGCGCAGAGACTTCGAGGCTCATCAATTGCAATGCGCGGATTGTCGCTTGGAATTAAACTCGTTCAAGCATACACGGGCTGAAATGAATACGTGGCAGTTGCCATTTACGCCAAGCATAAATGTGACGATTCCGCGCACGGCGATGGATGCCTTGCGCGAATTTTTTACGCTTGTGCCTATCTGGTTCAAAGTCGGTTCAGGCTTGGCGACCGCGACTGCGGCAGCTTTGGTGTTATTTGCCGTTACTAATATTGGTTCTAAACCTGCAAATTCCCTTCAGCAAACACAAGATTCGTCAGTTGTAAAAGTTGAGCAGGTCAATGCTTCGCAACCTCAAAATGTTTTCACTCGTGAAGAGGCAGAGAAAATGATTCAGCTCGCCGTTGCCAAATCACAACTTCAATCGCAACAGGAAATACGGTTACAATTAGCGACGCTGGGATCAAAATTAAACTCTGCGCATCAATCCGAGTTGAAGAACGCGACGCTCAAATTGAAAAAGCAGCAGCAGAAAACTTTGGATGCTTTAGTAGCAGAGACGCAAAAGCAAACGGTGGCAGAGTGGTTGTTTGCTTCAACCGATACGGGAGGGGACGATGAAAAAAATAATTAATTTCAGTTGTGCTTTAGCTCTGATGGGAGTGTTTCTGGTGGCGACGGCTGCCGCACAAACTCCTATGCAAAAAAGGCGTGCATTGCGCATGGAGCAGCCTGCCTCAGGCGATAAATCTGCGAGTGAAAATTCATCCGAGGTTACGCCGCCAGCAAAAAATCAAAATCCTCCGCAGCCCGGACTCCTGGGGCGTCCGCAATCCGCCGCGATGGAACGTGCGATGCGGGAGATTGATTTGAGTCAGGAGCAAATTGCCAAAATTAGAAAAATCCGCCAACAGAATGCGCTGAAGTTACGGGATTTGAATCGGCTCCGTCGTTCTTATGCGGATGTTCTCGACGCTGCGATCTTCAGTGAAAATTTCGACCGCGCCGAGGTTGAGAAAAAAGCCAAAGAATTAGCCACTGCTGACGCCAATATCGTGCAAACACAATGGCAAATGATGATTGATATTCGTCAGGAATTGAGCGCTGAACAAGCGAAAAAATTACGGCAGATTCTGGAAGAAGAAAAATCCCGACCTCTTAAACTTTTGCAGTAAATTTTATAAAGAGAATAGACCGCTGATAACGCGGATTTAACGGGTCTTCGCGGGTCTGAATTTTACGATCATTCAGCCCCGCGAAAACCCGCATCATCCGCAAAATCCGTGGTCTATTTTTCTGAAACCTACCTACCTTTTTCGACAATCTTAATTCAATCCACTAATCTGTTCCGGTATGAAACGAATCATCGTTGGAACTGCCGGACATATTGACCACGGAAAAACCTCCCTCGTGCGCGCCCTCACCGGCGTAGACGCGGATCGCCTCAAAGAAGAAAAAGAACGCGGCATTACTATTGATATTGGCTTTGCTGATTTGACGGTGGGCGATATTCATTTCGGATTCGTAGACGTTCCCGGTCACGAACGCTTCGTCAAAAATATGCTCGCCGGAGCGCACGGTATTGATTTGGTTATGCTCATCGTTGCCGCCGACGAAAGCGTGATGCCGCAAACCCGCGAACATTTTGATATTTGCCGCTTGCTCGAAGTGAAATCCGGGCTGATCGTCCTCACCAAAATTGATATGGTGGACGAAGAATTAGCTGATCTCGTCGAAGAAGAAGTGACCGAATACGTCGCCGGATCATTCCTCGAAAATGCACCTATCGTGCGAGTCTCTTCCAAGACCGGACAGGGAATTGAAGACCTGAAGAAGGCTCTCGCGCAGCTCGCCAACAAAGCG
>JAYTCQ010000088.1:0-4078 GCA_043736395.1 Blastocatellia bacterium | reverse complement strand
CCCCATTAAATCAACTACTTCAGGAGTCTCCGTTACAATTCCCGGCAACTTCACTTTCTAAGCAGTTGAATTTACTCGATTTATAACCGGACACTAATGATTTTTTGATTAAAAATATAATTAGTTAGCTCCACTCGGCCAACTCCGCCCAGCGTTCGACGTCATGTTCCAGGCTCGCCTTGAGCGATAATAATTCTTCATCTAATTGCTGGATCAAAATATAATCGCTCGCATTCGCCGCCATTCGTTTTTCAAGTTCAATGATATGAATTTCGGTCTTTGAAATCTGAGTTTCCAGTTCTTCAAATTCGCGTTTTTCCTTGAAGGATAATTTTCGTTTTTGCGCGGGAGCTTCTACCACAGCGACAGGAGCCGCTTTGACTTGTTTCGCGATTTTTACTTCCTGCGCTTCGGCGGCTTCGCGTTCGCGGATTTCCATGTACGCGGAATAATTTCCCGGATATTCACGGATCACACCGTCACCTTCAAAGCGAAAAATCTTGTCAATCGTACGATCCATAAAATATCGGTCGTGGCTGACGACGATCAAACAACCAGGGAACGTTTCGAGATAATCTTCTAGGACCATCAACGTAGTAATATCCAAATCGTTTGTGACTTCATCAAGAATCAGAACATTCGGAGTTCCCATCAAAACGCGCAATAAATACAATCGCCTTCTTTCTCCACCTGAAAGCCGTGCGATTGGCGTGTATTGCATTTCAGGCGGAAACAGAAATTTCGTCAACATCTGACTCGCGGTGATGTTTTCGCCGTTCGCCGTCGTCACCCACTCCGCAACTTCTTTGATGTAATCAATCACGCGCTGTTCATCATTCAAAGCGCGGCTTTCCTGATCGTAATACCCAAGCGCAACTGTTTCGCCGATGATGACTTCGCCGGAATCAGGCTTGACGCGATTCGCAATAATTTCGAGCAGCGTAGTCTTCCCTGCACCGTTCGGCCCAATGATTCCCATCTTCTCGCCGCGCTTCAACGTGTACGTGAAATTTCTAATGAGCAACCGATCATCGTACGATTTAGAAATATTATGGAGTTCTAAAATCTTGCCGCCCAGTCGAGTGCTGCGAACCGAAATATCCAAATCATTTTTTGCCTGTTCGCGTGGGATTTCCATCAAAGCTTCGGCGCGTTGAATCCGAGCTTTTTGCTTCGTTGTTCGCGCCTGCGCTCCACGTCGCAGCCAGACCAATTCACGCCGAATCATCGCATCGCGCTTCTGCCCTTCGATCGCGCGTTGCTCTTCGAGTTCTTCTTTTTTTACTAAATAATAAGCATAGTTTCCGTCGTAGCGCGTCACGCCTCCGCGATCAATTTCAATGATGCGATTGGCTACACGATCCAGAAAATATCGGTCATGTGTGACCAGCAATAATGCGCCGTTGAAGTCGGCTAAATAATCTTCAAGCCACTCCACAGTCTCAGCATCCAAATGATTCGTAGGTTCATCCAGGATCAATAAATCCGGCTTCGTGACCAACGCACGGGCTAACGCTACGCGCTTGCGCTGACCGCCGGAAAGAGTGCTGATCGTGGCATTAAAATCCGTAATTCCCAGTTGTTGCAAAACATTTTTCGCTTCGGATTCGAGATCCCAACCACTGGAAAATTCAAGCTGATGCGAGAGTTCATCTACGCGCTTGAGGAGCTTTTCATCATCGCCACCATGCTCAGCCAAATCCGCGCAAGCCGCATAGTATTCGTGCAAAATTTGAATCGTCGCCTGATGCGCTTCGAGCACTGTATCAAGGACAATTGACGCATCATTGAAGGTAGGATTTTGCGAAAGATAGGTGATGACTTTTTCGTTGGCAGTGACAATGCGTCCGCTATCCGCGATTTCTTCACCCGCAATAATTTTCAGGAGAGTCGATTTGCCGGAGCCATTCGCTCCGATCACGCCAATTTTATCAGATTCATCAAGTCCGAAATTTACGCCGACCAGTAATGGCTTAACGCCAAAAGTTTTGTGGATGTCTTCAAGAGAGAGAATATTCATAAAGCGATGAATTATGAGGGATGAGGGATGAATGACAAAACTGAATTCATCTTTTCACTCATCCTTCATCACTCAATTCTCATCACTTCACATTGATACGTAATGGATTCGTTTCTTTCCCGTCAATTGTGAGAACGACCTCCACTTCACCTCTTCCAATTAAAGATGAGGGAATTTTGACGTTGACCTGATCAACGCCAACAAAACAGCAATGCGCTCCGGCGTATGAAACTTCGGCTGAGTTATCACCAATTTTTGCTGTGACCTGTGATAACGCGCTTCGATTACGAATTCCTGTTCCGTAGACTTCAAGGAATAATTCATCAGCTCCCAGCACCAATTCTCTGGCGATGTATTTTTGTTCCGCAGTTAGATATTGAACGGTTAGTTCCGAACTACGATCTCCATTTGGTTTGACCCGCAGGACTGACGCCGCCAGCAATCCTGTTCCATCAGAAGTTGCAGAAAAAATGCCTGGGACGACTTTGACAATCTCAATTGTTCCGGTAGAAATTTGTCCCAAACTACTGGTTATGGTCACAATCGCAATGCCTTCGGAAACACCTTTTGGAATTTGCCAATTTACTTGCTGGGCTGAAACAAAGAACAGCGGGGCAGAAAATTCTATGCCTTGTGAATCTTTAATTTTTACAGTTGTACCCGATAAAGTTGTGGGCAGCGGTACGCTCGGCGCAGCTTGTGTCGCGCTTGCTAAGCTTTCGCCAAAACTGGCGGCAATTCCTTCGGACGTCAGCCTGACACCAAGATAATTCGCAGCGTTTGTCGTGATTGCTTTATTCGGTGTGAAACAATTACTTCGACTAATTAACGTCATCACAGTTGTATTATCATAATTTCCCACCCCAAGATCGGGTTTACCATCACCGTTAAAGTCGCCGAGAGTGATGCCACCTGAACGTTGAAAAGTAGTAAAAACATAAGGCAGCAGAAATGTGTTGCCGACACTTCCACGTAAAACTGTGACATTCCCCTTAGCAAAACTCGAAGTAACAATATCTTTGCGTCCATCTCCGTCAAAGTCACCAAGGTGAATAAATCTTGCCTCCCCGATAAGTGACCAAACGGAAGGTGAGCCAAAGCTTCCACCAGCATTGGCAAACAGGACATTAATGCTATTACGATTAGCAGTGCAATTGTCTGTGAACACTAAATCTGTGCGACCATCACCATTCATGTCTCCTGGATATAATCGCGTTGTCCCGACTGTCAAATTTGAAATTACCGGATCACCAAACCCCCCGCTCCCGTTACCCGGCAACATGACTAATTGAGCGTCGGAGCAGGCATTAAAAGTGTACGCCTGTAAAATCGCAAGATCATTTTCACCGTCTCCGTTAAAGTCGCCTTGCGTGAACGAAAACGTTGATCTGATGTTACCGAGCGTGGCTAATCCAGTGACGGCTTCAGTAAAAACTCCTTTGCCATCGCCGGTCAAAATTGACAAACTGCCATTGGCAGATTTCACTACTAAGTCCAAATTTTCATCCTGATTTAAATCAACGACTTCAAAATTGTTCGTGAAGGCACTGAGTGTAACTTTCCAATTTGTCGGAAAACCGCCTTTGCCATCACCTAAATAAATAAGCAGGTTGTTGCTGTTTCCTTCCAACGAAATGACGTCAAGATTACCGTCGCGATTGAAATCACGTATCTGAACAAATTCGGATGAAATACTACTTGAAATAGCTTCCAGGCTTTTGAACCCACCCAAACCGTTGCCCAAAAGTGTCGCGAAACGGCCTCCGCTTGAGAAGGTCAGTAAATCTTCCACGCCATCGCGATTAAAGTCCGCAGCAACTAAATGGTGAATACCTTCCTGCGCACTGATCGTATTAAATGGAAACGTCACTGTCAGCCGTGGCGCGTTCAACTTTCCATCCCATGCGCCGCGAATCACAGCCCATACCTGCGTTGGTGTTTGCGATCCACCAACTACACCTGAGACCAACACATCTAATCTGCCGTCGTTATCAACGTCAAAGACCCTCATCGTTGAATGTAGTATTCCAGTGGAATACGCAATGAGTTCACCGAACG
>JAYTCQ010000087.1:0-9187 GCA_043736395.1 Blastocatellia bacterium | reverse complement strand
AGAATGGTTGTGTTCTTGATCAGTCCAATGTCCCAATTCTTTTGTCCTGGCGAACGCACTCCAATTGTGCGGCTGATGTTGCCGTACGTTTGCGTCGGAGCTGCGCTAAATGCTGCCGGATTTAAATAGCTGTCAATTCTGTCGCCAATTGAACCGGAGGTTGAAGGAGCAACTCCCAGCACGACATTTGGACGTTGACCGCTGCCATACGAAAGAGAATTGTTGCTTGCCTGAGTGATGGAAAGAGGGAACCCACTCTGGAATGATCCGATGGCATTGATCTGCCAACCGCCAACAATACGATCTAAAAATGCGTTGTCGCTGAGCATTGCTTTGCCTTTGCCGAAGGGCAATTCATAGCTGCCGCTGAAGAGAAAACGATGCGGCGTATCAATCGCGGACAATCCACGTTCGGAGGTTAAGTCATAAATATTCACAGCGAAATTTGAAGTGCCGGAATAGAAATTACTTTGTCCGACAACGTTATCCAGCATTTTGCTGAACGTGTAGGAAGTCAAAAAACTCATACCCTTCGTCATTCGTTTTTGGGCTTTGATCGTGACGGAATTGTAGAAAGATTTTCCTTCGTTGGATTGATGCACGAAGATGTCACCAAATTGCGGGAAGGGGCGTAAAAGCTGCCTTTGCTCAATCGTGGCGGCGCTCAAGCTGCCAGTTTTGACAATGCCGAAAAACGGATTTGTTACTCTGGTTGTTAAATCAGTCCGCGTTAATTTATCAGCTGTTAACTGATTAATGTTGAGCGTCGAATCGTTGATGCTGCCGATTTGTAAACGTGAACCACGGCTGCCGGTATAACCGAGCGTCATCGCAATTCCACCAGGCAATTCGCGTTGAATGTCCAGCGAGTATTGTTGGACGTAAGCCGCTTGACGATTTTGATCAACGTAGTGAATCGTATCGCCAACGTTTGTTAGTAATCCAAGTGTATTTCCGATGGGTTGATTCAGCCCCGTAGGGAACGGATTCGTCAATGTCGCTCCGGGAGCAACTGTGGTGATCGAAGAAAACCCTAAGGCTCCGATGCCCGTCACTGAGAAGGTGAAAATCGGCGGTGCCCAGAAAATTCCATAACCTCCGCGGATCACGGTTTTTTCATTGAGCGAAAATGCAAAGCCGACGCGAGGCGCATATTTATTGGCTCCCGGCGTTTGCTGCGTTGGATTGCCATTTACTCCGGCATAAACTAATCCGCCTTTTAAGTTCAGTCCGGGAACGACTAAAGGACTGGTTGCGCTACGATCAAATCCAACGGATAAGTTGTTAGTTTTTTCCTGCAAGCCTTGTTCGTATTCATAACGTAATCCGAGGTTGAGCGTCAATTTATTTGAGAGTCGAAAATCATCTTGGATGTATGTGCCGTAATAATTCACGTAGGTTTGCAGCGGCTTTGCAATCTGCGCGTTGTTGGTACGAGTCAAATCCGGCAAGCCTAAAATCAGGCTGGCGAGTTCGTTGCCGACTGTGCCTTTACTGAAACTGAATTCGCCGCTCGCCTGACCAATTTGCGTGAAGTCAGCAAACATCTTTCGATAATCGGCTCCGACTTTGACACTGTGTTTACCGAAAAGTTTAGAAACGCTGCCGAGAATGTTGTGTGAATAATAACGACGTTGAGACGCTGCGCCGGAACCCAATGCCGCTTGCGTCGCAGAACCATATGCCGCACCGACAATATTAATGCGAGGAAATTTATTAAAAACAATATCTTTGGTGAAGGCGTTGGCAAAACCTAAAGAAGGAACATCAAAACCTGCGCTCACCGTGTTCGGACTGTCTGTGAAGGTGTTGTATCCATAACGCAAGCTCAACACAGTTGTCGAATTCAAAGCATAAATGTTATTCACCGCCACCGCATGAACATTGCGGAAAAGTAATGTACCTCCGGGGTTGGCAATATTTTTATAGTAATCAGCTTCCGGTTCACGGCTGCCGTAATGTGCGTAAAAGGCGCTGACTTTATACTTCTCTCCAATCGAATGATCTACCTTGAGCGTTTGCTGATCGGCGCGATCTGAGAGCGTTGAAGTAGCCGTGTAATTATTTAATCCTGACAGCGCATCACCTGCGCTATTTGCCTTCGGGAAAAATTGCGTGATGTTGTAACCAGCTACATCACGACGTGAAGTTGGAATGATATTTCCGGCGAACGGCAATCCGGTCAGCGGGTCTCTGATGACGACGAGCGCGCCCGTACTGGTTTTGGTTTGCGAAAAATCTCCCAGCCGTTCGCGGTCGGTCGGGACGGTGAATGTTTCGCTTAAAAATGTATCCATGCGGTAGCCTTCAAACGAAGACCAGAAAAAAGTTTTGTCCTTGCCATCGTAAAGCCAGGGCAACTTGATGTTGCCGCCGAACGATCCACCGTAAAGTTTATAAGGCGCATTCGGCTTGGCGATGCCTCTGCGGTTATTGAAAAAATTGTTCGCCTGCATCGAAGAAGGACGGACGAATCCGAAGAGACTGCCGTGATAATCATTGCTGCCGGATTTCGCTGTTGTATTAAAAAATCCGCCGCCGGTGCGTCCGGCTTCGGCGTCGTAAGTGTTGATTTGAACTTTGACTTCCTGTACGGCTTCGATGGAAGGAACGATGACTGCGCGGTTGACTAAATCAGTAATCGGGACGCCGTCAATGATGTAATTGTTGCCACGCACAGGCCCTCCCGCGAGTGAAATCGCAGAAGAGCCGCTTTGATCCTGTTGACGATTAAAGGTTGGATTGCCGACCGGAATTACGTTCGGTGTGATTGCCGACATCATAAACGGATTGCGTCCGGAGTTCGGTAAATCCGCCAGAATTTGCTTGCTCAACACGGTTCCGGTGGAAGCGGTTGAGCTTTCAATCATTGCGACTTCACCCGTAATAATTACGGTCTCGACGACATTGCCGACTTGTAACGCAAGGTCCAAGGTGATTTGTTGCTGCGTCTCAATGATGACATCACTGCGTTCTGTTTTTTTGAAACCATTCAGATTTGCACTGAGTTTATATTTTCCCGGATCAACTTTTTCGAAGACGTATTCACCTGTTTCATTCGAGGTAGTGTTACGGGAAACATTGGTTTCGATATTGGTTAAGGTTAACGCAGCCAATGGTAAAACATTACCTTCGCCATCCTTGATTGATCCGCGCAATCCGCCTTGAAATGATTGCGCCTGAGTGATGACAGTGAAAATAACCAAAGCAAGTGCGACAGTTAGAATTCTAAATTTTGAGTGAATTTTCATTTGGTAAATCTGAATTTTGTGAAGCCGAAACTTTTCTGTTAGCATGGTGATGCTCCTTTCATTAAACGTGAAGTGGAGAAGGAGACTGGTCTAGCGTCGCAAACCGAAACCAGTCTCTTTTCTATTTTGGGTTATTTTCCCAGCAAAAGCTTTATGAATGCGTCTCTGTGTTTCTTGATTTTGAATACCAGAGACATCGTAAATTGTCGCCGAACAAAAAACTGCTCTTCTCATGTTCGACGCTTTTGAGGCTGCATTTATTGTGCCAGCAATTCAACGAGAAATGCTGTGACAAAATTATTGATCAGTTGTGCTTGGTACTTAATTCAAAAATTCCTTTGGAGTCGGATGTTTGAATGTGATTGTGAAAAGTTTGAAATTGAGTCTGATGAATACTTGATTCTTTAATACTTACCCACAATTTCGTTGCAAGTCTTCCTGCCGTGCCACAGAATTGTGGAGGATTATAAGTTGAAGGGACACCAGTAGGTGGCCTGGTAGCGAAGACATTTACTGATTTCGGAAGGTTTTATTTATGACAGCCCTGGGGGAGTACAAAAATGTATAAAATCAAAGTTTGAGCTACGAAAATGACGGAAAATTGATATTTTGAGCAAGTGCTGGTAGATGACAAAACAATCCTCTTTGTGCAAAAGAGATTGCAAAGGAATAAAATAGAGCTTGGCTGCGATTAATAATTCAGGAACTTTTATGCTGATAAAAAAACAGAGTGAGCTTAAATCTTCAGAAATTACGGACGAGAAAATCTTTCGTCAGCGTCGAAAATTTTTAGCGGAAGCCGGGCTGGCAATGGCAGGTATTTCGCTTGCGGCTTGTACTCCTAAAAAGGTAGAAGTATCCAATGTTTGTCAGCCTGTTCCGGTTGGCACTCCGAACACGATTGAAGAAATTACTACATACAACAATTACTACGAATTCGGAACTGACAAAAGTGATCCTGCCAAGAATGCTAAATCACTTGTGACAAATCCGTGGGCGGTCAATGTTGAAGGTGAAGTGAATAAACCTAGAAAATTTGATCTTGATGAATTGCTAAAAATCGCGCCGTTAGAAGAACGCATTTATCGCTTTCGCTGCGTCGAAGGATGGTCAATGGTCGTGCCCTGGATGGGCTTTCCGCTCAGTGCTTTGCTGAAAATTGTGGAGCCGAATTCCAATGCGAAGTACGTTCAATTCGCGACGATTTATGACAAGGCGCAAATGCCTTTGGCAAAATTCAGCGGCTTGACGTTGCCATACGTTGAAGGCTTGCGAATGGATGAAGCGATGCATCCGCTGACGATTTTGGCGACTGGATTGTACGGAAAATCATTGCCGAATCAGAACGGCGCGCCGATTCGTTTGGTCGTGCCGTGGAAGTACGGATTCAAGAGCATCAAGTCCATCGTCAACATTCGATTGATGGCGGAGCAGCCGCGTACGACATGGAATATGATGGCTTCCGATGAGTACGGTTTTTATTCGAATGTGAATCCCGAAGTAGATCATCCGCGCTGGTCGCAAGCCTCTGAACGTCGCCTGCCCGAACTTTTCAAAAACACACCGACGCTCCCGTTTAATGGATACTGCGATCAGGTTGCGAGTTTGTATAGCGGGATGGATTTGCGGAAGAATTTTTAGCCGCAATGCAGAAGCCCGCACGTAGTAAGGGCGCTTTCACATTATGTGTAAGCGCATCAAAGCTTGAGAAAGTTCGAGTGAAGTAGTACTGGTGCCCTTATTGCGTGCGGGCTTCTGCATTTATTTATGAGCAGCAACAATCTCAAACTCGTAAAATTTATCGTGCATGTTCTTTGCCTATTGCCGCTTGTCAGGTTGATTTATTGCTTCTACACAAATGATCTAACCGCCAATCCAGTTGAGTTCATCACGCACAGCACAGGCACTTGGGCGCTCGCGATTTTGCTGATTTCTCTCACAATTACGCCACTCAGAAAAATTAAAAAATTGAACTGGCTGATTTCGCTGCGGAGGATGATTGGACTGTATTCATTCTTTTACGCCTGCCTGCATTTTCTGACCTATATAATCTTTGATTTAAATTTTAACTTTAGCAGCGTAGCCAAAGACATCGCGAAGCGTCCATTTATTACCATTGGTTTTGCGGCGTTAGTTTTGCTAGTTCCCTTAGCGATCACTTCCAATAAATTTTCCATTCGTAAGTTGACTGGAAAGCGTTGGAATCAATTGCATCGGTTGGTGTATCCGGCGGCGATTTTGGGAATCGTACATTTTTACTGGTTAGTAAAATCGGACGTGCGGCAGCCTGTGATTTATGCGGTGATTTTGATTTTGTTGTTTGGGGTTCGATGGATTGGCAGGTTTTTAGAACGTCGGAAGTTATTTGCGAACGTATGACAGCCCTTATAACTGAATTTTTTAAAACTTACTTGGAAGCATTTCCTAACAAGATTGTTTTTTCAAAAGATAGTCCAGTTGAAATGATGTTGTCGCCAAAAGATCAAGATGGATGGTTTGAGTGGAAACTTATAAAAGGGAATCTTACGGACGACGATTACAAAAAAATCGAAGACGAATTTAAAATCACACTTCCAAGAAGTTTTGTACAATGGCATCAAGAGTATTTCTTTCTTGACTGCGACCTTTCAATTCTTAGGCTGCCATCTTCAAATCCAAACTTACCACTAAAAGACATAAGAAAGAATTTAGATTGGCTTATCGCAGAGCAGCTGATCCCTCAAAAGTTATATCCATTTGGAGATGAAGGAAATGATGGCGGACCTTTAGTGTTTGATGGGCGAAGTAGCCTGCGAGACAATGAATTTCCAATCAGATTTTATGACCATGAATTTGGAGGGGATCTTGAAGGGTTGAGTGAAATAATATTTTCGTCGTTTGGAAAGCTGTTAGAGTGTTTGACTCATTACTTGAGTGAACTGAAAACAAGAAAAGATTTTGAAATCATCCCGGATTTTTTCAAAATAGACCCAACAGGCGCAGGGCTGACAGGTGTTGTTTATTGGTCAAATTGGGCAGAAATGCTTAAGGCAAATTTTTATGAATTTGAGGACTGAGGTTATCAAATTCATGGCTTGTTCGATCTTTACTTCGCCATTAATTCCTGAACTTTTTTGACCAAGGCGTCGGTGTTTTCCAGCCCGCGCCAATAATCTACGACCTTGCCATCGGCATCTATAAACAGGTTAGTCGGCAAGCCAATAATGCCAAAAGATTTGGCTAAATTGGATTCATCTTTTTCCCAATCGGGATCGAGGAGCCAGGTGACTTTGTAATCGGGGTGCTTATTTTTAAAGGCTAATGTGTCCACTCGATCATCGCCTGTGGCAATCGCGATGACTTGTAATTTGCCTTGATAATCTTCAACTAATTTGCTGAAGGCGGGCATCTCCTTGATGCAAGGCCCGCACCACGTTGCCCAAAAAGTGATGATCGTGATCTTGCCTTTGAATTTTGAAAATGGAACAGACTGATTATTTTCAAAATCCAGCAGAGAAACTTCCGGTACGGATTTGCCAATCAACGAAAACCCATCAACATCTTTGGTTGGAGCGGTAGTCGGCGCCGCAACTTGTTCTGAAGGTTTTCCCGGTTTTTTTGCGGGAGCTTTTGCTTTCTGAGCGATGGCGGGCACAAAAGCTAAAATTAATAACAACGCTGAAGTTGTAATTTTATTCAATAATTTATTCATAAAGGTTATCCGCTATTTCGAACCACTTGGATGCATTTCGTGCGAAGAAAGTTTGATCTGCGCCGCCTGAAAAATTTGTTTTGTTTTGTGATCCTGCACAAAAGCGATGACGGACAAACGATTGGTGTCCATCTCGTGTTTTTTTTCATCGAATTTGGTAAAGAAATTTCTGCCATTAATTTCGTAATCTTCAAGGTAGCTTTTGTTCGCCTGCACAATTTTTGCGACGTCAAATGTATGCTCGAAAGCTGAGCTTTTATTTGCTTTGAGCGGCAATCCATCAGCATTTTTTCCCGCCATCGCCCGCGCTACCATTTGATGAAAGCGTACACCATTCACTCCGGTGTAGCGGACTTCATCTTCAACCAGCACAAGGTGCAAGCGCAAATCAGCAGATTTTGCGTTGAGATTATCAACGTTCACGCTGACTTTTATCAATGAATTTTGTTTCGTTGCATTGAGTTTAATTTCAGCCGAAGCCGGAGTTTCCAGCGAGCCTTCGACGACAGCTTTTAGCTTGTCAAAGAAATTGACGCTCTGATTTCTTCCACCACCGGAATTCGAGATCATCGTACCATTCAGATACATCGTTGGGGCAACGCGAACGCCGTAATATCCCCGGCGGATTTCACTCGCTACATTCACCAATGGATCAACATCAGGAATGTGGACGTGATACGCGATGACCACAAATTCATTGGTCGAAAAGCGTTTTGCTGCGGCTTCAATTGATAAATCTGTAGCGATGCACGGAGCGCAGGCTGATCCATTAAAGGCTTCGAACAGGATGACGCGATTCGTTCGTTTGGGAGTCGGCTGATAATGTTCAGCCTTGATCGGCGAGGGGAAGTCGCGCCGATATTTTGCATCCAGCCAGGCTTCTAATTCATTCAAGTTATTTGGATAAATTTTGCGATAGGCTTCGGTGGTTAGTTGCCGCGCAGCCGTACCTCCGCGCCCTGATAAAAAAGCACTCGCAAAAAAATCAAGTGCGGTTTTATGATCGTTCTGCGCCGCAGAAATTTCTCCCATTCCCAGCATTGCGGCTGGCAGCGAAGCGTCCAATCCAAAAGCCTTTTTGATTAATTCTTCGCCTTCTTTGGTTTTATTTCGTTTGAGGTAAATTCGTCCCAGCGTGACCAGCGAATCAGGTTTGACACGGTTGCCGCGCAGCTCAATATTTTGTGCGGCGTACTTTTCGGCTTCCTCAAGCAAGACGTTTTTTTCCAGCCAAAGACCAGCAAGATAATTCAACCAAACTTCACGCGAAGCTTCATTTGTTAGATTTAATAAGCGTTCCGCTGCCGTTAGAATTTTTTCTTTCTGGTACGGAGTAATTTCCAGTAATGCTTCAATAATTGCGCGATACCCGAATGTTTGCTGGGTTGTGGAAGCTGAGCCGCTCAGGATTTTTTCAAGTGCAGCAATTCGTTGTTTTGCATCAGGCGTGTGCAGGGCGGCGAGAAATTGTTTTTCGTTGGCTTCGGAAACGACAACGGCTTCGCGTTTGGTGGTTGCCGTGATGTTGATCGGAAGCGTCAAAATTTCTTTGCGCGGAGCCAGACATTTTTCTTTGGTACAGCTTTGAAAATACGTTTGCACTTGCAACGATTGTTTTCCGACGGGCGTCTCAGGTTTGACTGCGATCATTAATTGAAAGGTGACTGTCCCCTCGTGCCAAGACGTATCGGCTTTGAAATTATCATCGAATTCGGTGGCTGGTTTTGGCTCTGCTAAATTGACCAGCGTGAAAAACTGTCCTTCTGACAAAGTGATTTTCGTTGGTCTCGGCCCTGTCGTTATTGGCTGCTGTGTTGCATAAAGATGCCATCCATTTTCGATTTTGGCTATGAGTTCTACGGTAAATCTATCGCTCTGACTGATTTCCAAGGAAGCAGATTTTGCTGACCAGGTGACAGGCGTTTCCCGATCCTGCGCGGAAACAAAAAGACTAAAAAATGAGAGAAGAAAAAAGGCTGCGGCGAAACGACTGAGATACATTCACGACTCCGAAAAATAGAGAGGGGGCGCGAAATGAATGGTAGATGAATTGATGGTGATCTGCAATAAGATGAACGTTCGTTCGTAGTCCCGCCTTGAGGCGGGAAGTATTGGCAATCTTATCATTCCGCCTTTAGCTACGTCATTCCGCCTGAAGGCCAATGAGGTTAAGTTAGGCTTCCAAACCCATAGACACAAGCGGGTCTATGGGTTAAAAGAACGTCATGGTCAAAAAAAGAACTGC
>JAYTCQ010000086.1:0-37106 GCA_043736395.1 Blastocatellia bacterium | reverse complement strand
GCGATGCGCGGCGTTTGCACGCTAAAGCGTGTACTCTTAGCATTTATCCGGCGGCGGCGACAACTTTTTCGGCGGCATCTTTCATGCCATTCGCCACGGCAAAGTTCATCCCTGAATCTTTCAGCACCTGCTGACCTTCTTCGACGTTTGTGCCTTCAAGGCGGACGACGATAGGGACTTGAATGCCAAGATTTTTTGCAGCTGCTACGACGCCACGAGCGACCATGTCGCAGCGGACGATACCTCCGAAAATATTGATCAGAACCGCTTTCACGTTTGGATCAGCCAGCAGAATCCGGAAAGCGTTTTCGACGCGTTCTTGCGAAGCTCCACCGCCGACATCAAGGAAGTTGGCAGGCTCGCCGCCCGCTAATTTAATGATGTCCATCGTTGCCATGGCGAGTCCGGCTCCGTTAACCATGCAGGCAATGTTGCCGTCTAATTTGATGTAGTTCAAATCAAATTTCGAAGCTTCAATTTCCAGTTCTTCTTCTTCATTCAAATCGCGCAACGCTTCGAAATCTTTATGTCGGAACATCGCGTTGTCATCGAAAGTCATCTTTGCATCCAGTGCATAAAATTCGCCTTCTTCAGTCAGAAGGAACGGATTGATTTCGACTAATGAAGTATCAAGATCAACGGAAGCTTTATAAAGTGCCATCATGAATTTGGCAGCTTTGTTGATGAGTTCCGGAGGGAGTCCAAGTCCGAACGCTAATTTACGCGCTTGAAACGCTTGAAAGCCAACGGACGGATCAATGTATTCTTTTAAGATTTTTTCAGGTGAATGTTCGGCGACTTCTTCGATGTCCATGCCGCCTTCTGAGGAAGCCATGAAAACCAGTTGCGAAGCGGCGCGATCAAGGACAATGCCGAGATAAAATTCCTGTTTGATGCGTAGACCTTCTTCGACTAAGACAGTGCGTACCAGACGACCTTCAGGGCCGGTTTGGTGTGTGACCAGATTCATGCCGAGAATTGAATTTGTCACGCTGGTGACTTCTTCAGCAGTTTTAGCGAGTTTGACACCGCCGCCTTTGCCGCGTCCACCGGCGTGAATTTGTGCCTTGATCACCACCGGAAAACTGCCAAGCTGTCTGGCCGCGTCTTCAGCTTCAGCTACTGTCGTCGCGACAAAATTGCGTGGTGTTTTGACATCGAAGCGGCGCAGTAATTCTTTGCCTTGATACTCGTGAATTTTCATAATTTAGCCTCAAAAAATAGCAATGATAATTAAAGAAGTTATTGAAACGTTGGAGTGTAATTGCGCTGCTCCCAAAAATCAATCGCTGTCAGATTTACGAATTTGTAATTGGTCGCCGATTTGCAAATTGTATTTAGAAATTGAAGCAGCAGGCATCTCAATTACGCTGCTTGCCGAGAGCTTTGGAAGGCTCAGGCAAAAGGGGCGCATGTTTTTAATTATTTTGATGATGAATAGTTGGCGATCAAGAAATACGACATCTATTGTGAAGCGCATCCAGAATGTATGTACGCCACTACAAGGACGAATCCAAAGAACCTCATCAGGGTCAAGATTTTTGCGTCCGATCAATCCGCGGAGCCGCGTCCATCCGGTGTGAGCGAGTGTGACTCGCTGCGCCAAACATTCTCCGGTAACGCGATGAAAAAGTTTCAGTTTCAAGTGGAGGAAGTCAGATGTCGTAATCGTCGTCTTGTTCGTGCATTCGTCGTTTAACTACGATCACTCCCAGTATGCCGGCAATAACAAGCAATACAAAAAAGATGACCCAGTTGAGCGTTAAATCCTGATCTGGTGGTTGAGTCTGCAAAAGCACGACCGCTAAATTCAGCATGGAAAATTCTCCTCATTCTTCTTCCCACCATAAATAATTAAAAGGTTATTTATGGACAAGAATGATGATGTCAGAACTAGCTATAATAATACCCCGAAAAATGACAGATGAGATTATTTTGCCGCACTGTCCAATGCCTGATATAGCAAAATTAAAGCCGGTCCAAGAAGTACTATTAGTAGCGCGGGGAAGATAAACAAGAGTAGCGGAAAAATCAACTTAATGGAAGCTTTCGACACCAACTCTTCAGCGCGCTGACGACGTTTTGTTCTCATGGAGTCGGCGAAAATACGTAATGATGAAGCAATTGAGGTTCCAAACCGATCACTTTGAATTAAGAGCGCAACCAATGATTTGATGTCATCAACACCAGTTCGATCACCTAAATTTCTCAGTGCTTCATCCCTCGGTTTACCGGCGCGGATTTCACGGTCAGTGATACTAAGTTCTGAAGAAAGGACTGGTTCTACTAATTCAAGTTCACGTCCAACGCGCTGAATGGCCGGATTTAATCCCAGTCCGGCTTCTACGCAAACTACCATCAAATCAATGGCATCCGGCAGAGCACGTGAGATTTTTTGTTGTCGTCGCGTAATGATTTTAGACAGAATGAAGGAAGGAATAAATAATCCCAACACCACTCCAATTAAAACCAGTGCCAAAAACTGCGGTGTCCGCGGAAAATCTGATGAAATTAAAATAACGAAAATAATAGTTGGCAAACCAATCGCGGAAGCCAGACGCAAAACGGAATAGACTAAAACGGAATTTTCTGAAGCAAATCCGGCTTTGATCATGCGCCGTCGTAAGCGTCGAACGTTACGATTAGAAGGGCGCGTCATCCGATAAACAGGGCGTGCGACACGATCAACAATAATTTCGTTAACCTTTTCCTTGACCTGTGGCGAAGTGCCAACGTCCTGCCTGAGCCGAGGATTGATTTCGCGCAGTCGTTCGCCCAAAGGGTTCAATGGCGGAGCATACCAATAATAAACAGCCAGCCCCGCACTGATGAAAGCCAACATCAAACTAATCGATAGTAGTAAAAGCATAACGAAAATTCCTCCTTACGCTTCGATTCTGACAATTCGCCGAATAATTAACCAGCCAACTACCTGCATAAAAATGCCTGCTCCAATCACATAATATCCAAGCGGATGATTGTAAAGCGAATCAAGATATTTCGGATTTGCCAGGTTAATCCAGAAAAATAAAATAAAAGGCAACGCGCTGACAATATAACCGGAGAGCCGGGCCTGCGCTGTCTTCACGCGAATTTCTCCCTGAATCCGAAAACGATCACGAATCGTATGACTAATGTTAGAGAGAACTTCAGTCAGGTTACCGCCGACTTCACGCTGAATCAAAATGGCTGTGACGCAAAGTTTTAAATCCATCAAGGGAATTCGCTCGGCGAGATTTTCCAATGCCACTTTCATGCTCAAGCCAAGATTTTGTTCTTCATAGGCTTTGCCGAATTCGCGTGCGACCGGGTCAGGCATTTCTGTCGCTACGGCTTGCAGCGCGGAGCTGAAGCTGTGTCCGGCCTGCAAAGAACGAATCATCATTTCGATAGCATCAGGAAGCTGCTCAATAAAATTTCGCAAGCGGACGCGACGACGATTCAGCACAAAAATTAATGGAATCATGCTGACGACAATCGTCGTGACGAGCATGACAAAAATTGAACGACCGTACACTCCAAGAATAGAGCCCACGACAAATCCGGCGATCAGGCTTGACGTGACAAAACGATAAACTGTGATGCGTGTGTAATCGGCTTGCTTAAGAATTGCCTGGAGTTCGTTAAAGACTTCAAAGCGTAACAGCGCCTGATGAATAAAAGGTACTTCGCTGAGTAGTTCCTGTTTGATGTCCAACAGGTCACGTTTGGAAATCGCCGGGCCACGTTCCTCAATCAGTTTTTGCAATCGTTCTTCGACGCGACGTTGATATTTTTCCAGATCGCGGCTGATATAAAAATAAAAAGCCAGCGCCAGAAATGTGATGGTCAAAAGCGTGAAAATTATGACAGTTAGTTCCATAATTTTTAATAAAAATAATCAGTATTTCGCGTAGGAACGCGAATCCAGCTCAAAGCCGTTGAGCAATAGTTTTTCGTAACAACGGGGCGAAATTTTTGAAGCGATAAATTCTCCCCGAATTTCTCCCAGCCGACCCGATCCGATGCGATGGTAAGAGAAAATCTCTTCCAGACGAATATCATTTTCGTCAATATTACTAATGATTTCAGAAATGCTTGTGACTTTGCGCGTCCCATCGCTAAAGCGCGAAACCTGGATGACCAGATTAATGGCGGAGCTAATCTGCTGTCTGGTGGAACGATCCGAAAGTCTTAGTCCAGCCATCGAAACCATCGTCTCCAGTCGTGAAAGTGCGTCACGCGGCGAATTGGCATGGATGGTGGTCATACTGCCATCGTGACCAGTGTTCATGGCCTGAAGCATATCAATTGCTTCTTCGCTGCGCACCTCGCCAACGATGATCCGATCAGGGCGCATTCGCAAAGAGTTTTTCAATAAATGCCGCTGCGTGATTTCTCCGCGTCCTTCAATGTTTGGTGGACGCGTTTCGAGGCGAACCACATGCGGTTGTTGTAAGCGCAATTCGGCGGAATCTTCGATGGTTACCAGACGTTCTTTGGGCGGAATAAAAGCTGACAGACAATTCAGCAACGTCGTCTTGCCTGATCCGGTTCCACCTGAAATTAAAATATTGAGATTGGATTTTACCGCTGCCTCTAGAAATTCCGCCATCGGCTGATTTAATGTTTCGTATTCCAGCAAATTTTCAACAAGTAATGGATTGACCCCGAAACGACGAATTGAAAGTACCGGGCCGTCAAGCGCCAGCGGCGGGATAATTGCGTTCACACGTGAACCATCAGGCAGCCGCGCATCTACCATCGGTGACGATTCGTCCACGCGACGTCCAATGCGGGAAACAATCCGATCAATGATTTGCAGCAAATGCGCGTCGTCCTTGAAGTTCGCTTCAACTTTTTCGAGCCGACCTGAGCGTTCGATGTAGACGTTGCGATAGCCATTGATCAAAATGTCAGAAATTGATTTGTCTGCAAGTAAGGGTTCGAGTGGTCCAAAGCCGAAAAGCTCATCATAAACTTCGGTTTTAATGCGCTCACGATCAAGTGCGCTCAGCGCTCTGCCTTCCTGACCGAGGATCACGTCTATGCGCTCATTGACGCTTTTTTGACGATAGGCGGCATCTGCGATTTCAAGTTTTGCCAGCGGAAGTTTCGCAATCAGGGTGCGATGAATTTTGGTCTTCAGCTCCTGATATTCATTTGAGCTGTTGTTTGTCACGCCAAGGCGTTGTTGTGAGGTTTGTTCGAGACGGTCTTTAAGCGAAGCCATAAATTAAAAGTGGTGGGCGGTATTCGGTGATCGGTGAGCGGGAGCAGGTAGTTTCGTAAACCCGCCGACCATCGACCACTGGTCACTGACCACCATATCTATTTTCTGCCAAAAGAGAACCAGCTACTGCGGGACGTGACGTCAACTTCATCCTCAGTTTTGATATTTGCCAGCTTGCTTGCAAGGTTAATAAATTCATTCTGCAGTTTTGATTGGGTCTTGGACTGAACCAGCGGCTCTCCCATATTGATCGAAGAAATGGCAGCTTTGTAATCATTTGACAGCAGGTGATCAATCTTGTGCTCAAGAACTTTTTCAATTTGTTTAGTTTCGAATTCAGGGGATTTTGAAAAACGATTGAGGACAACTTTAATCCGATCACGTTCATAACCAAGGCGGCGAAAAATATCCAGCGCTCGTTTGGCGCTGCGGATTGATGGAATGTCTAAGGTGACCAGTAATATTAAATCATCGGCTAAGTCTAAAGCCGCAATCGTATTTTCGCTCAGCGAATGTTGCGGATCAATCAGAATGTTGCCAGGCTCCGAACGAAGCATCGTGATAATTTGTGTGATGTGTTCGGGGCGTACGTCTTCATCACGGCCTATCTCGGTTGGAGCGGCGAGCAACGAAATCTTACCCCGCGACGTTAAATAATTTTTCAGCAATTCCACGTCGAGCCGATCAAAATTTCTGACCACATCGTAAATTGTGTAAGCAGTAGTTTCGATACCCAGGTAAGTGGGTTGATCTCCGGCTTGCAGATTCAAATCAACAATCGTCGAAGTCTGGCGAGTTAAGCGTGAAAGAGCGACTGCCAGGTTCGCCGTAACGAAAGTGGTCCCGCATCCGCCTTTGCTGGAATAAACCGCAATGACGCGTCCTTTTTGGTCTTCTTCACTAGTTCTAACTTTTGTTTGCTCAATCTTTGTGAAGACTTCACTGATTTCCATATCGTTGAGCGGAAGTCGCAGAAACTCAGTCGCTCCCATCCGAAATGATTGCAGAATCACGTCAGAAGTTGGATCATCACTGGAACAGATAATGGCCGTTTCCGGTGCATCCTGCTTAAGCTTTTCGACCAGTTGCATGCTCTTAGGCATATCACCGTTGAGCATTACCATCGCCGCATGTGGTCGCAAGCGGCTGACTTGTTCAAGCGTTTGTAAGTTATTGGGAAGTTCAGCAATGATTGAAATGGGCACACCCTTAGTTGAGCGCATTTGCGTGCGTTCCTGAGGGGTTAAGCTCCGACCAATAATGACGACTGAGATACTTCTTAACACGAAATTATTTTCCTCACACCATCCATTTCAGGATAATTACGAAGTCCAAATTGAGTCCTTTTGCAAGAACATTTTGTGAGGTTCCAACACATAATTATACGCTGAGTAAATGACAAACTACAAATCCTAATCAACTTTTAAACGTTATCGAACAAGGTTTACTGACATTGGCAATAGGTTTGGGCTAATGACAGCGTTTGAGGCCTCAATTGGCGTCCCGGCAGTAATTACTTCGCGAACAAAGTAACCTGACATACTTCCGTCTTCAGTCACAAAATCGAGAAAAAATGCACCAAAATTAGTGACCACAAATTGACCGTTGCTAGCTGAGTCAAAATATGTGGGATTACACATCAAAACGGGGATAACTCGGGGGCTGGAATTAGGGGTCAAATATCGTTGTGTTTGCGCGTAACGGTACAGATCAGAATTATTCGTGGGGTCTTTACCGTAATTAATCGCATCAATAAAATTTTTCCTGAGTTGCTGGTAAAACCTGCTATAAGTCGCGTTGAAAGCCGGATTGGAGAGCGGCATTACCTGAAGCAACTGACCAATGCGAACTTGGGTGCAAACACCTTTATTAAGCTGTTCAATCGGATCGGATGGCGAGACATTTTCAAATCCTGTCGAAGCTGTGAAATTGATGATTCGATAATCATTTGATCGTAGTCTCATGCGGACTCCAATCAAATTTCGTCCACCGCCACCCCCGCCACGTGGCGTGTAACGTAATTCATTTAGCGAATTCGTGTCACGGATGCCAGTTGATTCAATGACAAAAGGTTTTCTGTATTCACCCGTTTGGCTATTCACGACTTCACGGGCAAAATAGTCGCTGTTGCGATTGCTTCCACTGGCTTCTGAGTAATAAGGAGAAACGTAGTAATCTCCTTCTTTTAACGCGCCTCCTGAATAGTCCGGGCGAGCGAGCGGTTGAATTGGATTGACAGGATTTGGGTCACTCACTGCCCACACAATCGGGCTTTGATCGTAGAAAGTGTCGGGGATCATGATTGGACGCCAGCATCCGCTGACCGTTCCGGTTCCACCATCGACAGGGAACATACTAGTGACAGCTACGGCGCTCACGTTGAAACTGGAAAGCCCAAAAACATTCCCAAAAATAGTTGGCAACGCCGTTCGATTCTTGATAATTAACCGGGCTTGATGAACAGGATAATCTGGCGGGTATTCAATGGAAATATCAGAATCGTTCAAGACCAGGCTTGACGAACCGCCAGCTCGATTGACAACATTAAATGACGCAAAATCTTTCGCTAAATTCCGTGTCACAAAATCCTGATGCGTTCTTGCTCCATTTGCTTCAATCGCAGTCCTGAAACCTTGCGCGCCTGCTAAAGCTGCGGCGTCCACAGAATTTTGAAGCTGGCCACGACCATTCATCAAATATCCAATATCTACGGCTAACGCCAGCATCCCAACCAGAATTAACAAAGTCGTTGTGGCCAGCAAGACGACAGTCCCGCGTTCGGTGGAATATTTGGATTTTCGATGTGTAGCGAGAATCATAAAATTACAGAAGCTGCACGACCTAAAATTGAGTTACCTGAGTTTTAATTTTCCTTTTTGGCTTTGCGCGGGATCGCATGTCCTGAATCGCCTTCCAGTAAACCAGTGGCAGGCAACGCCAGAGGCGTCTGCATTGATGAGTTGGTTGGCAATAATAAATCAGAATTTGAACTGCTTTGTTTCATCCGGGATTTTAGCTGAGACTCACCCGGCATTTGTGGAACCTGATCTGGATTAAGTGGATTGTCAATTTTTACGGTACAGAGAAATAGCAGCTCCGATTCGTTACGTCTAAATGAACGACTCTTGAAAAGTTCTCCGATAATCGGGATGTTCCCAAGGCCGGGAATTTGACTGATCGTCGCGCTTTCGGAATTATCAATGAGTCCAGCAATCGCGAAGCTCTGACCATCTCTCAGTTCCACCGTTGTTTTAGCTTTTCTAACCTTAAATAAAGGAAGGCTAACACTGCCGAGGTTAACGGTAGTCCCGTAATCAATACTTGAGACTTCAGGTTCCAGCACTAATCTAATATGATTTTCGTCAAGTACTGTTGGGGTAAATTTGAGCCTGACACCATATGGCTTATAGTCAACTTGAATTCCAGATTGACCGTTTCCAACTGAATTTACGAGCGGAATCGGAACTTCGCCACCTGCTTGAAAAGTAGCTTCTGTACCATCGGAAGTTGTTAGCGTTGGTTCAGCCAAAGTCCGAATTGCCCCGCGAGTATTAAGAGCCGTGATGAATGCAGAGGTTGCGTCACTTCGCCCAAGGAATATATTCACGAGCGAACCAACTGCTGAGACACCAATTGTTTGTCCCGTTGTACCAGTACGTCCTCCCCCCGACGTAACACTTGATAAGGTCGCAGGCCCCGCAGGACTGATGAAAGCTGGAACGGCGCTATTAATAATTCCATAAGCCGCGCCTAATTCTCTAAGAATAGAACGATTCACTTCAGCGACTCGCACCTCTAATCTAACCTGAATTTTTTCAGTCTCCGGCGATTTCAGTAAGTTAATTACATTCTTATCATTACCTTTTTCAGCGGCGACAATAATTTTTTGCACTTCATCGGCGATTGCGCGTTTGGTCACGCTACCGGAAATAACGATGGAGTCGTTGACCTGACTGAGTTCGATATTTTCTTTGGGATATAACAGCTTAATTTTTGCGTCTACTAATGCCAGATTTTTCACCACTGTGACATTGAAGATCAGCATCTGATTGGCATCTGTTGAGTTGGCCTGGGATTTTAATACGACGAGATTTGCTTGACCCACAGCCTCAGCGTTGACGACCAGAATGCGGTGAGAAATAGGTGAAAGTGAAACAATATCTTTGCCTGAAAATTGAGTGTCGCTGAAATCCTGATCGAATTCTATGACACGTGATTGTCCCTGCATCAGATCAATATTAATGGGTTGATTGGAATCACGCCCGAATGCAACTTTGAGAGTTTGCTTCTCCTGCGCCATCACCACAAACGTCAGCAATAATAGAAATACGCTTCCTGTTAAAGCCTGAAAGAAACGGTTGTTCGAAATTTTCATTTTCATATCACACCTGTAATTCAAAGCCGGGGACTTTATTTTGTTACCTGAACTTCTGTGGCGACGGCGCCTTTCCAGATTTTGATACCTGTTGCCATTTTTGTTGGAGCTACCGATGGAGTCGGCGAAATTTTTGGTGTTGGTGAAGGGATTTGATAGTTGACTGGCAGCATCGGCGGTGGCTTTGGCGTTGAAGCTTCTTGGTAAGGCTTATTTAAATTATCGTTAACCACAACTTCAGGTGGCACAGATAATCCGTGATCGCTTGGATTCCTTCCGATTAAATGCAAATTACCTTCACGCATAGCCAATGTCAAAATTGCCGCCTGGGCTTGTGTAACTGCTAATGTTACAGTCCCGCCTAACTTGGGCGCAGCTCCGTTAATTTCCTGCGTACTTTGATTATTGGCCAAAATTTTCAAATTCTGGGCAATTACTTTGGAGACTTGTTTGCCTCCTCCACCTGGTGAGAGGACTGCCACAACATCAACATAATTTCCCGGATTGGCAAAGCCCGCGATGCTACTGGCTTCATCAACACGAATTGCCATGGCGCGATCACCTTCTGACAATACTCCTAGCACCATGCTCTCATTAGTTTTCGCCAAACTTTGAGGAAGCACATAATCATTTGCTACGATTTCAGACCTTGCCTGCTTACCTACAACTTGATTCAAATCCGAAGTCGCACCACTGGGAAAGGAATTTTTTTTAACTTCAACTAACTTAACCATCTGGTTGGTAATCGTCGTGCCAGGCACAATCGAGCTGGCGGCGACAAGAACTTTCGTAAAATTGCTGGGGTCTTGATCTCTGCCTTTTATGATTATTCTTTGTGCAATCCAAATGGCAATTAATCCGCAGAGCACAGCGCCCAATAAAGAAAAAAGAAAACGTCGGTTCATAGTTTCAATCCTTTCAATAAACAGCGAAGAGCATACTTACTCGTGTCGCATCACGCAGGTTCCGAGCATATCTATCAAATTGTCATCGTTTGAACTGTCACCGTAAAAGGTTATAAAGGCTTGTAAGGTGCTGACATACTTATATTTTATCGCGACCCCAACCAGATCACCGCTGATCATTTCACCAACGAGCGGTTCAGTGTTCACTACATCGTTATCCACTTTCTGACGGATGAAATTAATTTCAACGGCTGAATCGCTAATATCCAAACCTGCACCAGACATGTGAAACTTTATGGTATTAATTGCCGCAGTTTTGATTGACTCTGCGTTTGTACAATCAATTTCCAGGCAGCTCAAACCTTGTCCGTATTGCAAAATTAAAATTCGGGTGCCTTCACGCGCTGCGTTGGTGACAGCCTGTTTAACCGACCAGGCGCGACCAATTTCAACGACTCCGATAGTAACTAATAAAAATGGAATCAGGATAAATGCAAATTCAACGAGGGATTGACCCGACTGAATACGGGATAATTTTCCTCGAAAGCTTGATTTCCTGACACACATATACCTGATTCAAAAAATAGAAAACACAAATTATTTTTCAGACTAAACGACCGTTGTTGGTTTAACATTATACGGTGCAATCGTTTAGGAAGCAAGTTTAACAGTGATAGCAAAAATCAGACGATGATTGACGCACTTCATTTTACTTATGAACCTCGCTTGAAGGTATAGCATGAGCGGAGGCGAATCGTCATGATTTCAAAACTGGGGGATGGTAATTCAAAATCGAGGGTGAGTAATAATTTTACCTTTGAGGCATCCATGGCGCTGCGGTCTGGAGACAAGTTTTGCCATTGTGTCGCATTCAAATCCGCCAATGTCTCGCTACCGTCTTCGGTGTATTGCAAATCAATCGGGGAAATAATTAAGTTATTAGTAGAGTAACCATTATCGGTAATAATTTTTTTAATTATAGGAGTTACGTTATGCACGAATTCGCTGTTATCCAATTCAGGATCGCAGGGAGAAATACAATTTTCGCAGCAGGGATTCGTACCCATTCTCGCACTTGCCCAGGCTCGTGCCCCTTCGCGGGCCGCCGTATTCAAAACCATCTGTAAATTGAAAGCCATTGCAAAATAAACGATGGCCAACATCATGATTATCATAATGGGAAGAATCAGAGCGAACTCGACAATCGCCTGTCCACGCTCAGCCGAAGGTTTAATTTTGGTTTGCACTCGTACCATTACCGTAACCAATTCGTATAAATTGCCACTAATGTTCCTGCGCTCAAACTTAAAGCAAAAGGCGTCGTCGCCGAAGGAATGGTTTCGTCATTAATCGTTTCCATTCGCGTTGCATACAATCGAAAAGATGGAATTACTGATCCAGCCACTCTTGATAAAACCAAGCCAAAACGTCTCAGGGTCAGCTTCAATTTTCCTTGTCGGATAACAAAAAATAATGCCAGCAAAGGATAAATTAATAAAGCAAAAAGCAGGGCACGAAGCGATCCAAAAGCTCCCACAAAAGCGCCAATCGCCGCCAGAAATTTAACGTCTCCAGCTCCCATTACTCTGAAAAGATACGGAATCAACAGTAGCGCAAACCCGGCGATTAATCCTTGCAATCCAAACCAGAGTCCATTCCATCCAAGCCATGCATTTAATAATAAACCAATCAGCGCAGCAGGGAACACAAAGGCATTGGGGATCCGCCGTTCTCGCAAATCGTAGAACGCGATGAGTACAACGAACAATGTCAATAAGCCGCTCATCAATGCGTTATGATTTAAAGCCATAATAAGAACTGGCTACTATACCATCGCTATCAAAGTGCGCCAAAAAAGACTCTCAAATTTTAGCTTGAAATTACCCGGAATCTAACGAAGCGGGGACCAGAGGGTGTTCAACCAGTAGCTAAAGTAAAAAAAACGAATCGGAAAAGAGTCAACCCGGGGCCGGATTGATCTTTAAAAGCTGAACTTAACTTGAACTCGCTGCATTAGCCGTATCAAGCGTAGTTTTAATTTTCGTGAAAATGTTGGTAATGCTGGTGCCCATTCCCGTTAAAATCAGAATGGCAGCGGCACCAATTAATACCAACAGAAGAGAATATTCGACAATATCCTGTCCTGATTCGTCATTAATAAATTGTTTGATCATAAGTTTTCTCCGTCAATCTCCGAATGAGCTAATCGGAAGTGAAAAGCTCAGATACGAGCTTTGTAGCAAAGATGACTCAGCCAAGCTCGCAGTCAACCTCCCTTTACTGAAAAGAGATTCTTTCAAAATTCTTTCAATAGTGTAATTCTTTTGTGAAATTCAAGCAAGTGAAATTAATAAAACGAGGGAGCAATCAACCTGCTAGCTAAGAAACTAAATTTTGAAATTGATTAAGAAGATAATGGAGGCGGCGATCAGAATCGAACTGATGAATAAAGGTTTTGCAGACCTCTGCCTTACCACTTGGCTACGCCGCCTCAAAGGTTTTCAATGGGCTGAGTCTCTCCCAAAAACGAACGGTTATATGACCACAAGTACTATCAGTACGTCAAGCGGTTCATTTCACTATTGACACGAGATTTAAGGAAGATTTGCTTTGACTTCATTGGCTAAGAGGCGCAGAATTAAATCTTCCGAACAGATGCGTTAATCTGAACATAAAATCTAAACCCAGTTCTTTATTACATTGCGCACAGAAACCGAATGAAGGTCTTCTCTTCAATGTCAATTCAGCCCCCGCGACCACTGTCCCGCCTTCATCTTCCGGGAATCGGCTCCGTTATCCCCCAAGTAACAAATAGCTTTTGCGAATGTTGGCTCAGTTTGCCAACAGATCGCTCAGTTTTCCTTTGGAAAAGAAAGGCGAAATTCTTATGAATACAGCAGCAGCACCTGCCAAAATTCGTGATCATAGACCGGCTGACTCCAATCAATTACTTTTGACAATTTGCCTGGAAGCTCGTCCGATGACGCGCGAAATATTTGCTCCCTTTGGTGAAATCATTGATGAGCGTGGGCCAATCGAAATTGATTTAGGCGGAGGTGAGGCCTGTCTCGTCGCGCAAACTGTTGAGCAGCGTCCGATGACTTTTGATTTTTTAGGGCGTCACAGTCGGACGGAGCAGGTCTTTTCGCCCCTCGGTGGATCGAAGTCAATTATTGCCGTAGCGATGCCGTCCGAAGGCGAAAATCCTGATGTGAATCAAATGGCGGCCTTTTGGGTAGACGGTAACTGCGCTTTTAAATTGCATCGCGGCACCTGGCATACCAGCGCTTTTCCAATTGAGAAAGACGCGACTTTTTTGGTGTTGGATCGCGAAGGAACTTTGGATGAAGATTTCGATTTGAGGGATTTGAAAACGACGCTTGGCGTGGTTGTACAAATTCGAAATTGAGGTAGCGTAGGCGTCCCGACTCGCCACGTCACGCGAGCGGCGTTTCACGCGCTCGCGACGCAAGCGAGACGCCTACTATACATTTGGAAATGATACGGTCACCGTTGTCCCGTTCCCGTTCGGAGCGATTCGAATGCTGCCTTCGTGGGCTGTAATGATGCTGTGGTTGACCGCTAAGCCGAGCCCTGTTCCTTTTCCGCTCAACTTAGTCGTGAAGAATGGATCAAAAATCTGCCCAAGATGCGACGGGGAAATCCCCACTCCATTATCTTTAACTTCCACTAAAACTTCTGAATTGGAATGAAACGTCGCAATGATAATTTCGCCGGGAATTTCTTTGTTGCTGCGCTCTTCAATAGCATCTCTGGCATTAAATAATAGGTTCAGAAAAACCTGCTGCATTTGATCAGCATCGAGCTGTAGCAATGGCAGATTTTCATCAAAATTACATGTCACAATCAATTGCTTGAAGTGTTTGTCGAAGCTCGCAAGTTCAATACTTTTTGTGATCAGTTGGTTTAGTTTGCAGGCACCACGCATTGGAATTTGCGGTCGATAAAAGTCCATCGTACTGCGCAAAACATTGGAAATTCTGGTAATTTGCGACAAGATTAATCGCAGCGTCTCACTGTCGCGTTCATCTTTGCTACGGGCCAATTGCGATTGCACCAGAGAAGAAATCGCGGCTAACGGATTGTTAATTTCGTGGGCTACGCCAGCGGCTAAGGTTCCGGCGGTTGCTAATTTTTCAGTTCGGATTAATCCCTGATTGATTTCTTTTAAGCGAGCAATATCTTCCGCCATTTGCTTGCTCATCGAATTGAAGCTTTTCGCGAGCACTCCAAGTTCATCATTTCGCGTCAAGACGATTTGTGCACCGTAGCTCCCTCGCGCCACTTCCAACGTTTTTTCTGTTAATTCTCGTAACGGGCGGGAAAGAATTTTTACGATCACTAAAATTAAAACCAGAGAAGGAATCAGGCCTGCGAGGGGAGCGAAAATCAAAAACTTTTTCCATCCAAAATTATCCGTATCGAATGCCCACATCGCGACTGGAACCTGTAACAAAAAGAACCCCAGAAAGGCTGTCAACGCGACTGCAATCGTGATTTTATAAGTGACTGGAAACAATCGGAGCTGGTCGAGAGCAGTTTGCAACGAGAACATTTTGAAGTTGGAAATCGCATAGGCATAAATCAAAGTTCCTCCCAGAATAAAAACCGAGCAATAAGGTAAAAGTGTATAAATTCCCAGCGCAGGCAATAGATTTCCGGCGGGTACAATCAATGTTCCGGTGGTCAGCACTCCGAGGATAACGGAAGCTAATTGCTTGCCCCAAAGTGTGCTTTTATATTTGCGGTATTTAAGGAAAAGTTGAGAGATTCCCGTTGCCAGTAAAATGAAATTATAGATGCCAAAAAGATAGGCTGGCCACCGCAGTTTGATACTGAATTGACCTTCGATAAAGGTGAGGTGTTCCCACATTGCGCCCGAAAAAATCACTGGTAAAAAGATCGGCATGGGGAGCGCGAAGAGTAACGTCCTCTTCCATCGCGGCGGATGATTTTCGGGAAAAACATCCGCAAAAAGTAATAAGGCGAATTGCAGACTGATGCCGATAGTGAAGCTGAGCGTTCCCCACCAATAAACGTTTTCGTGTCCGTGCGGAAAGCACCAGAAAGCGATGTCTTTGATAATCCACAGAGTCATCATGCCAATAAAAGCCGCAAAGGTACGGTTAATGGCTTCATCAGGAGCGGTGATGATGACGTAAAAACCTAACGCCAGCGTCAGCAGTAGTGATGACATCAAAATTGCTAATAACATTCAATAAACATGCCAGTAAGGAAGCGATAAGACAAATAAATTTAACGCAAAAGGACAAGAGGTCAAAGAACAGAAGAGGAACATTTCTCTTCTGTTCTTGACCCCTTGCCACTTTGATCCCTTGCGTTAAATCATCTTTAGATGAGGGCTAAACGCATTATTTTTGAAGTGTCGTGAATTTCTGAATTTAATTCAAAATTTACTTTTCTTTGCAATGAAACATTCAAGGGATAAGCAATTTCGGCTTCGTCCAGAATGCCAAGTTTTTTGAGCATATCGCAACGACCGGTTTTTAAAATCCCGCGTGTTGTCTGAGCCGGAAGATACGTAGTTTGCTGGCTGCCAATGATACCGTCACGGCGAATAAAATGATCTACCATTTGAACTTTCTGATGATTCAAAATCGGCATCCCCGTGTCAGCAATTTCAAAAAAAGTATTAGACCATTCACTTTGTGAATTAAGGCGGTACGTGTGGTAGCGACCACTCATGGCATCAGTAGAAACCTGTAAATCTATCGCGCTTAAATGCCAGGGATTCTGAAAATAGTGATACGCCGTAATCGCTGAAAATGAACCGATCGAAGTGCCCAGCAACCAGTTGCGAAAAGTCCCCCGATAGTTCACCTGCAACCGATAATTAATTTGTTCGAATTGATGCGGGCTGGAATCCTGAAACGCTTCGATGCTGAGAACTGTATTTTCTCCCAGATGAAATTCTTCGGGAACCAAGTCACGGACGCGAACGCTCGGAATCAAATATGAAATGACGGAATGATGCTGAAGCTGCGAAGTAATAACGGCCGGTTTGAGAATATCAAATGGCAAATTCTGAAAGGGAAAGCGCTGTTTCTGAAAAGTTACGTCAATCATTTTTATTCCTCTCTCAACAGGTTTGCATTTTTTATGCCAAATCTTTACGCCCTTAAAAAGTCCGCAAAAATAGGGTTTATTAAAATGAAAACTGTTTGAAGAAAGGCAAAGCGCCATCGAAATGATAATAAAATCAGCGCTGAAGAGAATAAAAGTGTGAAAAACTTCAAGCTTTTGTGTCAATTGCGACAGTTTTGCAATTTGCTAGCCCGAATAAGATGTTTTGCAAAATGCAAAATTAAATTATTAGCCCGTAAGATACCCTAATGGTTTTTCGGATGGATCGGCAATACTTGATTGCATCTTTAGCGTCCACTATGGTCGCGCTAATTCCAGGATAGCGAAAGGCGACAGCAAAAGGATTGAGGAAAGCTAAAGGCAATTGCATCGAAAGCCAGGTTGGTTCAATGAGCAGAACTAATGGTGCAACATGAGCAAATCATGTGTGCAATTGAAATTTATCGAAGCCTCAACTAATCTTGATTTGAGGTATTTTTCGATGCATTGTTGCGAATGAAAAATAGCCGCATCAAAGGCTGGAAACTTTCGAGCACGGTAACTCATCAGCACGACTTGCCAATCTTCTTCAGCTTTTACAATCCATTCAAGCGTGATTTGCTTCATACAAAACACGTCCTCGCTGAATGATCTCTTGGATAAAGCTGTCACCAATAGAAAGCCGATCATTAACTTGCTCTGGTGTCCTAACTGAAAGGTCAAGTGGCATGACTCCAATACTTTTTACAACTTGATTGAGGACGATTCCGGCTTGCCTGAAGGGGCTTCCTTGAAATGGCATAATCACTAATAAATCAACATCTGATTGCGCGTTAGGATTTCCATACGCATGCGACCCGAACAGAATAATTTTTTCAGGCTGGAATTCATCGGCAATAAAACTACTAAGGCGGTTGATGCTCGACAAAGTGATGCTTGAAGTAGCATTTTTTGAGCAATTTCTGAGGATTTTGTCGCCAACTGTTTCATCATTTTTAATTCTATTTTGATAGCCCCATGGAGTCAAAAAGTATTATAAATAAAATTCACCGCAATAAGAATTCCGAAGATTTTACTAAAAAGAAATTGAGTTGATCGTGATGCAACCAATGTCCGGCTTTTTCGACTTCGACTAATTCATAATTTTTAATTGCCTGCGCGAGTCCATCGGATTCAGGATTCGTCATCCAACTTTCTTTGCCCCAAAACAATTGAGTAGGGCAATTAATGTGGCTGAGCGTTTCAATTAAATCTTCTTTTTTGCTGCCAATCGGAGCGAAATTTCTGACGTAATTATCGAACTTCCAAATCAGCGAACCGTCGGAATTCCAGTTCGTTCCATGCAAAGTCAGATGCCGCGCTACGTCGTTAGAAAGATGCGGATTCGCTTCCTGCATTCGCGCTACGGCGGCGTCTAAATTCGGGTAGCTTTTGGCTTCCTTGGTTTCACTTTTGCGCACGCCTTCAACCCATTCGCGGAGACGTTCAGAAAACGGACGACTCATGCGATGTCCCATTGGCAAGCCCAGGCCTTCAATCGCGATAACTTTTTTCACGCGCTCTGGATAAATTCCGGTGTAGTGCAACACGATCACGCCGCCCAGCGAATGTCCCATTAAATAAATTGGAAAGTCGCCGATAATATCAACTAGAGCTGATAAATCCAGAACGTGTTCGACCAGGCTGTAAAGCGCTCCCGGCGCGTGTTGGCTGTTACCGTGACCGCGTAAATCAATTGCGTAGACGTGGAAATGTTCGCGTAAAGTTCGCGCTACCCAATCCCAGTTGCGCGCGTGATCCATTCCGCCATGGACGAGAATTAATGTGGGTTTGCCCTCCTGCCCCCAATCCCAGAATTGCAGTTTTAGACGATGCGAATAGAAGTAATGTGAAATCGGTTCCATGGCAGGAATTATGAACGATGAACGATGAATGATGAAGTGAGACGCGGAGCGATTCACGTTTTATTGATCCTGTTGTACACTCGCTCAGTCTTTTTCAAGATAGATCACGAACATAGACTAATGAATCGAATTACGCGAGGCTCCAGGATTTTGAACCACGGAGAACACGAAGAGCACGGAGAAAATACCAGATCATCACAATCAAATTTTCGTCTGACTTCATCAGACCTCCCGCTCATCTCAAAAAACTCCGTGCCCTCCGTGTTCTCCGTGGTTCATTCCCTCTAAAAAAACTTTATATACCTATGAAACCAATTACTCGAATTCAATTAATGCTGATGATGTTCCTTATGTATTTTATGTGGGGAGCGTGGTACGGGCAGATGAGCAAATACATGCTTTCGCCTGCTTTCAATGGCGGCAAAGGCGCAAGCGGAGATCAGGTCGGCAATGCGTATCTGGCTTTTTCCATCGCGACGATAGCCGCGCCGTTCTTTGTCGGAATGATCGCAGATCGTTTTTTTGCGGCACAAAAAGTGATGGCTGTCCTGAATATTTTGGGAGCTATCGTTTTGTATTTCGTGACGCAGATCACGGATGGTGGAACGTTCTTTTGGTACATCTTGGCGTATATGCTTTGCTTCGCGCCAAGCATTGCGTTGTCGAATTCGATTGCCATGAATCAAATGACAAATCCTGAAAAAGAGTTCCCGGCGATTCGCGTGTTGGGAACAATCTCCTGGATTGTCGTCACGAATATCGTGGGATATTACAACTTCGGAGGCGATGTCAGAATTTTCCAATTGTCATTAGTAACTTCCATCATTTTTGGAATTTATTGCTTCTTCTTGCCTGACACTCCACCGCGCGCCAAGGGCGAAAAAGTTTCCGTCGCAAAAATTATCGGAGCCGATGCTTTCGTTCTATTGAAAGATCGCTCGTACCTGATTTTCTTTATTGCTTCAGTACTGATTTGCATCCCACTAGCTTTTTATTACAACCTGGCGAATCCTTCGTTGACGGCTTCATACATGACAAATGTCGAAAATAAAATGTCACTTGGACAAGCCTCCGAAGTAATTTTCATGTTGATCTTGCCGCTTGTTTATCTCAAATTCGGTGTCAAAAACATGTTGCTCATTGGTTTGATCGCGTGGCTGGTTCGCTTCATTTGTTTTGGCTTTGGAGACGCCCGCACTTCGGAATGGATATTGTATATCGGCATACTTTTGCACGGTGTTTGTTATGATTTCTTCTTCGTGACGGGGCAGATTTATACCGACATCAAAGCCGGAGATAAAATAAAAAATTCCGCGCAAGGTTTGATCGTACTTGCGACGTACGGCGTTGGGATGGGCATCGGATCGAAGCTCTCAGGATTGGTTCTGGATTGGTACAAAACGATTGATGCGACGACACAGAAGGCAGTTTATGACTGGACTTCGGTCTGGATGGTTCCGGCAGGGATTGCGGCGGTTGTGCTGGTTTTATTCCTGTTATTTTTCTCGGATAAGAAGGTGGAGCCGGTTACGGCGTAGAAAATTACTAAAGTTAGTGGGCATCATTTAACGATTACCTATAAGGAGACATTGTATGTTAATGGTGATATGTTCGCTTTTTCTTATTTTCCAACAAGGCTCGGCTACTGGTGCAAGTGCGTCTGTTTTCGAAGAGAAGATGCAGGCGGATAAGTTGCATAGATCGGGTAAGTACGAGGAAGCAATTAAGGCTTACCAAAAGATACTAGAAAAAGACCCGAAGAATAAATCAGTTTTGATGATGATGGGAACATCACTTGTATTATCTAAGAAAGCTGAAGAAGGGCTTACAGTTTTTAAGAAAATAGTAGAGTCCAATCCCGATGATGCAGAGGCGTATGGCAGCTTGAGTTATGGTTTGCTCGCGGTACAAAAATATGACGAGGCGAAAATTGCCGCACTTAAAACGATTGAATTAAACCCAAAACACCACGCTGCATACGGTTACCTTGGGAATGCAGAAAATAAGCTTGGGCATACAGACTTAGCCATTAGTGCCTACAAAAAAGCAATAGAAATTAATCCTCGAATTGCTTCTTTCTATAACAGCCTGGGTTACATTTATTCAACTAATAAGCAGTTAGTCGAACTAGAAAGTCTTTTGCTCCAAGGAATTAGCAATGTTCCAAATGATGTAACGATGCTAAATGGATTGGCGAGAATATATTACAGAAACGAATCGTTTGATAAAGCATCGGTATATTTAAGACGAATCACAGAGATAAAAAAAGATGATGCAAATAGTTGGTTTTTGCTCGGAACAGTAGAGACGCAGCTCAATCATAATGAAGCTGCTTCAGCTGCCTTTGCTACTGGATTGAAAATCAAACCTGGTGATGCCCAAGCCTGGGGAATGAAAAGTCATGCAGAAATTAATTTGTTTCATGGTTATGCAGCCATCGCCGATGCTCAAGAATATTTGACACTTTCAGGACCTGGTGACAGTCATTATCCTTATGTACTCATTACGGTCTGGATTGGGAATAAATTAATAAATAAGCCAACTGAAGCGGACTTTGCACTCAATGAAATACTAGAGAAAACCGATTCTGTTTCATGGCAAGCTGAGATTGCGCGTTTCCTTTTGAGAAAGTCTCCCCGTGAGGAATTTCTTAGTAAAGCTACTGATGTTGATAAAAAAACGGAAGCCAACGCCTATATCGGAGTTGACTTAATTTTGTCAGGGCAAAAGGAAAAAGCATTACCTTATTTGAATTGGGTCAAAGAAAACGGAAATAAGAAATTCGTTGAATACAGACTTGCTCTCGCATTTTTGAATCGCTGATTGGATGTATCAGCTCAAACCATTAAAGTAATTAATCAGGAGAAACTTATGTTAACACTCGCAGATGCACGTAGAATTATCGCAGCCGCTGAAATCAAAGCGGATGAAATTGGTCAACCCATGAATATTGCAGTAGCGGACAGCGGCGGCAATCTCATCGCTCATGTACGCATGGATAAAGCTTGGGTCGGCAGCATTGATATTTCCATCAAGAAAGCCTACACCTCAAATGCCTTTAATATTTCGACAAAGGATTTGGCGACGCATTCACAATCCGGCGGACAATTCTTTGGAATTCACGCTTCGAATAACGGGAAAATCATGATCTTCGCAGGTGGAATTCCGTTGAAGCAGGGCGGTGAATGGGTTGGCGCAATCGGCGTTAGCGGAGGTTCCGGCGATCAGGATCACGCCGTCGCAGAGGCCGGAGCCGCAGCTCTTTAAGGTAGGATAGGCGTCCCGCCTGTTCACTTGTCTCAGCAGTCGAGACATGCTTATACTGACAACAGGCGGGATGCCTACTTTACCTTTGTTATGGAATTTCAACTGGAAAAATGTTTAGTTCGTGAATGGCGTGTCACGGATGCGGAATCTCTAGCAAAGCACGCCAATAATCGAAAGATTTGGCTGAATTTACGAAACAGTTTTCCGCATCCGTATACACTCGAACACGCTCATCAATGGATTGAAATTGCGCAAGAGCAACCTCATTTTCACTTCGCAATTGTAGTCAATGACCAAGCGGTTGGCGGCATTGGTTTGATTGTCGGATCTGATGTGTATTCCCTCTCTGCTGAAATTGGGTATTGGCTCAGCGAACAACATTGGGGACAGGGAATCGTCTGTCAGGCTGTCAAAGCACTGGTGAAATACGGCTTTGAGAATTTAGAATTGCTGCGAATTTGGGCTGAGGTTTTTGAAGGAAATATGGGGTCAATGCGAGTCCTTGAAAAGGCGGGTTTTCAACCGGAAGGAATTCTGCGAAACTCCGTTTTCAAGGATGGACGTGTCCTTAATTCCACTCGATACGCGATCATTATATAAACTGATTGGATCGTGAGCGTCCCGCTTGCTTCGTTTGCCAGTGATCCCCCTGAGGAATAAAGCGAATCGCTTGCGGGGCAAGCAGGATGCTTGCGTTCCCCAGTCACGCGCTTATGCGCTCCAGTCGCTCCGCCTGCAATTTTTCGCAAATACTTGTAGACTAACGCTCACCTCAGACTTATACTCTGCTCGTTAAAAAATAAGTAAGCAATGTTTAGAGATTCAGGGTTTTTACTCGGTCAGATTATTTAGTATTTTTTTAATAGTTCGCCGCTTTTGCTACGCTTTTCTCCCCTCGCGTAATTGCTGATAATTTCTCCCCCTTACAAAAAAAAAGTTTTTTTGGTTCAGAGTGCGCTGATTGCTCAGTTGTATTTTGAATTCTCAATCTTTGAAGGAGAAATCAATGACAGCCAACAACTCCGAAAATAATTCTCAAAGACTTAGATCCAAGCCTTTGAAGTTGAAAAGACAGAAAATGGTCGGTTGGTATGATCCGTTACAACTACTCCGTACGGCGAAAGAAGTAATAGTATCAGCCATCTTTGGAAAGCACGCTGATGGGCGTCTCGTGCAAGCCTTACATCCCGATAAAATTGTTCATTACGATTATTCCAAATCTGTGAATGAGAAAGGAATACGACCAGAATCCAAGCGAAACAGTGATGAATTCTGGTTTGATTATGTCAGCGATGTGGGCGACGGATGGAACTCAACGTATGCCGTTGCGCACGCCTTATCACAAGATTATTTGAAGATTAACGGTAAGGCATTGTTGCGCGGCGAATTGTTAATTATGGGCGGCGATGAGGTCTATCCGGCGGCAGACAGCACTGAATACACGCATCGCTTGGAACATCCTTACAGCGCGGCTCTCAAAAATTATCAAGATGAAGCACCGCATTTATTTGCGATTCCCGGCAATCATGACTGGTATGACAGTCTGGCTTCGTTCACTAGAATTTTTTGCGATAAAAGTTATTTTCCGCTCTTCGACGAAGATGAGCCGCGAGAAGATTCACCCACCGGCGTGTGGTATTTGCCACAACAGCGCAGCTACTTCGCCATCAAATTACCTCACGATTATTGGCTGATCGGAATTGATTTACAGCTTGGTTCTGACTTGGACTATCAACAAATTGAATACCTCAAATCTGTCAATAAGGACATGAACGAAAATACCAAGATTATTCTTTTCGTGTCAGAGCCGTATTGGATTTATAAAGAAATCTATGAAGAGATGGATGCCACTTACAAAGAGACCCGGCTGAGCCGCGATTATCTCGAAGAAAAAATTTTTAAGCAGCGAAAAATTGTCGCTTATGTAGCTGGGGATTTGCACCATTACTATCGCCTTTACGATGAACAACGCGGAGTCGTGAAAATCACGGCAGGCGGCGGTGGCGCATTTTTACATCCGACGCACGGAGAACTGGAAGCAGCCTTTGAAAAGCCCAAAAAACCTGAAGATCCGCATTATAAAAAATTTTGTTATCCACCAATTTCTGAATCAAAAAAACTAACGTGGGGAAATTTCTTTTTCCTGTTTAGAAACTGGAAGTTCGGCGCGTTAACAGCTCTGGTGTATTTTCTTGCGGCGTGGTCGGTCTTGGGTTTTTTTTCTGAGAGCGCGATAGAGAGCCTTGAACAGGCTCCAGACTTTAATGCCTGGCTAGGTTTAATTGGATATCACACAATTTATGTCGCCATGAAAACTCCGGTCGCGGTGCTGTGGGCGATCTTAATTTTTTCAGCCTTTTTGCTTTTCACCGACACCCATAAACGCGAATACCGAATCTGGGGAGGCGGCATTCACGGACTGACACACCTTAGTGCCTGCCTGATTATTAGTTGGTTTGCGCACTGGACGGTAACACATCCGTTGCGGGGATGGATTCACACTTTGCCGCAGAATATTACGCCGCGTTTTTACAATTTAATATTTTCGGCCTTGATGATTTTTGTGCTCGCCTGGGTGATTAGCTCCTGCATTATGGGGTTATATTTATTTATCTCTTTGAATGTTTTCAAGCGCCATTCGAATGAAGCGTTTTCTTCACTGGCGAATCAGGATTGGAAACATTTTTTACGAATGAAAATTGATGCGAATGGATTGACGATTTATCCCATCGGAATTAATCGAGTCCCGCGTCGTTGGCGTGAATCACAACCTTCGGATCAAACAGTTTCTGCCTGGGTTTCTGATGATGCGAAGGCTTCTGCCCCAATTCTTATCGAAGACCCGATTCTGCTTAAGTAAATGTGTGTGACCTTTAGGATGAGTGCTTGGATCAGTACCGCGACCGGTAGGGAGCGCAGTCGCGGCTACTTTTTTCGTTGCAAAAACTGCGCTCCCTACCAGTCGCGGTACTGATCCAAAGACACTGACCGTATCAAACTGAAAATCGCTAATTGAGGAGAAAAATATGAGTCAGAAAAAAGCTTTAATCCTCGCTGGAGGCGGTATCAAAGTCGCCTTTCAAGCCGGAGTCTTGCAGGTTTTATTAGACGAAGCCGATTTGGAGTTCGATTACGCCGATGGAGCCAGCGGCGGAGTCTTCAATTTAGCGATGTGGTGTCAGGGAATGACCGGAACCGAGATTGCGAATAATTGGCGCGCGATGAATCCGCGTACCGGGGTAGATTTTAACTGGCAGGAATATGTGAAATTATTTTATGCCAAGTCACTTTTTACCCTGGATAAATATCGGGAAAATGTTTTTACAGGTTGGGGGCTGGATTGGCAAAAGATAAATTCGACCAATAAAGAAGCCTCTTTCAACGTCTACAACTTCTCGAAGCATGAGCTTGAAATTCTCACGCCCGCACAAATGGATGAAGACTGGCTTTGCGCCTGTGTCTCGCTTCCGATGTGGTTTCCGCCGATTGAAAAAAACGGCAGCATCTACATTGATCCGGTTTACAACACCGATGCAAATCTGGAAGAAGCCATTAAAAATGGCGCGGATGAACTTTGGGTCATCTGGACTGTCAGCGAAGAGGGAGTCTGGCGCGATGGCTTCGTCGCCAATTATTTTCAGATTATTGAAATGGCTGCGAATGGTCGCTTCAAACAAATTCTGAAGCGCATCGAAGAGAACAATGCTGCTATTGCGAACAATCAAATTGGATGCTTCGGCCGCCACATCGAAGTGAAACTTCTCAAGGCTGAAGTGCCTTTGCATTACCTCATCAATTTCAGCACAGGTCGTCTAGGCGAAGCTGTCAATCTGGGTGTGAAGTATGCGCGTGAATGGTGTGGGAAGCAGGGAATAAAATTAAAAGAAACATTAATTGATTATCCAATTCCAGTGCATACAGCACAAACCAAATTGCAATTCACGGAAGAGATGAAAGGCTTTATTTCATTGGGTGAAAATGATTACGATCAGGGATTTCGTCGCGGCAAAGAGATGAACAATGCGTTGATGTTTCACCTTGATATTAAAGTTGATGGCGTCAATCGCTTTGTCGTAAATCCAAGTCATGAAGCGGCGGCTGAGGGCTACATTGAATGCGCTGCGCTGAGTGGGCGATTACCGGTCGAGCAGGGAATTTTCAATCTTTTTGTCAGCGAAGAAAATCCCTCGCATAAAAAAATGCTCTATCGTTTATTTTTCAGAGACAGCAAGGGCGAAGCGTTGACGCTAAGCGGATTCAAGGACATCAAAGACGATCCCGGCTTTGATATTTGGGCAGATACAACAACGCTTTTCACGCGGATTTATCGCGGTCACGTGCAGGCAGACGAAGAAGCAAAGAGTGAAATAGTAGCCTCCGGAATAATTCATATTTACCTGATGGACTTCCTGAAACAACTCACAACGTTTCGAGTAGAAGGCCCGACAACAGAAGATAAAGCGGCAGCCTTCGCACGATTTGGAAAATTATTTCTCGGCAAATTATGGGACGTGTATGCCCGTGAATTGTTGAGTTATGGCGCAGTTTGAAATGGTGGGCGGGGATCGGGGGTCGGTTTTATTAGAAAAGGAATTGGTCTTTAGTCAAATATTCCATCCGAAAAACCGATCCCCGCCCACCGCCCACCCATACTATTTATGCAATACGACGTAATCATTATCGGCAGCGGATTTGGCGGGGCGATTACTGCCTGTCGTCTGGCAGAAGCCGGAGCCAAAGTTTTGATCCTCGAACGCGGGCGTCGGTGGGATAAAAAATCGTATCCAAGTGTTACCGAAAAAAACTGGGTTTGGAGTCATCAAGAACCTGAACTTTTGAATGGCTGGACAGATATTCGCGTTTTCAAAAATATGTCGGTCATCCAAGGCGCAGGCGTGGGTGGAGGCTCATTGATTTACGCCAATATTTCAACGGAAGCTCCGCCGCATACATTCAAAGCTCCGTGGTGCGCTGAAATCACTTATGATGAATTAAAGCCGTACTATGACCGCGTCGCAACATTCATGAATGTGCAGAAAGTGCCCGAAGACCAGTGGCCGGAGCGCACGAGATTGATGCGCGAAGGCGCTGAAAAAATTGGCGCGGCAGATCGTTTCAAGCTCCTGGATTTGGCTGTTTCATTTGATCCTGAGTTGAAATTTGCGCCACACGCTCCACCTCAGTTTCCGACTCCAAAAACATTTATTAATGCGCAGGGCAAAGAGCAGGGATTTTGCCAACATCTCGGATTGTGCGATGCCGGATGTCCGGTCGACGCGAAGAATACGCTGGATTTAACTTACATCGCGCAGGCCGAAAAACATCATGCTGAAGTTCGCCCGCTGCATATTGTTAAATTTATCGAGCCATCAGATCAGGGCTACCGCGTCCATTTTCAGCGGATCGAACATGGACGATTAATTCCGGGGAGTGAAAGGGCTACAAAAGTAATTATTGCCGCTGGTTCGTTAGGTTCGACAGAATTATTATTTCGTTGTCGCGATGAATATAAGTCGCTTCCCAACGTCAGCAATTTTCTAGGAAAAAACTGGAGTAGTAACGGAGATTTTTTAACTCCGGCACTTTATCCGTTACGTAATATTTCGCCGACGAAAGGCCCGACAATTACCAGTACGATAGATTTTTTAGATCGGAGTCAGGAAGGCCAATCCTTCTGGATTGAAGATGGTGGGGTTCCCGATTTAATTGGTTATTATCAACAAAATATCACTACGAGAGTCGGGAAATTATTATTCGCCAGCACTCTGGTGAAAATAATTAATCAGGATCTTTATCGGCGAACTGCCTTTGATAAGGTGATGCCGTGGTTCGCGCAAGGTGTCGATGCCGCCGATGGGCAACTGGATTTCAAGCGGTGCTGGTGGCAATTCGGATTTGGCAAAAAGCATTTCAATCTAAAATGGCACATCAAACAATCCGCACCGGTCTTCGATGCTATTTTCCGAATGCATCATAAACTCACGGCAGCGACGAATGGCTTGCCGCTCGATTCTCCGATGTGGAAAATTTCAAAAGACCTGATTACGCCTCACCCTCTTGGTGGTTGTAGCATGGGAAATTCTGCTGCTGATGGTGTCGTAAATCATCGCGGCGAAGTCTTTGGTTATCCAAATTTATTTGTCGCAGATGCTGCAATCATCCCAACTGCGCTTGGCGTAAATCCTTCACGAACAATTGGCGCGCTGGCGGAAAGAATAGCATCCTTAGTGATGAGTACTGAGTGATGAGTAGAAAGTGCTGAGAACCGAATGTCTTTAAACTCATTACTCATTACTTTCTACTCATCACTTCCTCAGATTTGCATCTCAACGCTGCTCATGTTTGAATCAGCCCTTACTGAAAATTTTCATTAAACGAGAGTCTTTTCTTGCAGCGTAAAATCATTACCTCTACTAAACTTCACGCAGGCGTAGTCTTTGACGTCGTGCGCGACCGCATCCAGGAAGATTCGGGCAGCGAATATTCACGTGAAGTCGTCACGCACGCTGGTGGCGCGGGTGGCGTAGCGTTGTTTGCTGATGGCAGAATAGCGCTGGTCAGGCAATACCGTCATCCCGCCAAAAAAGATTTATTGGAAATCCCTGCCGGGAAAATTGATGGTGGCGAAGCACCGGAAATTTGTGCGGCGCGTGAGATCGAAGAGGAATTAGGATTCCGTGCCAGCAAGCTGGAAAAGTTGACGGAATTTTACTCAACGCCGGGATTTTGTGCGGAGAAATTATATCTTTATCTCGCCACTGGGCTGCAACCTACTCAACAAAATCTTGATCACGATGAACAAGTCGAGATCGTCTATGCGACCCTAGATGAAACGCTGATGATGATTTCCAACGGTGAGATTGAAGACGCGAAAACAATCATTGCGCTCTTATTGGTGAAGCAAATTTATGGTTGATGTTTTACGTTCGTGTATCGTTATTCCATTAATTTATTTGTATACGTTCGTGATGGCGATCTTGTCGTTCGTGCTGTCAGTTTTTGATAAGGACGGAAGCTTGCAGCATTGGTGTGCAACTACCTGGTGTCGGCAAATTGCTGTGACTGCTGGCGCGAAAGTGAAAGTTCACGGACTCGAAAATCTGCCGAAAGATACGGCTGCCGTTTTTATTTCAAATCATTCCAGTTACATGGATATTCCAGCGATCTGGGGTTACATTCCGGTACAATTCAGAATCATGGCGAAGCGGTCGTTATTTTATGTGCCGTTTATGGGCTGGTTTTTGTGGCGCGCCGGGCACATTCCTGTGGATCGCGGCAATGCGCGGACTGCCGTTGCCAACATGAATCGTGTAATTGAAAAATTACACGAAGGTTGCTCGCTGGTAGTTTTCGCCGAAGGACATCGTTCACCCGACGGAGCTTTGCAGGAATTTAAATTCGGTGGATTTAAAATGGCGCATAAAGCCGGTGTCCCGATTGTGCCGATTACGCTGATCGGGACGCGGCATGTGCTGAAGAAAGATTCATTGATTTTTCATCCGGGGAATATTGAAGTTTTTATTGATCCACCGTTGAGTACGGCAGGCTATACAAGTTCGACCTTGCCGAAATTAGTCGAACAAACACACGCGATAATTGCACAGCGATTGGCTGAGCATTCACTCCCAATCGAAGAATTTGAACTGGTACGAGGATAATCATGGAAGAAGAATTCAGACAACCTGGTTACAGCGAGATCGTCAAAGATGAAGACTTATATCAAGTCAAATGGGGAGTTCCGATCGCTTTTTTAAATTGGGTGATGAGCATCATCTTTGCCATGGTTCCGGCGCTGATTTTGATCGGAATTTATTTGGTCATGAATCCAGAATTGATGAAATTGATTTTATCAAAAGGAGAAGCTGCCCAAAAAGCTTTGACTGATTCTGAGCCAATTTCCTTATTGATGTTCATCGGAACGTTTATCGGTCAAATTCTGACGGTGTTATTAAGTTGGGCGATAGTTTCTCAATTCGGAAAACAAAATGGGATGAAGGCGCTTGGTTTGGAGTGGGGAAATTTTAAATGGTATTACGCGATCATTATTGCAGTTGCAATGCTTGGTTTAACTGCTTTACTGCAAGCGGTCTTGCCGCATCAGGAAACTGATTTAGATAAGTATCTTCGGATGGGAATACCCGTGAGATTGTCTCTGGCTTTGGCTGCAACCCTGGGAGCGCCAATCGCAGAAGAGATTGTTTATCGGGGCGTTTTATATTCGGCGTTGCATAAATCTGCTGGAAAAACCGCGGCGATTACGATTATCACGATTTTGTTTTGGGGCGTTCATGTGGCGCAATATTATAAAAGTGCAGCAGTCTTAGTCGGCGTCTTGATCTTGAGTTTTGTGTTGACTTATTTGCGAGCCTGGACTGGCAAGCTTCTGCCTTGTATCGCAGTTCATTTTGTTTTCAATGGAATCCAGGGGATTGGTATTTTAATGGGCGATAAGCCAGCACTCAAAACAGATCCGCAACCAGCATATATGATTTTTGAATGGATCATTCGCCAACTGGGAAATTAAAAAAGGCTCCTGTTTGAGCGAGATAAAACAGGAGCCTTTTAATTATAAAACCGTAGCTGTTCGGGGACCGTTACCAGGAAAACAGCATTGGAAACTATTCCTGAGGAGCTGGTCTCTTGAAGGTGTATTTCACGTAGCGGCTACTGGAAAGAAGTTCTTCACCTTTGTTGGTTTTGTGAACTGTATAACCATCCACATAAACACCAACCAATTCCCATCCTTCACCCCCAATCGTATTGAGCCCGGCATCAACGTTCGCGTCAATGAAGTCCTCTCCCGTAACTTTAGCGCCAATTTTCCTTACCTCACCCCAATCCGCCGTTCTATATTGCCATTTAGTCATAAATTTTCCTTTATCTCAAAGTATTTTACCATCTTTACTATCACTGGGATACCTATTGAAATTTATTGCTTTTCCAAGATTTGTTATAGGGGGAATCAGCTATCTTGTAGAGCAAGCCTGAGATCGTTTTAACTCAGAATGCTAAACTTCCAACTTACTAATCACCGACGCCAATAGTTGATGGTTAAGATCAAGATTAAATCCTGATCTTTATTTAATTAAGTTATACACATCTTTTAATACTGGCTCAAGTGCCAATCTAAAATTAATTAAAGTTAATATTAAATAACCGTAGATAATGAGAAAAAAGATATTCAGGTTGTTTGGTTTTTCTCAAAATTCACGTGAGTAGTGCAGGTAAAATTGAAATAGTCTGCAATGAAAGCTTGCAGCTCGCTCCTGGGAACAACTGAATCAATCATTCCGTGTTCCAAAAGAAATTCTGAGCGTTGAAAACCTTTTGGTAATTTTTGTCGAATCGTTTGTTCAATCACTCTTGCTCCGGCAAATCCGATCAAAGCGCCAGGTTCGGCGATATTCACGTCTCCAAGCATTGCGAAGCTGGCTGTCACGCCACCGGTTGTGGGATTGGTCAATAAAGAAATAAAGGGAAGTTTTGCTTCATGTAGAATCGCCAGTGCCGCTGAAATTTTTGCCATTTGCATTAATGACAAAGCTCCCTCCTGCATACGCGCTCCACCCGAACAGGAAACGATGACCGCCGGAAGCTGCTTCTCAATGCAAAGCTCAATTCCACGGGTAATTTTTTCTCCGACGACAGATCCCATGCTCCCGCCCATGAAGTTAAAATCCATCGCCGAAATAATTGCCCGACGGCCTTGAATCAGCCCGTCTCCGACCACCACGGCATCGGAAAGTCCCGTAGCCTTTTGTGCCTTTTTAATTCTTTCAGGATAGGGGATTGAATCAATAAACCCGAGCGCGTCAAGTGGTTGGAGGTTATTGAAAAGCTCTTCGTAACGCCCTTCATCGAAAAGCATGGAAAGCCGTTCGCGGGCAGTGAGACGAAAATGAAATTTACACTGCGGACAGACCATCAAATTTTCTTTGAGGTCTTTGCGATAGATTGTGGCTGAACAATCAGCGCTTTCGCATTTGATGAAAATTCCTTCAGTCTTGACTGTTCTTTCCTCAACCGGAACTAGATCAGCAAGTTTGTCATCTTTACGTTTGAACCACGCCATAATTATTTTTATAAAGTCATTAATCCGCTATTTCAGGTGCTGAGCATCATCAACTAAGTTCAATTAACTGTCAAATCCGTGTAAAAGCCATTGACCTAGTTTTTTAAGATCAACATTACCACCAGATAATGTGACGCCAACTTTTAAACCGGAAAAGTCTTTTTTGTGATGGAAAACGGAGGCAGCCGCAGCCGCGCCGGAAGGCTCAACTAAAATTTTCATGCGCTCTAATAAGAACGTTAAAGTACTCGCCAGTTCAGCGTCAGAAACTAATAAAATCTCTTCAACTAAGGCTTGCACAATCGGGAAAGTTAGTTGACCTGGCGACGATTGTTGCAGGCCGTCTGCAATGGTATGTGGTACAGGAATTTCTACGCGCGCGCCTTTTTGCATGGATTGCCAGGTGTCATTTCCCGCTTCCGGCTCGACGCCGAAAACCCTGATGTTTGGCAGCAGATGTTTGGCGGCAGTCGCGCATCCGGCGATTAATCCGCATCCGCTGCTGCATACGACCAAGGCGTCAAGGTGTGGAACCTCTTCAATTAGTTCTAAAGCAGCGGTTCCCTGACCCGCCATAATTAAATAATCGTCGAAAGGGGGAACGAGGATCATTCCGCGTTCGGTGCAGATGCGCTGCCCGATTTCGTCACGCGATTCATGGTAGCGATCATAAAAAATCACTTCGGCGCCATACCCACGAGTCGCTTTTATTTTAATTTCAGGCGCGTCCTGTGGCATGACGATCACAGCTGGAATTTTGAAAATTCGGGCTGCCAAAGCGACTGCCTGTGCGTGATTACCGGATGAATAGGCCAGGACGCCACGGTGACGTTCATCGTCTGTCAATGAAGCGATTTTGTTATAAGCACCACGAAATTTGAAGGCTCCGGCACGCTGAAAATTTTCCGCTTTAAAGAAAACTTCAGCGCCTGTTTGTTCGTTAAATTGGGTGGAAGTTAAGACGGGCGTCCGGTGGGCAACACCGCTCAACCGCTTTTTTGCAATGATAATATCGTCAAATGTCAGCATAAGATTGGATATTATCATCAAGTCTTGTAAAATGACTACGTTGTGAAAACAACCATATCCTGAAATCAAAGCAACTCATTCTGACTACTACTTATTATGATTAAGATAGGAATTCACTATCTGGACGAAATTGCATCTGTGGATGTAAGCGGCAAATTCATCAAAGGGCAGGGCGGCTTTCAGCTTCAAATGCTGATTAGTAAAGTGCTGCTGGCCGGATCAACAAAAATTATCCTCAACCTTTCGGAGGTTCCGATGGTGGATAGTATGGGGATTGGTGAAATTGTGCGCGCTTTTACGACGGTGCAAGAGTCTGGTGGAACATTAAAATTGGTTGGATTAACTGAGCGCGTGTATGGAGCATTACAAATTACACGGCTCTTAAGTTTAATCGAAAATTACAAAACCGAAGAGGAAGCTGTCGCTAGTTTTGGCAGCGACAAAGCCAAACCGAAACCGCGGAAGCGTAAGAAAAAAGAAGAACCCGAATAAGTTAATGTTTGCTCTCCATACTTTCTTTTGCGTTTTGAGATCAATTTCTTGACAGAGAATCGGACGCTCCATATCATGCGTACGTTACCGAAATTTAACGATTACGTTGTCTTTACAACGGCAAGTGCCCAGATCGCTCAACGATGAAACGTCTGGCAGCCGGAGAGCCGAAGAATTATGTTTGGCGCATTTATTGGCGAGATTTGTACTCGCATTTTAACCTGGATTGTTAGCAAAATTGTCTGGTTCAATCCTGATCCGAATTTACTGACGTTGATCGGATTGTTCATCAATATTTTTGCCGCAATTCTTTATGCGTTTGGCCTGTTCTTTGACGCCGGATTGGTCATGATCTTTGCCAATGTATTCGACATGCTGGATGGTCGCGTCGCACGGCTCACCGGACGCGTTACGAAGTTCGGCTCTTTTCTTGATTCCACCTTGGATCGGGCATCTGACATGATCGTGTTCCTGGGAATCATTATTTTTTATGCTCGCGACACCCAATATCACAGCACTTTGTATGCGGCATTAACCGGAGCGGCATTAATCGGTTCCGTCATGATCAGCTATGCGAGCGCCCGCGCTGAATCATTAGTTCCTAAAATGGATGTCGGATTTTTTCGCCGACCTGAACGGGTAGTTTTATTAATCATCGGTTCGTTGACCGTCTGGCCAAATTCAACGCATTGGGCGTTGAATAAAATGCCAGCGACGATTTGGCTGATGACGGTTTTATCGTACTGGACATTCGGACAACGACTTTATGATACATGGCGTCTAACACGGGAGCTTGAAACGCAACCCCTCAAGCCCTCAGACATGACGACTTAAAGAATGAATGAAACAATTTAGTCACGAATCCATCATCGAAATAAGCACTCGGTTGGTTAATTTGAACCGGGAAATACAATGAAAAACGAAGAAAAAGTACAAATGATTTGCCCCTGTTGTGGTCTTCAACGAATCGTTGAGACTGATTCCTGTGAGTCGTGTCAGGCACGCAACGTGGACGCTCCGATGTTTCAGCCGCTCAATAAACTGCCAAGTTTGGGCGCGGCCTGGTTAGCGTTGAGCATTGTTTTAATTGCCGTCGTCGCTTTTGTGGTGACTTGGCTTTTGATTAATGACATGAAGGTTTTACGGATCGCTGCCGTCGCGCTTTTAAGTGATAGCACGAAACTGACTGCCGCGTTATTACAGGGTGATTCAGATCTTTTACGGTATCGAATTTTTACGTTTGATGCTTATCGTCTGGCTTGCTTGATGTCTATCGGGCTGATTCCGTTTTCAATGCTTGGCATTTGGTTTTCAAGGCGTGCCGGGAAATTGGCAAAGATGTTCCCCGGCGATTTTGGTGGACGACGCATCGCTGCGTTCTCAATGTCCCTCGCAGTCTTATTATTTATTTCTTTCAGTGCCGCCGGAATTAGTGCTATTCCACGTGCTATTCAAACTGGTCGCGCTCGTCACATTGCTGCCGAACGCGCTCATTTTTATCATCTGCATGGTGAAGCTCTCTCAAAATATTACGCGGAATTCGGAACGTATCCCCAGGAAATTTCTGATCTTCGTGAATTTGTGACGGACACAGTTACGCAAACCGATTATTGGGGTAATACAATTAAATATGCTCCTGCCGCCTTAATTGCTTCGAAAGGCAACTCTTCAAGTTATAGTAACTATCAGCTCGTGTCGGCAGGGCCTGACGGAGTTATGAATACAGCTGATGACATTCGAATGATTGATGGTGTCATTGTCACTGAAGTAGATTACAACGATCCTCTCAATAGTATTTTCACTTCAGACAAATAAAACTATCCATAACCACAGAGAATATGGAAAACAAATACTTTGGACGTTTAGTAGATAAATTATTGCGCCGCAAAACTGAAGATGAATATCGTCGCTGGTTGCTGAAATACGGGCGTGTCGTCGAAGGTCGTGTGATTGATTCCGGTGAAGATGAAACGATTTTTTATTGTTATCATATTTCAAATGTCCGCTACGAATCTTCTCAGACGTTAACTCCCGAACAGGGCGGTCAGAACGGGCGATATTTCCCTGGCGCCGCCGTCAGTGTTCGTTTCGATCCGCGATATCCTGGACGCGCCCTAGTCGAATAAATCCCAGCCTCAGTTTTCTCAGTGGTCAGTCGAAGACTTTTCCGATGATCCTTCATCACAATCATTATGTTCAGAAAAATCCTCGTCGCCAATCGCGGTGAAATTGCAGTTCGCATCATTCGCGCTTGCCGCGATCTTGGGATTTCTCCTGTCGCAGTTTTTTCTACCGCTGACCAAAAAGCACTCCACGTTCAATTAGCTGACGAAGCCTATTTTATTGGCGAAGCTCCGGCTTCAGAAAGCTACCTTGTCATTGAAAAAATTATCGATGCCGCCAAAAAATCCGGTGCTGATGCGATTCATCCCGGCTATGGATTTTTGTCAGAGAAAGCTGAATTCGCTCGCGCCGTCGAAGCTGCCGGCATTACGTTTATTGGCCCTTCCGCCGATTCCATCGAATTGATGGGCAGTAAAACCAATGCCCGTGAAGCGGCCCTTAGAGCAGGCGCTCCCATCGTTCCAGGTACAGCGAATAAGTTGACTGACACCGCCGAAGCCCTGCAAACAGCGGATGAAGTCGGCTACCCTGTGATGCTCAAAGCCTCAGCTGGCGGCGGCGGCAAAGGAATGCGGGCTGTGCATTCTGCCGCAGAAATGAAATCTGCCTTTGAAACTGCCTCTGCCGAAGCACAAGCGGCGTTCAATGATTCAGCGGTCTACATCGAAAAATTAATCGTCAAACCTCGTCACATTGAAATTCAAATTGTCGCCGACAAGTTCGGCAATATTATTCATCTCGGCGAGCGCGAATGTTCCATTCAACGGCGACATCAAAAAGTAATTGAAGAATGCCCGTCACCGCTCAACGATGTAACACTCCGCGCCAAAATGGGAGCCGCCGCTATCAGTATTGCGAACGCTGCAAATTATTACAGCCTTGGCACGCTCGAATTTTTAGTGGACGTGAATCGTGATTTTTTCTTTCTCGAAATGAATACGCGCTTGCAGGTCGAGCATCCAGTCACGGAACTCGTGACCGGAGTAGATTTAGTCTGTGAACAGATCCGTATTGCTGCGGGAGAAAAGTTAACAATCAAACAGGAAGACGTGAAGTGGTTAGGACATTCTGTAGAATGTCGCGTGTACGCCGAAGACCCGGAGAAAAATTTTCTGCCGTCACCAGGCAAAATTACAAAACTTAGAACTCCATCTGGCCCCGGCGTTCGCGACGATAGCGGCGTTTATGAAGGCTGGGAAGTGCCGCTATTTTACGATCCCATGATTTCAAAACTTGCGACGTACGGCGCGACACGCGAAGAAGCGATCAACCGAATGCAGCGCGCTTTGCGAGAATATTACGTCGGCGGAATTCGTACGACGATCCCATTTTTTCAGGGAGTTTTGGATGATGAAGAATTTCGCAGCGGCGAGATTGATACCGGATTTATTGCCCGATATTTTGAGCGGACGAAGAAAATTGAAAGCGACTTGGATGAAGAATTAACCAACGAAGAAATCGCAGCGGCGATGGTAGCCGCTTACGATTTTTCACGACAGCAACAGTTGCCTGCATCAAATTCTGCGACGGCTCCGGTGAGTAAATGGAAAGCTTCGGGGCGTGTGCGATAAATCGTCAGTACCACCTGCGGTAGCGGGTGTAAGAGTGTGAATATGGATGC
>JAYTCQ010000085.1:0-4938 GCA_043736395.1 Blastocatellia bacterium | reverse complement strand
TTACCTCTGAGTGCGACTGAATCCTTTGAGCGTCTCACCGAAGAACTTTTCAAGGTCTTGAAATCCGTCGGCTCAAAATACCGCATTACTTTTGCTTAGGTGCTTATGTAGACGACATCACCTTCTCCGTGAGGAGTGGTTCGTTCCCACCTGAAATTGGATATAAAACCGGAAATGAAGCTTTCGTGGGCGAGGAGCTTCGAAAAATTATTTCTTCAAATGGGTTCGAAATCAACTCGGAGAAAATACATTTACATTTCAACCGTGAGAGGCAAAGAGTTACCGGGTTAATTGTAAACGAGAAGACAAATGTTCCGAGGCGATATGTTCGTCAGATTCGAGCAATTATCCATGCTTGGAAAATATACGGTGAGGAAGCTGCTCAATCAGAGCATGCACATCACTACTATCGAAGAGTTGGCTGCCAAAAAGTTCCACCACTTAGTTCAATTGTCTGTGGGAAAATGGAATTTCTAAAAATGGTAAAGGGTGCCACTGATCCAGTTTATAAGAAGCTCCAGCGTCAACTCGTAGAAGTATTACCCGAATATCAGGAAGTAATTCATAAGGAGAACTCAAGAATGTCAGCTCGAGATGTCTTTATTTCGCACGCAAGCGAGGATAAAAATGATATTGCTAAACCCTTGACCGATGCACTTATCCTAGCTGGTGTGTCAGTTTGGTATGATGAGTATGAAATACGTTGGGGAGACAGTTTACTGCAACGAATTGATAACGGTTTAGCAAATTCTAGATTTGGAATTGTGATTCTCTCAAAATCCTTTTTCGCTAAGCGCTGGCCCAAAAGAGAATTGGATGGGTTAACAGCACTATCTGATGCTGATGGGCGAAATAGAGTTTTACCGCTTTGGCATAATTTAACTCAAGCAGAAGTAGCAATGACAAGCCCTACGCTTGCAGGTCATGCGGCTCTTGATACATCAAAAAAATCAATAGATGAAATCGTTAAACAATTACTTTGCGAGTTGAAATCATAGTAATTATTTCTTCAAGTTATCCGAATTGGGTTCGCATAAATCCACGGACGCCATTCACCATCAATTTCTAACCAAACTTCGGCACGATAAATTCCAGGTTCTTTCACGGCAAAATCTAAATTGTCGCTGACGATTTCCTGCACAATTTTCCCATTTCGAAACAGCTTAATTTTCCCCTTCGCCGGAGCCGCAATCCCCAATCGCAAATCCGAAATCATCTTCACTTCATCGCCCATAATCCCCACCTGCTTCGAATTATTATTCGCGACAAAAGCAAACCCCGTCGGGTCGCAGAGCCAGTCGTGTGACACATACGCGTGGGATTTTTTCAGGGCTTCGCGCACAGAATTTTCTGATTGTTTCTTCGCTAAAATGTGCGTCGTGACATAGCTCAGGCTGCGGTCATAAGGATCAAGATCGAATTCCGCTACGACATCGCCGATGGCTTTTCCTTTGGTTAGCTCAGGAATGCGCGGAGCCTTTTTAGAATTAATTTTGAAACTTGGTTCCTGGTCTCCGGTCAACCAAAGTTCGAGCATATCAGGCGCGCCGACTTTGACGGTAATGACCTGATTGTGATGGCAATCGTTGGCGGCTACGCCAGTGACGCGGTGGAGCTGGCTGTCGGCGTCCCATTTAGCAATGTAGTTCTCTAAATAATCCTGCTGCGCACCGAACATCTCTTGCGGAAAATCTTTCACGATCTGACGGAATTTTTCGATGCCGTCAGGATCGGAAAGTGTTAATTGCAACCACTTCAAAAATTCAATTTCAGGTTTGAAATCAGCATGATGATTATAAATCTCCATCCCTGTCAGCTTTGCCGTAGACCAATCGGCACGCTCTTCGATGTGCGAAAGAAAAATATCGCCACCATTTTTTGTCACGAGTTTTGTGAATTCTTCCGTGCCTTTGTAGGGACTTTTGATGATGGATTTTTTTGGGTAGGCGAGGAAGCCTTCGAATTCTGTGCCGGGAATAAACAGGACTCCATCGTGCATCCCACGCCAGCTGTCATTGATGAAATCTACGGGTGGACGCCAATGATTCGTGAGCATGACAATGTCTACGCCAGTGCGTTTGCAGGCGGCAAGCAGCTCAGGACGCGTGCCGCCAGTGTGCGATGAATCTTCGGCGTGAACGTGCATGATCGCGCGAAAATCTTTATAGCCTTTGATCAGATTTAGTTGACGGCGTGATTGCTGATGGCGCTGACGATCTGCATTCACGGCGCGAAGGTGTTCAGGTTGCAGGCGCTCAATGGTTGAATGCTGACGGGTAGAATTCGTCTGAGCTAGAATAATTGGAATAAATATAAAAATCCAAATTCCTACCAGTGAAAATGATTTTTTCATGTGCTGAAATAGATGTAATTTTGGAAAGAACTTACGTTTCAATCATGACTGATTGGGCGAAAGAAAAAAGCCCGGCATTACCGGGCTTTTTCTATATCGTGAAAATGAATTATTGATCTTTAGGCAAGTAATTCATCGGATCAACCACGCGATCCTGTTGGCGTACCTCGTAATGAAGGTGTGGGCCAGTTGAACGACCAGTGCTTCCGACGGCGCCAAGTTGTGCGCCGCGATGAACATGATCTCCGACTTTGACATCAATTTTTGACATGTGACCAAATCGGGTAGTGATGCCGTAGCCGTGGTCAATGGCTACCATATTTCCGTAACCGCCTTGTGGGCCTGCCGTGATGACGATGCCATCGCCAGGCGCTTCGATTGCGGTTCCGTGAGTGGCAGCAATGTCTAAGCCCGGATGCGTTTCAGCTCCACCGCCGCCGAAAGGATTTGAACGGTCTCCGATACCGGAAGTGATATATCCGCGAACCGGCCACGTAGAAGGGATCGCCGACAGTTTAATTTGATTAGAAGCTACGACTTCTTTGATTTGACGAAGCTTGGATTCAATGTCGGCAGTTGCGTTGACGAGTGATTCCATATCGGGGCCGCCAACTCCAATATTTTTGCTGACATCGGAATTAGGTTTAACTCCGGTAGTGTCAGAAAGTTTATCTACCAGGGTTACTTGTGAAGCAATTTGATTTTGTAATTTATTTTGAGCTGTGAGGTCTTCGTCATGGCGTTCCTGCAACTTGCGATTGTCAATTTTTGCCATGTTATATTTAAAAGCTAAGGAACCGTAACTAAAGGCACTATATATTCCAAATAATAAGGTTAATACACCAACCGCCGCCAGACTTAATGTTAAATAAACAAGTTTGAGGGGGAGATTATATTTTCGAAATTGGGAATTCGCAGTAGGTGCGAACAGCATCAACGTATAGTAACGTTTGTCTTTCAACATTATGAATACTCCACGGCTTTTTTTGTCCCAAAAAGATGGATAGCCGATTTGGTCTTTCATTGGTTTAATTTAAATACTGAGATATTACTAATTCTCGTGATTTCTCAGCGATGGATCGTTAGGATGCAAATTTTTACTACGTCGACAGCTTGAAAATCCTACCACAACCCAGCCTGAACACAAAATACAGTTCTAATAATGACTAGAGAGTTACCAATAACCGAAGTGGAAAATTTTATAGAATTTTTTTAATAATTAAAATTTTTCATAATGTAGTTGGCGTAATTTCAGTGGGTTGTTAGAATAACTGTTTATTTATTCAGAGAATTTTAATGAATATGACTATGATTCAGCGAAGAAAATCAGTTGCCGTTAATGTTGGAGGGGTTTATGTCGGTGGCGAACATCCAATTGTCGTCCAGTCCATGACGAATACGGATACCGCGAATGCCGATTCAACTGCGCAGCAAATCATAGAACTTGCGCGAGCAGGTTCTGAACTGGTTCGAATCACCGTAAACACCAAAGAATCTGCGGCGCAGGTCGCCGAAATTGTCGATCGCGTCCGCGCTGCCGGACACAACACGCCCATTATCGGAGACTTTCATTACAACGGACATATTTTGCTGAAGGATTATCCTGAATGCGCGAAGGCTTTAGCGAAATACCGGATCAATCCTGGCAACGTCGGCGCTGGCAAACATCACGATGATAACTTTAAAAAAATGATTGAGGTTGCGCTGGAATATGACAAACCCGTGCGCATCGGAGTCAATTGGGGATCATTGGATCAAGCTTTGCTGACGCGAATGATGGATGAAAATTCCAAATCCGCCAATCCAAAAGATGCTCGTGAAGTGATGTTTGATGCCATCTGCACCAGCGCGATTCAGTCTGCCGAACTCGCCGAAGAAATTGGCCTCTCACGCGAAAAAATAATTTTGAGCGCGAAGGTTTCCGGCGTGCAGGATTTAATTATCGTCTATCGTGATCTCGCACAGCGCGGCAATTACGCGTTGCATCTAGGATTAACCGAAGCTGGAATGGGCAACAAAGGCGTCGTCGCCAGCACGGCAGGTTTAGCCGTTTTGTTGCAAGAGGGAATTGGCGACACGATTCGCGTGTCACTGACTCCAGCTCCAAACGGAGATCGCACCGAAGAAGTGATTGTCGCTCAGCAAATTTTACAATCATTAGAAGTCAGAAGTTTTACGCCGCAAGTGGCTGCGTGCCCCGGCTGTGGACGTACGACTTCGACGTTGTTTCAGGAAATGGCGGATGACATCGGAAAATACCTGCGCGGACAAATGCCGATTTGGCGCGAAAGTTTTCCAGGTGTAGCGGATATGAAAGTCGCTGTCATGGGTTGTGTCGTGAATGGTCCAGGCGAATCGAAACACGCCAACATTGGCATCAGCTTACCGGGTACCGGCGAGGATCCACGGGCTCCGGTTTTCGTGGATGGAAAATTAATGAAGACGCTCAAAGGCGAAGGCATCGTGCCGGAATTTATTGAGATTTTGAATAATTACGTCGAGCAAAAATACTCAGCAGAATAGTTCGCAGCAGGAAGTTCGCAGTTCGCAGTTTATTCTTCACGCTACAAACTGCGAACTGCGAA
>JAYTCQ010000084.1:0-4033 GCA_043736395.1 Blastocatellia bacterium | reverse complement strand
TGTCCACACTGTGGATAGTCAAAACCGCCTCAGTCAAATCCAGAAAGATGGCGCACTGCATGTCAGCTACAGCCAAAACGCCCAAGGCGACACCACGCTTAGAAACTTTGCGGGCGTCGGCAGCGAGAACATTTTTGCGAATGGCTTTGAGAATGCCGCACGTACGCCTGAGTTCGTCCCAACCCAGGCGCTAAATTATGACCGCGCGCACCGTTTAATTAGCATCACCGGTGTCGAAAGCTATCAATACGATGCGCACGGAAGACGTGTTTTAACCGCGCGTGCTACCGATGGCCTCAAGCGATATCAGCTCTACAGCAATGCGGGCGTGCTGATGCACACCGAAGATCAGCGCACCAGTGAAGTGATTGACTATGTGAACTTAGAAGGGCAGATAGTTGCCGAACGAAGCCAACCGCTTTTTGGCGGCATGGTGACGACGCGCTATCAGCATGCGGATTTACGAGGTAGCCCAACGGTAGTAAGTAGCGCAGGCGGCACCCAAGTCGAACGCAGTATTGAACAACCGTTTGGCGCGCCGTACGACGGCATTTATCGAGATGGGCCGGGGTTTACTGGGCATGCGACCGATGCGGCCAGTGGGCTGACTTATATGCAGCAGCGCTATTACGACCCGGTGGCGATGCGGTTTTTGAGCGTGGATCCGGAGCAAAGCAACTTTAATCATTACGCGTACGCGAAGAATAATCCCTATGCCTATGTTGATCCGGATGGGCGATATGAGGTACGACCCGGTGCACAGGCGCTTATTGCGGGAACCCTAGCCACAGGCGCAGTCGCCGCGTCGTATGTTGTTGCCAACGACATTACCGTGGTCCTAGTCATTGATGATCCACTTTTGGTGCCAATTGGGGTAGGTACTGCCGTCGGCGTAAGCGCAATCTACGCTGTCGATCAACTCGCGCAGGGTGTTGAGGATTTGGTGCAGTTGGCTGAAGAAGCGCTTGGCGGCGATGGCTCAGAGTCACCTTCCTTGCCTACAGGACTAATGGGTGACAAAGACGAAAAATTTGGTGAACAAGGCAAACGAGTCAATAGTGGGCCGCTAAGCGAAGCTAACGGGGGTAAAGGTTCCGCTGGCACTGATTTTGAAACACTTACTGGAGGGGACAGCAGACCAGCGCAAGCGGGGGATTCAGCACCTCCTGGCAGTCAGGTTGGATCGAATGGGATATTTCTTCGCCCTGGAGACGCAACAAAACCACCACGAATTGATATTCCAGCAAACGGCAATAAACCACATGAAACGCTCCATTACCCGAAATAGTCCCAATGAGAATGATGCTATGAAATCTTTATGGAATTGCCTTGCTGATGATGGACTTGTACAAATGCGACGACCGAAGGACAAAAATGTAAGTATTTTCCGCGTATTCGTAGAAACAGCATCGAACACCATGTTTGAGATTTATTCTCGGATGACAGATTTAGCTGAGCGGGTGGAGATTGGCTCAGTCGACATTTCGCTTTTTAAAAGTACCGCAACACAATTAAACGCGAGCGCATTTTTTGGAGATCATGATTCACGATGGTCTACTAATTTAAGGCTGTCCAGGCTCAAGATTTTTGAGTGTGGCAGCTGGCACGTTTGTGGCGTCAAACTTGTACGTCCATCAGATGGTGCGTATCTTGCTTTCGTTCCCGCTGATTGTCCTTTTGGTGTTGCGGTTGTCTCGTCGGAGCAAGGGGAGTTCGGTCGAACCGAGTATGACTTTGATCTATATCAGGAAGAGGTGTTCTGATCGTTAGGTTTAGCCGCCAACCGTGGTGAGCAGCGCAGGCGGCACACAAACCGAACGTAGTATTGAACAACCGTTTGGCGCGCCTTATGACGGCATTTACCGCGACGGGCCGGGGTTTACTGGGCATGCAACCGATGCCGCAAGCGGCCTGACGTATATGCAGCAGCGGTATTACGACCCGGTGGCGATGCGGTTTTTGAGTGTGGATCCTGAGCAGAGCGAATTTAGTCGATACAGTTATGGGGCTAATAATCCGTTTAAGTTTGTGGATCCGGACGGGCGGGAAAACAGGGAATTCAATTTTGAAAATCGAGGCACGATTCCTCCGCCGCAAAGCCCAAATGATCGATTGGGGCCTGCGCTTGGCGTCGCGATGGCGGCAATTGTCGCTGTGCCGGTTGTTGTCAGCGGTGGTATCGCAGTTCTCGCCAATCCGGTGGCCGCAGTTGAAATAGCGACCGTAGCAACTGAGATTGCGGCAGGCGACGCTTTGGGTGGGGCGGCGGTTGGTGTTGCGGCTGTCGCCGCTGCGACAGAAGCGAAAGTCATGTTCCACTATACCAATGCGCCAGAATCTGCATTCGCCGAAGGTCTTTGGGCTGGTTCCTCCGTTACGGATGAACTTGTAGATAGTGCGTCAGCAGCAAGTCAACGATTCGGAATCCCGTTACCTGACAAAATCATCCCAATTGTTGATCGTGGACAATTCGTTCCCAATAAGCCTTTTCTCGTTGAAAAGGGTAGGGGAACTGGGGGTGGAACAGATTACGTTAATAATGAGCGGGTTCCTGCAAAAGATATTCTGCCAGCTAAACCGATTAAGGATAAATAATGCTAACTCAAGAAGAATATGAAGAACTTGGAAAGCACTTAAATAAAATTGACATTAAAATGAATTTGTTCGCCGGCGAACATGGCTACAATTTATACGATAAGACGTCGGGAGGTCGGTACCCGAATCGGCGTATTACAAGAATAGACACTGCACACCGGAGCATTCTAATCACAATGGACACAAAAGAAAATGGAGATCGTTTTTCAGAATTTTTCCCTGATATACCGTATTCAATATACGGAGCCGCGTGGATTGACAACTATGACGCTTGTATTCGCTGGCACTGTCCAAAGTTAACTATTGATCGACTGCCATTTTCTGAGCTTTTTAGTAACATAGATTTTCATTTGTCGCATTTTCATAGTTATCTTATGAGCATCTCAGATGATTACATCATCAGATGCAATCAGAAAAGCCAGCTTCCAAAAATTTTGAAGGAACATAGGGCATGCCCGACGGTATAAAAGCGAATGGCGCTAAATTTATCTGACTCACTTTTCGAGAATTGACTTGTTGCCTAGCGAAGCTAGCTACCAATACGACGCGCACGGACGCCGCGTCCTGACCACGCGAACCAGTGACGGCTTGAAGCGATATCAGCTCTACAGCAATTCGGGCGTGCTGATGCACACCGAAGATCAGCGCACCAGCGAGGTCATTGATTACGTCAATTTGGAAGGGCAACTCGTCGCCGAAAGAAACCAACCGCTTTTTGGCGGTTTGGTGACGACGCGCTATCAGCATGCGGATTTGCGCGGCAGCCCAACCGTGGTGAGCAGCGCGGGTGGTAAAGCTCAGACACCCAGGCCTCAGACTTAAAATGCCAGCGGCCCAAAATCCGCTGGCATTTCCATATTTCCCTATCGAGCCCACTCAAAATCCCAGCCAAAACAAATCAAAAGCCAACACCCCCAGCCGCAAACGCGGCGAAAAAATGACTCAATGTCGTCCTACATCTTGTTCAAAATCCGTGCAAAACCAATTCCAAACAGCGTGCGCTGGCTGATTTCCTTAGCTTTGTCGATCAATTCTTCCAATTCCCCAACCACGCGCCAGTAGCCTGAGCCAATGCCTTTCACACGCGTCGTCCAGTGATTTTTATCTAAGCCCAATTTACTTAAGGCCTTCGGCTCGCTCGCCTCAATCTTGCCGCGCTTGCCTGCGTGCCACTCACGGCCGGTAAAATCGACCAGCTCAATATAATCGGCTGCCGAAATGTCGGGCAAATTGAAAGATCGCACGCCGACCAGCGGCATTAACGGCTGATGCGCGCGCTCCGGATTTTTGCGCAGCTGCTGATTGCGCAGCTTCACGCTGGTGTAGCGCGACGTCGCAATATTGCTAGCGATTTTGGCGCGTACTGGATTTAGATCGACATAAGCCATTGCGGCTAAGATTGATTTTTCGCTGAGTAGCGCTTGGCAACGGAATCTAC
>JAYTCQ010000083.1:0-9560 GCA_043736395.1 Blastocatellia bacterium | reverse complement strand
CTCGGCGTAGCTTTGGTAGAGGCGTTCATTGCAAATCTACAGTGATGAAAAGAATACCAAAGCTACGCCGAGTCGCAGCACTCCAGACGCTGCCGCGTTTCGATCACGGCGCTCCAATCCTTGGTCACTCGGGAAATTAATCTGGTCATAATAAATAATGCTTGCTTAATCCATGTCATTTGGATAATTATTATACGCCTTCAAAAAACAATTGCCCCTTAACCGATTTTTCCCAATTGCGTTCCTCATCCTTGCAAAATTAATTTAGACGTTTACTTGCAGAGTTAAATTTGATGGAACAAATGTTACGTAAATTAATCAATGGAAGCTTACCTATCCTGAGCCTCCACTATCGAACTTGATTTTTAATTTTAATAAATAGTCACTTCAGCATCTCATTGAATTTAGGTTGTCATTCAAACAACCGGTCGGCTTAGAACAAAACCAGATTGAACGCGCTGAATTTGTTTATCTCAAAAACCTCTGACAAAAAATCAACATTCGTCCTATAGCGTCGACAATCTTCACTTGACTTCTCACATTTGATTCAAGAATTGTTATGAAAAATCCTTCACTTAAAGTTCTGCTCATCACATTATTTATCGCCACTGGTCTCACCTTCGCCTATCAATCGCAGGCAGTGCGAGCAAATTATCAAGCCACGACCTCTGATAAAAAACCAAAGAGCCTGAGCCAGGAAAAATTCGGCAAATTGCCTTTGAGCTTTGCAGCCAATAAAGGGCAGGCGGATCCAAAAGTTAAATTCCTCGCTCGCGGCAACGGCTACGGAATTTTGCTCAATAATAATTCTGCAAATTTTCGACTTCGCAGCAACAAAGAAGAAACCACATATTCAGATGTGACGATGAAATTTCTGAAGAGTAATGCTACGGTGAAATTGAGCGCCGAAAATCAGATTGACGGCGTCAGTAATTATTTCCTCGGAAATAATAAGCAGCATTGGCAGACCAAAGTTCCAAACTTCGAACGCGTCCGCTATGAAAATATTTATCGTGGCATTGACCTGCTTTATTACGGCAACCAACGCCAGATCGAATACGATTTCGTAGTCGCGCCACACGCAAATCCGGCTCAGATTGCCCTCAATTTTGGCGGCATTACCGCATCAAAAATTGAACCGAATGGCGATTTAATTTTGACAACACCACAAGGTGAACTCCGACAATTAAAACCGCAAGCGTATCAGGAAATTAACGGCACGCGACAAACCGTAGAGGCGGAATACACAGTTGACAATAAACAGAATGTTAAATTTCGGCTCGGCGGATATGACAAAAACTTCGCGCTGGTAATTGATCCGGTAATTTTGAATTCAACCTATTTAGGCGGTACGGGCAGCGATATCGCACGAGCTATCGCAGTCGGCAAGGATGGTGGTATCTATATTTTTGGCGATACAACTTCGACTGATTTTCTAGCAGCCAGTCCAATTCAGGCCGTAAAAAACACAGGGACTGATACCTACTTGATGAAATTGAATCCTGCCGGTACGCAGTTGGTCTGGTCAACGTGGCTTGGCGGTACGGCAGAGGATTTGTCGCGTGCAATTTACGTCGATGATGAGGGCAATTCATACTTAACCGGAGTCACTCTTTCTACCAATTTCCCTGTCTCTGACAGCGCCTTCAAAAAGACTAAATCTGAGGGTAGCGACACGTTTCTCACGAAAGTCAATCCCACCGGGACAGCACTGATTTACTCGACATTGCTCGGCGGAAATTCGACCGACAGTACGACCGACATTACCGCCGATGCGATGGGAAATGCCTTCGTAGTTGGCTCAACATCTTCGTCGGATTTACCTGCTACCGGATTTCAAACAACGCGCAAAGGAAATTCGATTTATCGCAGCAGTAACAAAGCAGCAAGTTGGACAGCGGCGGGAGCAGGAATTCCATCGGCACAATTTACCTCGATTACGTTTGATCCGGTGACGCCTGCGACTGTTTACGCTACAACGACTGGAGGACTTTATAAAAGCATCAATGGCGGCACGAATTGGCAAGTCATTCCCTCTCTTCCTTACACAGTATACGCGGCTGCAATTGATCCAAAAGTTCCGGCGAATATCTTTGCTGCTACAAGTTTTGGTATTCATAAAAGCACAGATGGTGGCTTGACCTGGCAGAGGACAGTTAATGGAATTTTAAGTCCTCTTCCCAACCTTACTATTGCTGTCTCTCCTCAAAATCCTCAAATTATTTATGCTGGTGGGAGCAGGGAGATTTATAAAAGTACTGACGGGGGGCAAAATTGGGTCACCTCTTCTAATGGTTTAGCAACTTCTCTATTTGGGCAAAATCAACCTATAATCAATAAGATACTTGTTGATAATGCAAATCCGCAGCTTCTTTACGCCGCAACTGGATTTGGATTCTTTAAATCAGTTGATGCTGGAGCAAATTGGACAAAAGCCCAAAATGGATTACCCCTGCAAGGCAGTGATCCCAATGTATCCAATGCCTTTCCTGATCCAAGTACGCCAAATACTCTTTATGCATTATTGGCCAATAATCAAGGCCTCTACAAAACCACTAATGGCGGAACTTCGTGGGGACTTGTCATTCAAGGGATTCCGATTGATGTGGCTGGTCAGTCTGTCACATTCCAGCTTGGAACTGCCGCAGTAGACCCCACATCCCCAACCACCCTTTACGCCACTACAACTTCAAATTTAGGAATTTTCAAAAGTACAGATAGCGGGAAAAACTGGACGCAACAAAATACCGGCTTAACGAATTTGACTGTTTCGGCGATTGGTTTTTCCGCCAGCGGAGAAATCCTGCTCGGAACCAACAGCGGAGCCGATGTCTTTGTAGCAAAATTTAATCCGACCGGATCAGCTCTGAATTATCTGACCTATATCAGCGGCGATGAAAATGATGGCGCGAGCGGAATTGCAGTGGATAAAGACGGGAACGCAATCATTTGCGGAACCACGAATTCTCAAAATTTCCCAGTTGTCACTCCAATGCAACCCACGCTTGGGGGCTTGACAGATGCCTTTGTTACCAAGCTCAACGCGACGGGTACGGCCTTAATCTGGTCTACCTATTTAGGAGGTCGCAGCAGCGATGTCAGTACGGATTTGGCACTTGGAAAAAGTGGGAGCCTTTACATTGGCGGATACACAAATTCAACGAATTTCCCCACGACTGCGAATGCCGATTTCCAAAATACGCGTGGCGGAACTGATGGCTTCGTATCAAAGCTAAAAAGCGATGGGTCGGCATTAGAATTCTCTACCTATTACGGCGGCTCCAACACGGATCAGCTTATCAGCATCGCAGTTGACGCGAGCGAAAATATTTATGCGACTGGGACAACAGTCTCAACTGATTTTCCATTAATTGACCCAACGCTACCACTGAATCCAATTCAATTCTCTTCTAACGAAATCTTTGTCATTAAACTTAGTCCAGCCAAAACAGCGTCGCCTTACTCAACGACGATTGGAGGAAACAGTTTTGATCTTCCTTATGGAATCGCGGTTGACTCCTTAAATCAAGCATACGTCGTCGGGTACACAGGGTCTCAGACATTTCCTTTGGTGAATCCATTCCAGGCACAAAATAAAGGAAGTAATGAAGGAGTGTTCATCCGATTAGGCATTGAAGCCGATGTCAGCGTTTCGCAAACACAAGCCCGAAATCCGGTGATGATCAATAACGAGCAGACCTATACTGTGACTGTCACGAATAACGGGCCGTCTCCAGCGACTGCCGTGAAGCTCAAAGATATTTTACCGACGGGACTCAGCTTCGTTTCAGCGACGCCCGCCAAAGGTTCTTGTATTAATACTGCGGGAACTATTAGTTGCGATTTAGGCGATATGACACTGAATGAGAAAATCAACGCTGTCATCAAGGTCAAACCTACTACAGCAGGGAAAATCAATCATACTGTTTCTGTAACTTCGTCTGACCCTGATTCGACTCCAGCGAACAATTCGTCAACTTTAGAAACCACTATTTCAACCTTACCTTCCATTATCGGACGAGTCACCGACAGCACAGGCGCTGGCGTGCAAGGCGTAAAAATTTCCGTCACTGGAGGAGCAACGACAACTGCTACGACTGACGTGGATGGTAATTACCAGCTTAATGAATTGGCTTTGAATGGAAACTATTCGCTCACTGCAACGAAGACAAATTATTCATTCGAGCCGCCATTTACAGCTTTTACAAACCTGATTGCCGATCAGACAGCGAATTTCACTGGCACCGTTTGCGCTTATACACTGTATCCAACTTCGCAGGATTTTATGCTGGCGGGTGGAGGCAATACGATTTCAGTGCTGGGAACAGCTCGCTGTCCGTGGACTGCGACAGTTAGTACTGAATCTGCCAGTTGGCTAAAAATCACCAGTGGGGCGATCGGAATTGGCAATGGAACAATCACTTATACGGTTGCGCCTTCCACCATCACCCGTCGTGGATACATAAGTGTTGCTGGACAAAATTTTGCTGTTTTTCAACGAGGAGACTCGATCTGTGATACGCCCACATTTAGGCAACGTGAATATAGTACAGAAGGTCAAGTCACCAGTACTTTTGTGGCTGAGATGAATGGCGATAAGAACCTTGATCTGATTGTGGTTGAAGCTGGCTATTTCCAACAAACGAATACCTATGATCGAACATTGAAAATCTTATTTGGAGATGGAACAGGTAATTTCAGTCCAGGCTCAAAATTGCAACTTGATTATGCTAATTCCACTGGATTTAGCCTCATTGCAGGCAAAGATTTCAACAAGGATAATAAGAACGACATATTGCTCACAGATCATTCCTCTCATAGTGTCGTTCTTTATCTGAATGATGGTACAGGAAAGTTTTCGAGAACTTCAGTTAATATTAATATGGATCCGTCCTATGGAATTCTCCAACTTCAAGCTTTTGATCTAAACAATGATGGATACCTTGATTTAATGGTGGGGGGGGCAAGTAATATTGACAGTTCGTCGGGTATCAAGATTGCCCTAAGTAAAAACGGTACCAGTTTTGATGAGCCATATTTTATCAAATTGAACACATCAAATCTCTATGCGGTCTCTGACGTAACTGGCGATGGCATTGTTGATCTTATTACTACGGGAAACAATGGAACTTCCTCCGAAATCAGTGTGTATCCAGGTGATGGAATTGGAAGTTTCAGCGCGCCAATTAATTCCAATTTTGTGGCCAGTGGACAAATCAGTAATAGTCAATCAGTTGCGACTGGGGATTTCAACAGTGATGGCTATCTTGATATTGCAATGAGTGTTTTTCGCATTGATACATCCTACGTTCCAGCAATAGCGCTTATTCCTGGTCAGGCAAATGGTAAATTTGGGATTGCAACCTATACTCCTATAGAAGGGAACATAAATCGTCTCATCTCCGGCGACTTCAATGGTGACGCGCGTCAAGATTTGATCGCCATCATTGGAATACAAGGTATGTTTCTTTCAGGTGACGGAGCCGGAAAATTTCCCACTAAAACTACCATACCTTCACCAATCAATACTTATTCTAGCAATAGCTCCGTAGTTGCTGACATCAATCAAGATGGCAAGGACGACATAGTTGAACCTCGCCAATTCAGTACAAACTACAACTTATACAATGTTACAGTTTTATTGAATCGGTGCGGATCAACAGCTTCTCCCTCCATTTTTGGAACAATTAAGTTGAATAATAATAGTCGGGTTATTCCAAACTTAACTGTCAAACTCTCTGGTGCGAAATCCGCAACTACAAAAACTGATAGTTTTGGAAATTACGAATTCGCAGGTTTACCCACAGGCACTGATTATGAAATACGTCCCGAGACATCAGGTTATCAATTCGCTCCCGCAGTGGCAGGGGTTGTTAGTTTAACTAATGAACAAAAAGTTGATTTTGAGGCAACAAAAATTATTGTCGCAGTGCCCTCAGCTTCATATAAAGTCGGAGAGATTGCAAGAGGATCTTTGGTCTCGATTTTTGGAATTGACATGACTGATATTGCAGCGGCTGCAACCTCACTTCCACTCCCAACAGAACTTGCGGGACTCAATGTCAACGTGGGTGGGATTCAAGCTAAATTGCTATATGTTTCTCCAGGTCAGATAAATCTTCAAATTCCGGAAGAGTTACCCATCGGCGCTTCCGAAATCATCGTTGCCTCGCCTCGTCCCTATCTTCAATTCCTACAAACGAGGATTATCGTGACAAATACTTCTCCCGGCTTATTCACTGCGAACTCAGACGGTGCTGGCCCGCCTGCGGCTACAGTAATCTATGTCAATGGAACAACTCAGCTTTTTGACCAAGCTGCCATCTGTCTTCCTGGTCAGGTCTGTAAGCCCAAGCCGATTGATTTACTCGCAGGCGACGTATACCTCGAACTGTATGGAACCGGAATTCGAAACAAAGGCTTGAGCATCAAAGCAGAAATCGCAGGTGTTGATGCCCCAGTTACTTATAGCGGTGCGCATTGCTGCTTTGCTGGTTTGGATCAGGTAAACGTCAGAATTCCAAAACTTTTAGTAGCTCGTGGTGAAGTTGATCTTCGACTTATCGTAGACGGTACACCCACTAATTCGGCTAAAATTTCACTGAAATAGCTTCAGCAAATCTTTCAAAACGTTGGTGATTTTATTTATCGAGATGTATGAAAAATTTAAGTCTTCTGATTTTAGTGTTTGGTTTTTTTTGCATAAATTCAATTCCACTCGAGGCTCAGTCAGCCTGCTCCAACCGAGGCTTTCGATTTAAGGTGAGCAAGTTCATTGAGACTATTGATACTCCCAAGCAAGTCGTCGTTGCCGATTTCAATAAGGACGGGAATCAGGATTTTGCAAATTTACAAATTACTAATCCCATTCAAAACAACTTCCGGCGTATTATCGAAATTTATCTCGGAAACGGACGTGGCGAATTTGCCGTCTCCAGCGCAATTACCTTGGACTATGTTCCTTCTTTCTACAATGAACAGTTACTGAGAACTGCTGACTTTAATGGCGACGGAAATGTTGACATGTGCTTGACGCAACTTGGACAGATAAAAATTTGGCTCGGCGACGGAAAAGCAGGATTTGGTGCTGCCAGAGATTATCCATTGAATTCGGAATTCCCTTCTCCGGCCCCTTCATCAGCAATTGCGATCGCTGACGTAAATGGAGATGGACGTTCCGATGTAATGTTTTCTAACACAAGCTTGTATGTATTACTGGCGTCAGCTGATGGCAGTCTTTCTGTGCCCAAAGTACAATTGCTTGGCTCTCAAATCACCTTGTTCGCCACATCAGATTTAAATGGCGACGGCAAACCTGAATTGGTTGGAGGTTCGGTCAACGGCGAAAATAATTTCTATATTTTTTCTAACCAAGGTGATGGAAAATTTTCGACACCTGCCGTAATTAATGTTGCGTTCCCTCCCGGGCAAGTAATCTTTGGCGATTTTAACGGAGATCAAAAAACAGACATTATTGTTACAACTCCCACTAATGCAGCCACCTCAATCCTTTTAAATAATGGCAATGGAGGATTCACCACAACGAAATTACTCTTTACTCGTGGCTTCACTGGAATAGTGCCAGGTGATTTCAATAAAGATGGAAAGCTGGATTTTGCCTTTACGCAAAACTCGTCGAGTAATTCAGGCTACCTGTCAAATTTCGGAATTTATTTGGGTGATGGCTCTGGAAATTTTCCTTCAGTACTTTTATACATGGTTGGTGTCTCACCCCAGTCTCTTTTTGTAACAGATTTCAATAAAGATGGATTTCAAGATTTCTTAATCCAGGACACTAATGGAATTGATTTCGCGTTTGGCGAGGCCAACGGAAAGGTGACTGCTGCACAATTCGTAGCTTCGGAATCCCCTGGATCATTTGGCGGAAAGTTTGTTACTGGAAACCTCAACAAAGACTTAATTCCAGATATTCTTACCATCGGTTCGACTAATTATATCTTTGAAGGTCGTGGCAATGGAGAATACAAAACTCCCACCGCAATTGATGGATCAAAGTATAAATTAGCCTTTCAAAATACGGCGGCAATCATCGCCGATCTGAATAAAGATGGGGACGCTGACATCGGCATCATTGGTAATTATGTTCCGTCTGGCGGTTCATTCTCGAATCGCACTTTGACGATACTTTATGGCAATTCTACAGGGGGTTTTGCTGAGACTGATGTGCGAACTATCTCCTTAGGTCAAAGCCCAAGTGCGATCAAAGCTGTTGATTTGAATTCTGACGGATTTCTCGATCTCGTAATTACTAATAGCGACAATCATACTGTTACGATTTTGAAAAATATCCGTAACAATCAATTCGCGCCAGCTCTCAACCTCTCCACGGGGCTCGACCCTCAAACTCTTACTTCTGGAGATTTCAATGGCGATAATTTAACTGATATTGTGATTGGGAATCGAAGCAGTGCAGGTTTTACACTTTTTATAAACGATGGGGCTGGCGGCTTCACTTCTTCGTTAATTGGCATTGCAGCTAATCCCGGACAATTGCAAGCCTATGACATAAATTTGGATGGCAAACAGGATTTGATAATTGCCCAAGCGAATGCGAATACGCTGACCGTCATGCTTGGAAATGGGAACGGAACATTTGGCACCAGAATGAATATGACAATCCCGGGCCGAATCAATGATTTTGTCTTGACCGATATTAATCAGGACGGCAAAATTGATTTAATTGCAACATTTTTAACCATCCAAATCAATCAGTTTCCAATAGCACAAAATCGCTTTGCAATTTTTGTTGGCGAAGGCACTGGAAAATTTAATTTCGTTAGTGAGGCTATGGCTTCGCAAGCGGGAAATCTATCAATAAATGACTTGAACGGAGACAGTGTTCCCGATTTAGTAGTTGCCGGACAATACGGTGTGCAAATCTTTTCTGGAATCTGTAATTCCTCTGCCACATCTCTTGGTCTCACGGCTGTAAATGCCGCCGGTTATGCTGGATTTGATGTCTCGCCTGAAGGCATCGTCGCTGCATTTGGTTCTGGGTTTAGCAGTTCGACCCTGCTCGCAACCACTATTCCTTTACCCTTACAACTAGGAGGAACTGTCGCTAAAGTGAAAGACAGCAAAGGCGTAGAACGGACTGCGCCATTATTTTTTGTTTCGCCTGGACAGGTCAACCTACAAATTCCAATTGGAACAGAATTAGGTATCGCGACGATTTCGATCAATAATGGAGATGGTATAATCTCTTCCGGAGAAGTCCTGATTACCGTAATAAAGCCTGGAATTTTCACCGCCAACAGTGATGGCTCCGGAGTCGTTGCGGCCAATGCACTACGCTTTATCGAGAAAACCAAAACACAGGTTTCTGAACCTGTAGCGCGTTACGATGACCTTCTAAAACGCTTCGTTCCTTCACCTTTATTTTTGCCTTCAAACGTCTTAGGTTCAGATTCTCTTTATTTGATTTTATACGGAACTGGAATCCGTGGACGATCATCCCTAGAGGGAGTACGCGTATATGTCGGCGGTGTTGCCTTCAACGTGGACTACGCTGGATCCCATTGCTGTTTTATCGGCGTAGA
>JAYTCQ010000082.1:0-34941 GCA_043736395.1 Blastocatellia bacterium | reverse complement strand
GGCAGGCTCAAGCCTGTACTCAAAACTTATTCCTAAATGAAAACAACAGCAATCAAAGAAAGAGCGGAACAACTTTTTGACGAGGCGATCAAGCTGCCTGCGCCGGAAAGGTCAGCGTTTCTTTTTGGTTCCTGTGATGGAAATCCTGCGCTGCTCAAGGAAGTGAAAACATTAATTTCTGAAAATGATCAATCCAAAAATTCCAAGCCAGAAATGAGCGGTGCGATGACGATGCCCATCGCTGCGGAAACGCTCTTGATAGAGCGTGTCATCAATCATTACAACGTCAAAGAAATGCTGGGACGCGGCGGGATGGGAGAAGTTTACAGAGCCATTGATACCAGGCTCGGCCGCACTGTTGCCATCAAAACTCTCTCACCTGGATTGATTGATAAACCGACGGCGCGACAACGGTTTTTTAGAGAAGCCAGAGCCGCTTCGATTCTTTCGCATCCGAGCATCTGCACCGTGTATGAAGTCGGACAGCACGAAGACACCGTCTTCATTGCGATGCAATACATTCAAGGCCAGACGATTTCGCACCTGCTTTCGTGCGGATCGTTGTCAATTGAAACTTCGCTGGCCTTCGCGTTGGATGTCGCCGATGCCCTGCAAGAAGCGCATCAGCACGAAATTATTCATCGCGACATCAAGCCTTCGAATGTGATCGTCAATGAACGCAACGTCGCCGTTGTCCTGGATTTCGGATTGGCTAAACAGATTCATTCTGAAGCGAGATCGGATTCAGATACTCCGGCGCTTGAGGATGTGACGACGCACATAGGTATCATTGGCACGGTTCCATACATGTCGCCGGAACAAGCCCGCAGCGGAAAGCTTGACGTGCGCAGTGATATTTTTTCCTTCGGTGTTTTGCTGTACGAAATGCTGACTGGCAAACGGCCTTTTAATGGACGCAACGATATTGATACGTTGCATTTGATTCTGTACAGCGAACCGCAACTTGCCAGTGAAGTGAACCCGCAAGTAGATTTGGAACTCGCCGAAATTCTCAAAAAAGCCTTAGCCAAAGAACCGATTGACAGGTATCAGACGCTGGCGGAATTGAAGCAGGATTTAGTCGAAGTCATTCACAATAAACACTACGTCGTGAGAGGAATTTCGACGGCGCGAAGCGGAGAGAATCGAGCGGCGGCAAATCAGGGAGTCGTCACTTCGGCACCTAATTTTGTTGAGACCAATGAATTTTCTAAAGGAGCGCAAACAAATCCTTACGCTATCTCAAGGCCGGGAATTTTCTCGAAGCGAAATGCTTTGATCGTGTCGTTGATTCTGGTGGCAGCATTAGCTGGGTGGTGGTTTACGCGCAATACACAAACGGAAATTCCGCCCATCGCTTCGATGAAAATTTCTGAAGTTGTGAACTGGTCTGCGACTCCGGGCGAAGTTTATAGCATCGGCTCGTTTTCACCTGACGCTAGACGCATCGCGTACAGTTCAACCGAAAGCGGCATGAAAAGTATTTGGGTCAAGCAGACGAACGTCGGACATCCGGTACAAATTACGACGGATGAATTTAAAAATGATAACCCGATTTGGTCGCCGGATGGTGAAGAAGTGGCGTACGTTTCGCAACGAGGAAATCATCCCGGCATCTGGCGGATTCCGTATTTTGGCGGAACTCCGACGGAACTCAAGGCGCTTCAAATCGGTGAAGGAGATGTTAGATTAAGATCCTGGTCAAAGAATAATAAGCTCTATTATCAGGTAAAAAATAATCTTTTTGCGATGGATGTTCCTTCGCGTGAGTCCACACAAGCCACGAATTTTGACGCAGCAAAAATAAAAGTTTCTCAAATCAATATTTCACCAGATGAAGCGAACATCGCGTATATCAGCCTTGATGAAAAAGGGAATTACAACTTGATGGTGATGCCTGTGAGAGGCGGTAATGGCTGGCAGGTCGCAACTGACCCGCTTGAAATCAGGAACGTCGTTTGGCATCCCGACAGTCAGCGAATTCTATACAGCGCGCCTGTTGATGGAATTTTCCAAATGTTTGTCGCGTCAAAAAACGGGAGCAAGCCGGCGCAACTCACCTTCAGCGATAAAGACGCATTCACGCTTGATATATCGGCGGATGGAACGAAGATTTTATTCGGTTCTTCCAAAGAAGAATCTGATGTGTGGGGAGTGGATGTGGCGACGGCGAAGGAATTTTCTGTTGCGGCTGAGATGACTTCAGAACTGTGGCCTGATGTTTCCCCGGATGGCAAAACAGTTGTTTTTCAATCCATTCCGAATTTGAGTCAGGGCGATAAATTAGCGAAAAGCACGCTTATCACAAAAATGCCCGGCAACGAGAATCAGCCTTTTGAACTGGCTACTGAAGGTTTGCTCCCGCAGTGGTCGCCCGATGGAAAGCAATTGGCGTTTATGCGTTCTGCGGGTGAAATTTTCAATCTTTATACAGTTAAAAATACAGGTGGTGAAGTCAGGCAAATTGCCGGGGGGATGTTATCAATTGAGAATTCTGTCTTGCCCTATAACCGCGTGCAGACCAGTTATTTCAGTTGGTCGCCTGACAGCAGCAGCATTGTCTATGTTTCGAAAAAAAGTGGAGCTGCCAATCTCTGGCAGGTTTCGGCTGATGGCGCGAACGACCTGCAAATCACAGATAACAGTGCGGCAAATTTAATGCTCTTTTGCCCCTTGTGGTCGTCTGACGGTAAGCACATCGCGTATACTACCAAACCAAATAAAATTGAAAATGGAAAATTAACCTATAGCGTTTGCGTCTTTGATATCGCCACAAAACAATCAAGAAATGTTTTTCAAGCTGAAAAACATCTGCGTTTACTTGGATGGACGCAAGATGGAAATGGGTTACTGCTCGCAGTTTTGCCGGGTAAGATTGCCAGTGGTTCACCGGCTGAAATCACATTGATGCAAATTTCAATCGAGCAGGAGGCGCAGCGCGAGATAGCTAATTTACAAGCCGCCTACTATTACAATATTCACTTGTCTGAAGACGGAAAAAACATCGCCTATGCCGCACATCTGGACAGTAAAGATAATATCTGGTTGATTCCTTCAAACGGAGGTATCGCCAAAAAAATTACGGCTAACAATGATGCCCGGCGTTATTTTTCCAGCCTGGCTTGGTCGCCAGATGGGAAAGCTATTTTCTTCGGCAAGCAATCGCGGTACAGCTTGCTTTCTATCCTTAACAACTTCAAATAAACGGGGAAGAACTTAAAATGTCAAAACAAATAATCAGTAGAAAAGCAGTAATCGTATTTTCGTTGATCGGATGTTGTATGCTCGCAACTTTTGCGGCGTACAGCGTCAATTCAAATCCAACCATCGTAATCGCTGCGGTTCAAAATAAATGCGCGGCAGTCACTGACAAAGATATTGTCAAATCAATTTATGGGCAGATTAAGATCAAATACGATGGTCAGAAAAGTCACATCAACGTCACAGCCAAAGATAAGATTGTGACGTTGGAAGGTTGGGCGACCACCAAAGAAGTCAGGAAAGAAATTGAAAAATATGCAAAGAAAACAAATTGCGCGAAAAAGGTAATTAACCGTTTGACCGTTGGGGCGGGAGCTGGTTGTGGGCCGGGGCAAATAAAATGCGGCGACATCTGCATCTCCAGTCAGTCAGAATGCAATATTGGAATGCCGGAAAATTAAAACCGTGAGAAGTTCAGAGGTCACAATTTAGCAGTAGTGCTAAGTGCGCTGAATTGTGACTCTGAGCGTTGATTCAAATTTATTCAGGGGGAGTTCATGAATAAAGTAACTGCATTAGCAATTCTTACGCTGTTATTCTTAATGGCTGTGATGTCAACGAATACCGTTGCTCAGCGCCGACGAACGCCGAATCGTCAGCCTGCGCCAGTTCCATCCTCTGCACCGCAAGCACCGCCATTGACCTGCACACCTCCCAACATTGCCGCCAATGAAAAGATGACTTACCTCGTTGGAGCTTCGATGACCAATGAAGACAGGGTTCGCATCAAGGGCAAATGGGGAACATTGACGATTCCGAAAGGTGAATCTGAACACGCCAAAAAGGTTCACGCGGCGTGTGCTGCCTTCAGACAAAATCAGGTGGATGCGGTTACTAAGAGTCTGGCGACGTGGAAAAAAGCGAATCCGAATGCGACTCCGGCACAGCTCAAATTGCGGATGATTCAGCAGGAACAAGCGTTGGAAACAATCTTCGACACGAAGCGAACAAATGAACGAATGGCACTCAGCCAATGGGATTGGCGAACGCTCATTGATGTCGGTCCTGTCATGAATCAGGGCGAAGGATGCAATACCTGCTGGGCCGTTGCCGGTGCTGCCGCCGCCGCTTGCAGTATGCGGAAAAATAATCTTGATACGGCTCGCGCAAAATTTGTCCCTGACCCGTTCACGGGTGAAATTAATGAAGTGCTGAAACCAAGGGGTGATTTGCTGGGTGATGCTGTTCCGTTCGTGCAGGATTTGCTGAACTGTATGCCAATCAAAAAAGAAGAAATGTGCAACAGCGGCTGGCACGGGACAGCCTTCGAATTTATGGTCAACAAAAAAGGCGCCCCGATGTCGCGTAGCGATGCACTCGTCGCAGACAATCTATATAAACCGGGCGAAAAATTTTCTTGTAGCCCACGCGCCGGTTTTGTCAAAGCCGAGATGTGGGATTATGTGAATTCTCCGCCGGATAAAATGCCGACGGTTACGAAATTGAAAGAAGCCTTGATTGCGCACGGTCCCATCGTTGCGCCAATATTTTACGATCAATGTTTATCGAATTATCGCAGCGGCGTCTTCAATGAAAAGGATGCGGGGATGGTGAATCACGTAGTTCTGTTGATCGGCTGGGACGATACAAAACAAGCGTGGTTAGTCAAAAATTCCTGGGGCGAAGAGTGGGGCGAGAAGGGATTTGGCTGGGTGAAATACGGCAGCAATAATATTGGTGTGTTTGCAGCGTTTGTGGAAGCGCGACGGCAGTTGGGATATTAGCGAAGCGCGGAGCGTCTGGAGTGCTGCGGCTGGGCGTAGCTTTGGTATTCTCTACATCGCTGTAGATTTGCAATGTACGCCTCTACCAAAGCTACGCCCAGCCGCAGCACTCAAGACGCTCCGCGTTACATTTGAATAATTTGTCTTATGAAACACAAATATTTTCTCGTGATGTTAGGAATTTTGTTATCGTTCGCGCTGTCGTCCGAAGCCTTTGCTCAGCGCAAACGAAAGCCTGTTCCAGCCCCGGCTCCTGTGACTCCGTCATTAACGTGTACTCCTGCCAACATTGCCTCCAATGAGAAAATGACCTATCTCGTGGGCGCTTCAATGACCAGTGAAGACAAGGCGCGCATCAAGGATAAATGGGGAGTCCTGACCGTACCGCTGGGGGAAACCGAACACGCGAAAGAAATTCGTGCCAATGCACTGGCGTATCAAATGCAAGCCATCGACAAATTCAATAAGATTTACGATGCGTGGATTACGATGATCCCAAAAGCGACTGTCAAAGAAAAGAAAAAATGGCGAGCGATGATTGACAACGCCATCGAAAATACGAAATACAAACGTTTTTATAAAGAACGATTGATGATGAAAAAATTCGACTGGCGCGTACAACAACTCAAAGTCGGGCCGGTGATGAATCAGGGTGAAGGATGCAATACCTGTTGGGCGTTTGCGGCTACGGATGCCGCCACTGCCAGCCTCGACAAAAACTATCTTGATATGTCGAACTCCATTTCCTATCACTTTGATCCCTTAAAACCTGGTGTCGCAATGGCTATGATTGGCCCTACTGCAGTTTGGACGATGGGGCCATTCGTACAGGATTTGCTGAATTGTATGCCGATCAAAAAAGAAGAAATCTGTAGCAGTGGATGGCACGGGACGGCGTTCGATTTTATGGTGTATAAAAAAGGAATCCCGCTTGCGTACGATGATGGTTTCACTGATAAAGATGAACGAACCGGCAAAACGATTACGTACAAAAATAAATACAAAGCCGGAACCAAATTTTCGTGTAAGCCGAATGCCGGATACATGAAAGCTGCCGCGTGGGATTACGTGAATTCACCGCCAGATCAATTGCCGACAGTTACACAACTGAAAGAAGCGCTGATCGCACATGGCCCCATTGTGACGCCAATTTTTTATGATCAGTGCTTAGCGAATTATCGCAGCGGAGTCTTCAATGAAAAAGACGCCGGGATGGTAAATCACGTTGTGCTTTTGATCGGCTGGGATGACACAAAACAAGCATGGCTGATCAAGAATTCGTGGGGCGAGGAATGGGGCGAAAAAGGTTTTGGGTGGATTAAGTATGGCAGCAATAACATAGGCGTTTTTGCCGCTTGGGTCGAAGCGGATTGGGGATCGTATCGAATGCCAGATTCGGGGAAATAGAAAGTTCAGAATTACGGCTTCAGCCGTGCAACCGCCAGCCAAGCGCAGCGGTTTTCACGCATTGATGCGTATCTCTGAACAGGTAAAATTTATGACAACAATACTCGTCAATCCATTAAACGAAACATTCAATCAACCGCGTCCCGCTGCGCCGCGTCTTCACACGTTCAGCGGCAAAACCGTCGCTCTGCTCGATATCAGTAAACCCGGCGGCAGCATTTTCCTCGACCGCGTAGCCGATGTGCTGACGCAACGATTTGGTGTCAAAAAAATTCTTCGCTTCATGAAACCAACCTTCACAAAACCCGCGCCAGATGCGGTGATGGCGCAGATCATCAATTCTCATCCGCACGCCGTCATCGAAGCCTTAGCCGATTGAGGCTCCTGTACGACGTGCAGTTTGCACGACACGACAAAACTTGAATCTCTCGGAATTCCCGCCGTAGCCATCGCGACGACAGAATTTATGAAAGCTGCCCGCATCCAAGCGAAAGCTCTGGGGCGCGCCGACTTTGATGCAGTCTATGTTGAGCACCCGATTCAGGATCAAACGCCGGACGAGATTAGGGAAAAAGCTGACGCCGTGATGGATGAAGTTGCGGCGCGGTTGTTGCAGATGTAAACACTGCGAGCGCCAGCATCCGGCAGACGATGCTGTCAAATTCGCTGCTTCGGATTGGCAGTTCTACTGCGCCTTCATATCAGTATGCGGTAGCGTTTGCCAATCGCCATTGCGTTCACGCCACACTGAAGCCACGTTTATCACGCCAGAAATATCTTTCCCTTTAAGACTAGCTTTGGCGCACCTCGCTATGGCCAGGTAAACAATGCTACACGGTTGCGCTCAATATATTCCCAATCATATTGCACTCCCAAGCCCGGCTTGTCAGGAACAGGAACGCAACCATCCGCGCCCAGGTCTTCTGGCTGATCGGAATACCCGCAGGTGTAAACGGGCGGAATCAAATTCGGCATCCCCGGTCCCATTAGTGCCATCTCGTAAAAATGTGTGTTGCGCAGCGCCGCGATAACCGCCCGATGCGCGGGGCCACAAGCGTGGATTTGAATATCCAATCCCAATGCTTCACAAACAGCCGCAATTTTCATGGTGCCTGTGATGCCCAGATCGTATTCCGGGTCGGCGTGAATCATGTCGCAGCCACCCGCAAGCAGGAAGTTGGTTTTCTGTTCGACACCTCGCACGTGTTCGCTGACAAGCAGTGGCGTCTGCAAGCGTTCGCGCAATCGCTTGTGACCTTCCACTGCAACGCCCGAATCTCGATACGGGTCTTCGTACCAAAAGTAATTCGCTTCATCGCAAGCACGCCCGACGTACAGCGCGTCCATCCACGTGCGCAATTGACAGGCCGGATCAATCATCAGGTAAAAATCCTCGCCGACTTGTCGCCGCACAGCTAAAACATTGCGCGCCTCTTTGCGCGCATTGCCGTCGTGCCAGCCGTGAATCTTGAAGCCGATGAATCCATGTTCCTTGCACACCTGCGCGTAGTCGCAAAACGCCTCAATGGTATCCAGTCCTCCCGGTTCTGCTTGCGCGTGGTACGTGCTCGCATACGTTGGCAATCGTTTGCGAAACGCTCCCAACATCCGCGCGACCGAAAAGCCGTATTTTTTCCCCGCCAAATCCCACAACGCGATGTCCAGCGGCCCGTGTCCCATGTGATCGTAGGCGCGCACTTCGCGTTTGAGATCATCGTAAATCAGCGCGCGTTCTTCGGGATCACGCCCGATCAGATTGGGTGCGAGCATTTGCATTTGCCCGAGCGTCGCAGGCGTGCCGACCCAGTGCGTCACGTATTCGCCTTGTGCGCCATCGTCACAGAAAATGCGTAAAGCAATGCGTTGTGTGGTGAGCTTGCTGCCGGGCAGGTAAATCAGATTGCCCACGCCCGCCGCCGCGTGTTTGCCGAGACCAAGATTTTCTGTCTCAAAGGTAAAAGAGTGGAGTTCTACGCAGGTGATCTTGCTCATAAATATTCTTTTTAGGAAATGTACGACAGGCGGCCCGCCTGTCTTTGCTCTGAATAATCGAATATCTCAAAAACTGAAGTTACGCAAGGGAAGTAAAGCCGTGCAGTAGCGGAATGAAGCCGAACGCTATGCGCTGTTCGATTGGTATTTTCCGCTCTTCTTTCCGCTGGCAGACGAAATTTACACCATCGAAGCCGTTGATTTTCTGAAGAAAACTGCAACAAAATTCCAAGTGTTGGCGCTGACGACAAACCGCTTACGCAGAAAAAAATATTGACTAAAAATAGAGAGCAGAGTTAAATACGCCGACCGCTTTTAGTTTAGCCCCTACGAAATCTTCACCATTCATGAAGTCTCACAACTCTGCTCTCGCGTTCTCACTAATTTGTCGTTTCTCCTTTTGGCTGATGCTCAGTTCGAGTGTCTTAGGGCAATATCGTTTCGATGCCTGGACTACGGATAATGGGATGCCGCAAAACGGGTTGCGTGGTATCACGCAAACGCCGGATGGGTATCTTTGGTTCACGACGTTTGATGGTTTGGTCAGGTTTGATGGCGTGCGCTTCACGACCTTCAACAAAGGCAACACCAAAGGCATCGTCAACAACCGTTTTACCGGATTGTTTCAGGATAAAGAAGGAAATTTATGGGCGAACACTTATGAAGATGGTGTGCTGACAGTGTATCGCAACGGCGTTTTTTCGACTTATACCGCAGACGAGGTCCCCGGTCAGAATATCCGCGAAATAAAATACGACGAAACAGGTGAATTGCGATTTCAGGCGGAAGATGAAGACCGGAACGGGAGAACCTGGTATCGGTTGCAAAACAATAAATTTGTTTTTCTCGAAAAGGAGCAACCCAAAGTCGCCATTTTAGAATATCAGGGCAAATCCGGCACAAAATGGATTATCACGCCAACCGCAACAAAAGCTGTGCGCGCCGGCGTAGAAAAAACCTATCCGCTCAAAATCCAACAAAAGAATTTTATTGTGGCTGCCTATGAGGACAAACTGGGCAACCTCTGGATTGGGGAAAATGTTGTCCATCGCATAGGCAATAGCGGCAGCGAAACTTTTACAGACAAACAGAATGTGCCGAGTTCAAATTACCATTCCTTTTGGGAAGACGATGATGGCAGCCTGTGGATGGCCAGTGGTGGGTTGCTCGGTTCCGGCGTCGGGTTGTTGCAATATAAAGACGGACAATTTTTTCATTGGGGTACGGAAGTTGGGTTGTCAAATCCTGATATTTACAAAGTCTTCAAAGATCGTGAAAACACAACCTGGCTGATCACGAATAAAGGATTAAACCGCTTACGCAAGGAAGTCATCAAGGGGTACAGCACCAAGGAGGGGTTAATGAATGCGGAAGTGTATCCCATGTACCGCGACAGCAAAGAGAATATCTGGATCGGAACCGCTAAGGGATTGAGTATTTATCGCAACGGAAAATTTTCAAGTGTGCTGCTGCCAGCGCCGCTCAATGGCGAGGGCGGAAAAAATTATGCCGCCATGTCAATCCAGTCTTTGTGGGAAGACCCGCGCGGCGCGTTGTGGATTGGTATCTATGGCGGTCTTTTTGTGTATCAAGATGGAAAAGTGCAAGCGCTGAAAGAGGAAGCGGGCACCGCGGCTTATGCCATTCAACCGGATCACAATGGCAATGTTTGGGTCGCTACCAACAAAGGCATTTTGCAATATAAGGATTACGAATTCGTCGCGGCCTATACTTCCAAAAATGGTTTGCCGAACGATCTGGTAACTTCAATTCACGAAGATGCAACCGGAAAATTATGGTTTGGCAGCTACGGTGGCCTGCTTGAATTCAAAGACGGAAAATTCATTGCCTACACCAAGAAAAATGGGCTATCAGGTGACACTGTCCGCTCGATTTACGAAGACAAGGAAGGGACATTGTGGATTGGCACCTACGATGCGGGATTGAGCCGTTTCAAGAATGGTCGCTTTGTTAGCTACAAAGAAGAAAACGGTTTATTCAACAACGGCGTGTTTGCGATTCAGGAAGACGCCCACGGGAATTTTTGGATCAGCTCCAATCGCGGCATTTATCGCGTGAAGGTAAAAGACCTGCATGATTTTACCGAGGGGAAAATCACCAAAATACACAGCATTAGTTACGGCAAAGCAGACGGCATGCTGAATACCGAATGTAACGGCGGCAGGCAACCCGCCAGTCTCAAAGACAAGGACGGAAAGTTCTGGTTCCCTACGCAAGAGGGCGTCGTGATACTAGACCCTGAAGCAGAAACCTACAGCGCGTTGCCACCCTCAGCGGTGATCGAAGAGGCTACCATCGAAAAAGTGCAAATTCAAATCGGCAACGGAATCAGTATCAAAGCGGGGCAACGAAATGTTGAGATCATTTATACGGGACTGAGTCTAATCAAATCCGAACAAATAAAATTCAAATATAAACTGGAAGGCTTCGATCCTGATTGGATTGACGCAGGCACACGGCGCACGGCGTATTATTCCTATTTGCCGCCGGGGAATTACAAATTTCATGTGATGGCGGCCAACAGCGATGGCATCTGGAACAACCAGGCCACGACAATTCCTGTGCAAATGAAACCTTTCTTTTACCAAACCAGTTGGTTTTATGTGCTGGGTTTTGCCGGAGTAATTGTGAGCTTAGTGGGCGTGTATAAATTCAATGTCAAGCGGCTGAAAATACGCCAAAAAATTCTCACTAAATTAGTGGCCGAACGCACACAAGAATTAAAAGAAGCCAACGAAAATTTGCTGAACCTGGCCAACTCGGATGGCCTGACAGCGGTCGGAAATCGTCGTCGTTTTGATGATTTTCTGACGGGGGAATGGCATCGCGCGCGACGCTTCAAAACTGAAATTTCACTGATTCTCATTGATATTGATCACTTCAAACAATTCAATGACACCTATGGCCATCAAGCTGGCGATGAGTGTTTGAAAAAAATTGCCTCCGCTTTACAAAATACGATTAATCGTCCGACTGATCTCGTAGCCAGATTCGGCGGCGAAGAATTTGCCATCATTTTGGGCGGCACAGATTCCGCCGGCGCTGTAAATATTGCCGAGCAAGCGATGGAAAATATCAAAGCCCTGACCATCCCGCACAGTCAATCGCCAACCAGTCAATATTTGACCATTAGTCTTGGGGTAGCAACTTCATTTGCAAAAATGGAAATGACCGAAGCTGACCTGATCAGCGCCGCTGATAAATTGTTGTATCGAGCCAAAGAAAATGGGCGGAATCAAATTCAGACGTTCGATCTTATGACCCAATCCTTAGAAAATTTTTCGGTTGTGCGTGAAGAATTGTTTGGTCTCGGCTAATGTTTTTGAAATGAACTCCTCGCTGGCGCACGGGGCTACCATCCTATGCCCGCACACACGGGCTGAAGTTACGCAAGGGAAGCAAAGCCTTGGAGTAATGAAAAGGCCTCGACAGGCGGGCGGGCCGCCTATCGTACATTTCAGTACAAATAAAACGAATACAGCGTGTCGCCCGCCGCTACCAGAACATATTGCTTGCCGTCGAGCATATACGTTTGCGGCGCATTCGAGATTTGCCCCAGCCGCGCGTGCCAGAGCGGTCTACCTGTCGCGGCATTGTACGCCACCAAATTTCCCGACGTGTCGCCGCCGAACACTAACCTGCCCGCGGTTGCCAATAATCCGTTCATCCCGCGCCCGAATGCCGGGCCGGGATAGCGATGTCGCCAGACGGCTTTGCCCGTTTTGTAATCAATCGCGGTCAGGTAATTGGCAATTGTCGCCACGGGTTGTTGCTCCATTCCGCCCAACCCCATCGCACCGCGCGGATCGGTTTCGGTCAAATAGTACATCGCGTAGTTGTCTGATTGCGGCACGTAAAACAATCCCGTATCTTGCGAGAACGCAGGCGGTGGCCAGTTCGTCACCCCGCCGTTATTGGGCGAAACGAGCGCGCCGCCGATGTGAAAATCTTTTTCGGGAATCCGTTCGGGCGCACCGCGCTTGTCTAATCCCTTTGCCCAATTCACCGGGTCAGAATATTTCGTCGTCAACAAATGTTCGCCTGTCACGCGATCCAGCACAAAGAAAAAGCCGTTGCGCTGCGCGGTCATCACCAGCTTACGCATCTTTCCACCAAAGGGCGCGTCTACCAGCACAGGCGTTTGCGCGGCGTCCCAATCATGCGTGTCGTGCGGCGACAGCGAATAATGCCAGGCGAGTTTGCCAGTATCCACATTGATGGCGACGAGCGCGCAAGTGTACAGATTGTCACCTGCGCCACGATTCTGAGCAGTGTAGGCCGGAGTCGGATTGCCTGTGCCCGTGATGTAAAGTTCGGTTTCTGGATCATACGCGCCGGGCGTCCAAATGTTGCCACCACCGTGTCGTGCCGCATCCAGATTGGCCCAGGTTTTCAACGCCGGATCGTCGGCTGTCATCGGCACGGCGTACCACTTCCATTGCACTTCGCCTGTCTCAGGATCGAAGGATTGCAGGAATCCCGGCGCGTCCAAATCGTTGCCTGTGCCGACCAGCACGTGATTGCCTACGACAATCGGAGCCATCGTCGAAAAATATTGCTCTTCAAATTTGGCAATGGTTTTGTGCCAGCGTTCCTTGCCGGTTTTGGCGTCGAGGCAAACCAGATAATCGTCCGGCGTTTCCATGTACAGCCAGTTTTTCCACATGCCTACGCCGCGATTGCCGATGTGTGTGCCGCCGCGCGTCTTCCACACGTAATGCCACAGTACCGTGCCATCGTGGGCGTCCATTGCCCACGCATTGTCTGGCGTAGTCACATAAATAATACCGTCCACCTGAAGAATTGAACCCTTGATGTTTGTGCCAGGGCCAGCGTCTGCCGTGCCTTCGCCGCCGACAATCGTGGGGAAACCACCACCACCGCCAAACCGTCCACCGCCACCGCCTTGCCCCAAGCCCGCCGTCACACGCATCGCCCAGGCTAGCGACAGATTCTTGACGTTAAGTTGATTGATTTGTTTCAGCGCGCTGTAGCGTTTGCTGGAATAATCACCCGAATAGGTTGGCCACGATTCCGCCAGCGGTTTCAGAATGTCGTCGGAGTTCAGATTCTGCGCAGCGGCGAGGCCGGAGAATAAACAGAGGGAAAGTAGGATGCTCAGCTTTATCATATTTTGTCTCCTATTATTTCAGGTTCTCCAAATAGGCTGTCACGTTATGAATATCTTTGTCCGTGTACTTTGGCAACAAATCACGATGCGGTTCCAGCGGATCGTGCAGTTCGACTTTCGGCACATCGCCGTTGCGACGAAAAGTGCGCGGCGTGCCGTCGGCTTCGGTCAACGTCACAGTAAAATCATCAATGCGTTTGAGGTTGCCTTCGACCTTTTTGCCTGTGGCCAACGTGACAGTCACGGTGGCTGGCTTCAACGTGCTCGGGGCTGCGCCGCCACCGCCAAACCCACCGCCACCGCCGGGCATCAGCCAGTTCTGTTGCATCTGACGCGGACTCGCAAACCGCGCGGCGTAGCCTTTCAGATCACCTGTGACGGAATGGCATTTCGTACACGTCGCATTGAAATACGCCTCACCCGCTTTGGCGTCGCCCACGACAATTGTTGCCGGGCGATTGCGCGAGATGTCATATCCGCCGACGCGAAAGCTGTGAATGAACGCGGCAATGTCAGAGATTTGTTCCATCGTCAGCGAGAATTTTGGCATCGTGCCACGCCCGTTTTGCACGACCGGGGCAATCAATTCGCCTTTCTGATCGTTCAGCACAATGTCAGAGCGAATCAGGCTCGGCCCACCTTCGCCGCCGCCCCGTGCATCCGCGCCGTGACAAAAGCCACAATGCACCGAATATTGTGCCTTGCCGCGTTCGAGCACATCGGCGGGAACCGGAGGGCGTTGTGGATAAGTAGGCGGGCGTTGCGGAGCACTCGGCGGCGTTTGATTCGGTCGCGGATTCTGCGTTTGCGCCGTGACGATCCGTAGTTGGTGCGTCACGACCACGAAAAAGAGCGACAAGAGTAACAGACACTTGACGAAATTGGATTTGGACATAGTCGGTTTTCCAGTTGTTATTAGGTCGAGAGTAGACGGAAGACAGTAGACAGGATATTTTTTCCAAACCTCGTGCGCGATGACGCACTACCGTCTACTGTCTTCCGTCTACTCTTCATCTACTCCGCAATCTTCCCATCACTGCCCTTGCCAACGCGCGGGCCTTTGTTGTCGCGGGCGGGAGCATGATCCAGATTCGCCACGCGGCGTCCGGTTTCATAAACCAATTGCCCAATGCGCGCCATTTTGTCAAAGCCGATTTTCTCTACGCTGTCAGTGTTGACGTGATAGTCAGCATGCAAGCCAGTCGTGTAAAAAATAATCGGGATGCCTTTCGCGGCGTAGCTGTAGTGATCGCTGCGGTAATACACTTGTTCAAGATCGCTCGGATCGTTCATCTCGTAATCCAATTTGAGCGGACGCGCAGAGGCAGCATTCGCGGTGATGCTGAGATTATGCAACTCTGTACTGATGCGGTCAGAGCCGACCAAATAAACCGAATTTTCTTCGTCGGGTTTGTCGTCGCGGTTGCGCCCGATCATATCAATATTCAAATTGGCGACCGTCTTTTCAATCGGGATCGCCGGATAATCCGCGTTGTATCGCGAACCTAACAACCCGCGCTCTTCGCCTGCATGCCAGATGAACGCGAGGGAGCGTTTCGGCTTCGGACCGGTCGCAAAGGCTTTGGCAATTCCCAGAACCGTGACTGTGCCGGAGCCATCATCGTCCGCACCGTTCCAGATGCGATCGTCTGTTGCGCCTGCTTTGACGCGTCCGACTGCGCCCTGCCGATTGCCGTTGACGACTTCACCTTCGGCATAACCGACGTGATCATAATGCGCGCCAATCGTGACGAAAGTGTCTTTCAGTTTTGGATCACTACCTTCAATGATGCCGATGACATTGCGCGTGTATTGTGTGCGAACGGTTCTGTATTCAGCGTCAAGATTGAATGTCAGCTTGACGCCCTTGAGCGCGAAGCTGGGCAATGGTTCTTGTTTGGTAGCTTTGTCTTTCAATTCAGCATACTTCACATCAGCGGTGCTGAAGAGAAATTCAAAGAATTCATCCTGTGCTGTCACGTTGGCAGCTATCGCGCGATCCAACCGTTCGACTGTTGAAAAATCTGGAGCTTCAAGTGCAGCGCGACGGCCGGGTCCACCTGCCGCCGCAGGAGGAGCACCGCCGCCACCACCTCTGCCTCCACCACCGAAAGCCGGACCAATCGTTGCTACAGCTTTGCGTTGATCGGTTGCGTAACGCGCACGTCCCGTGAGCAAACGGCGAAACTGTTGTGCTACTGTTTTTGGTCCCTGAGCGCCGAGGTAGATCACTGCTTTGCCGCTGACATCCTTGCCTGCGAAATCGTTGTGATTCGCTTGCGGCGCGTCCAGTCCGTAGCCCATAAACTCTACCTGCTCGACCGTGAAGCTGCGTTTGCCACCGACGTTGCGGGGGAACGTAATTCCTTCGCCGTCTTTAAAGGTACGCGTTTGTCCATTCGCTTCAACGGTCAGCGTTGAGTGATTCGTGCTTTTGATGCCGAGGACTTTGACGCGTTGAAAATATGATCCGTTATCGCCACCAGGCTTGATTCCCATTTCTTTCAGGTGTTGCGCGAGATAAGCGGCGGCAAGACCCAGACCTTCAGAATATGTTGCACGACCTTCCAGTTCGTCTGACGAAAGATAAGTCAGCCAGGTTTTAAGGTCTTCGACCTGGACAGTACCCTTGCGAGCTTTCTGTGCGAGTAACGGATTTACGAGCAGGCTCAGACTCAGCAAGATTGTGAGCAGTTGGGGGAAACGACGTGGGAACATGTTTTTTTCTCCTGTTTAAATTTGTGATGAAACCCTAGCTTTATTGAGGACGAAAGGCAACGGCGCGAGGTTACAAATACTGGGAACGCCTTCACCGTGCACACTCTTCACTGGGAACGCCCGCATCCTGCGGGGGAATCTTTACTCAGCTCACAGGTTTCATCGCAGGGAATTTTCTCGCCAAGGTTTCACCCGCAGGATGCGGGCGCTCCCAGTGATTGAATTTCTCAGCAACTCTGTTTATAGTGAAATTTCTTTTCGTCTTCTTCTATCAAAAAAATAAATCGCATCACTTGCGAATTCCCCATTTTCAGGAGTGTTTATGAAACGTTTCTACTTCTCACTGTTTTCTGTCTTGTTGTTTTCGCTTTCACTTTCTGCCGTCACCAAGCCAACGAAGCGTGTGGCTGATCCTGCGGTAGTCGCTCCCGAATCTGTCGGGCTTTCCACCAATCGTCTCAGCAATATTCGCAGCATGATGAGCAAGCATGTCACCGATAAAAAAATTGCCGGAGCCAGCGGACTCATCGCGCGGCACGGCAAAATTGCGTATCAAGAAACGTGGGGCATGGCGGATATGGAAGCAGGTTCGCCGATGCGGATGGACACCATTCATCGCATCTATTCAATGAGCAAACCTATCACCGGCGTCGCGTTGATGATGCTGTATGAAGAAGGGAAATTTCAGCTCAATGATCCGATTGCAAAATTCCTGCCGGAGTTCGCGAAGATGAATCTTGGCGTCGAAGAAAAAGACCCGACTACAGGCGCGATGACTTTCAAAACTGTGCCGCTCAAAAAGATGATTACAGTACGCGATTTGTTGCGGCATACTGCTGGATTCACCTACGGCGTATTCGGCGACACGCCCGTCGATAAAGCTTATCGGCAGGCGGGGATTCTTTCTGATTTAACGCTGAAAGATTTTTCTTTGAACCTCGCGAAGCTGCCGCTGCAATACGAACCCGGTACCCGCTGGCATTACAGCGTCGCCGTAGACTTGCAAGGTCGCCTCGTCGAAGTGCTCTCCGGTAAATCGTTCGATCAATTTTTGCAGGAAAGAATTTTTACACCACTCGGCATGACGGATACCGGATTCACCGTTCCCGCCGACAAGAAAAATCGTTTTGCGCGGTTGTATACGCCAAATAAATCAGGCGGCATTGACCCGATTAATCTTTGCTCAGCGCGTGAAGATTGTCTGTCGAAATTCCCGAATGCTGCGCCTTCGATGTTGGAACAACAAGGCATGTTTTCAGGCGGTGGCGGCTTAGTTTCAACGACGTACGATTACTTGAAATTTTGTCAGATGATGCTGAATAAAGGCACATTTGATGGCACTCGATTGCTCAGCCGCAAAACCGTAGAGCTGATGAGCAGCGACAATCTGGGCAGCATTCCTGGGCCATCATCAGGCTACGGATTCGGCTTAGGCTTCGCGGTGAATAGAGCGCCGGGAGAAACCGGAATGATGGGCAGCGCCGGAGAATATAACTGGGGCGGCGCAGCCGGTACGAAATTCTGGATTGATCCGAAGGAAGACATGATCGGAATTTTTATGATTCAGATTTTACCGAATTCAATTGATTATGGTTCGGAGTTTCGAGTGCTCGCGTATCAAGCGGTGGCGGATTGAGGTGCTATTTATGCTGCGAGGCTCAACAATATTTCTTCAGGTTGTTATTGTGCTCATCGGCATCGGCGCTCTTGCAATCTTGCTTTATGAACCTCACGTCGAGGGCAGAAACGCGCACGCTACGCTTTTCCAAATCTACTTCAACGATCCTTTTTTGGCGTATGTGTATGTCGGCTCTATTCCGTTTTTCGTGGCACTCTATCAGGCGTTCAAGGTATTGGGCTATGTCGGACAAGATAAGGTATTCTCGCCAGCAGCCGTGAAAGCTCTGCAGACGATAAAATATTGCGCAATCGCCATTATCGGTTTTGTCGCGGGAGCAGAAATCATGATCATGCTTAACAGCGAAGAAGATAAAGCAGGTGGCGTATTCATAGGCGTCCTCATCACCTTCGGCTCGATTGTGATTGCCACCACAGCGGTGATGTTTGAACGGATTTTGCAGAATGCCGTGAATCTAAAATCCGAGCATGATTTACCCGTGTAACGAGACTACAGGAAGATATGATCGGAATTTTTATGATTCAGATTTTGCCGAAAAGTATGAAATATGGAGTGGAATTTAGAATGCTGGAGTATTAGGCTGCGGCTGATTGAGAGTGGAAAAACGCGTAAACTCTAGAGCCGTTGTATCAAGACGATGAAGGGGTCGGTGGAGAAGCAATGACAGCTGGTTGCTTATCTTTCTTGAGTGCATCGCGAAAGATTGGGTAGAGGTTTGCGATGGTGGCAAGTGTCATCACAAATGTCATCAGCGTGATCCACAGCGTGTATCTGAGCATTTTCTTTGTCGTCTTCTCGTTCTCCCTCCGTTGTAGTTCATTTAAGTAGAATTCGAACGGGAGGCTACTAGCAGAATCCTGGTATTTTTTTGTGTCCATATCGAACTGGGCTTCGATTTCTACTTCAGTCTTGTTCCTTAGTTCAGCGAGAGTCCAGTTGTGATTCATGATTATGTTCCTTTGGAATATGTCGAACTAAAAGTGGTACAACTTTGAATGTATGTTCGACGGCTTTGTAGTAATCTAATGTTACTTACAGCAGTTTCAGATTGAGTGTTCAGGGTTGCTAAAATTCATAAATCCTGTCAACCCGATGAAGTCATGGGTTCCATGAAATGAATTCTTTTTCCCCTGAACACTCAGGGCGAAACCGCTGTAGACTTGCTCTAATTCCATCATATCTTTATCGAGAGTCAGCCCGAATTCTTTAAGGCAACGCCAGCTTCTCTCAGCAGTAAACCAGTATGTTCATTGTCCTCATTTTGCTTAGCTATGCGAGAGGCGCAGAAACTTGATGGCTGCTGGCTGGATTGTGATGGACGGAGGGAATTATACGCGGCTGGATACCAGGTGCAATGATTATTTTTTGCATCACGTAAGCGAGGTATTTGCGTTCTACGCCCGTTCTTTAGACGGGCATGAAAATATCTGAGAGGGTTTGGATCTTCGTTTCTTTGTTGCCAACGGCGACCAACAATATAGCCCAGCGAGCATCGCTGGGAATATTCGAAATGAAAGTAGCTCGCTGAAGGCGAGCAACAATTTATGACATGGTTGTTGGACGCCTTCAGCGTCCGGTTATTACGCCCACATCAACCCAGCGATGCTCGCTGGGCTATATTGTTGGTCGTTTTCAACGACATAAAGCGCAGGTGGAATTTTCTAAATGTGGCGGTGCAAGGTATAAATTGTGATTAGCAAGGTCGAAGATGAGATTGAATTGCCAGAGAATTTCGCAGCCGATGACGCTCATTTGAAATTATTTGTTGCGAAGCGCATTCAGCAACGCCGATGCACGATCAGCGCGTAGGTCTTTTTCTGTTGCCATTTGTTTCGCAAGAATTTCTATTTTCTTTAGTCAGGCAAATCTCCAGATGATGAGTCAAAAATAACGGTGAGTATAAGTGAGCAGAGAAGAGATGCAATAGAATGAAATCTAACGATTGAAACGAGGCGAGGGGTTTTCACTTCGCTCGTCTTCGTGTAATTTCGTGGCGGAGAATCACCTGATGAAATGTCTCGCTTTACGAATTCTTTTTTTCTTCGCCATTTGCCAAAGTACGGCTTTTGCGCAAACCAAAAATCTGGCGGACGATCAACCTTCGCCGAAAATCAATCCGCGCCTGACCGAACATTCGCGCAAGATGGAACAGCGTGTTTACAAGGTGACGGAGAATGTCTACTCCGCCGTCGGTTTTGGTGTTGCGAACTCCACATTGATCGTCGGCAACGATGGCATCATCATTGTGGACACGACGGAATCAAGCGATTCGGGCAAAGCCGTACTCGCCGAATTTCGTAAGATCACCGATAAGCCCGTCAAAGCGATTATTTACACGCACAACCATTCCGATCACACGATGGGTGTCAAAGCGTTCACCAGCGAAGACGATGTCAACGCGGGCAAAGTACAAATCTACGCGCACGAAACGATGATGAATACGGTCATCAATAATGCCAGTGTCGTCGCGCCCGCGCTCGGCATTCGGGCAGCGTACACGTTTGGCATTATGCTCGAACGCGGGCCGGAAGGCTGGGTGAATCAGGGACTCGGTCCGGTATATACGCGAGGCGCAACGGGTTTTATTGCGCCGACCAAAACTTTCAAAGATAAATTGGAGGTCACGATTGCGGGCGTGAAATTGCAATTGCTGCACGCACCCAGCGAAACCGATGACGAAATCGTAGTCTGGTTGCCGGAGCAAAAATTATTGCAATCGGCGGAAGTGATTCAAGGCGAAACGTTCCCGAACGTGCATACTATTCGTGGTACAAAATTCCGCGATCCTATCGCGTGGTACAAGACGATTGATTTCTTGCGCAGCCTCGGCGCTGAACATCTGGTTCCTTCGCACGGACGCCCGATGTCGGGCGCACCAAAAATCGAAGAGATGCTCACGGCGTACCGCGATGCGATTCAATATGTTCACGACCAAACGATTCGCCTGATGAATAAAGGTTTGACGCCGGATGAAATCGTCGAGCAGGTCGCGCATCTGCCCGCGCATTTGGCGAATCATCCGTGGTTGGGTGAATTTTACGGGACGGTCAAGCATTCGGTGCGGCAAATTTATGTGGGATATTTGGGCTGGTTTGAAGGCGATCCGACCAGGCTTGATCCGTTGCCTCGCGCTGAAGAATCAAAGCGATATGTCGAATTAATGGGAGGGCGTGAGGCAGTCCTGAAGGTTGCGAAAAAATCTTTTGCGGCGGGAGAATTTCAATGGACAGCAGAGATCATCACGCATCTGATTCGCGTCAACAAAGACGATTTGGAAGCGCGTAAAATCAAAGCCGACAGCTTGCGGCAACTGGCTTACAAAACTGAAAATATCAATTGGCGAAATTGGTACATCACTTCGGCGCGGGAGCTGGATGAGACTTTAAATAAAGCCTCTGGTGCGGCAACGCTGGCTTCATTGGCGGCGCCAGATATTTTGAAAGCTTTGCCCGTGAGCAAGTTTTTTGAATCAATGACCGTGCGGCTTGATCCGGTCAAAAGCGCAGACGCAAACGTGACAATGGCATTTCGCTTCACCGATACGGGCAAAGTTTACGCCGTCGAAGTCCGTCGCGGCATCGCGCAGGTGCATGAAGTATTACCCGTCAAAGTTGATGCGACATTAGTTTTGACTACGGCAGATTTGCAACGCGTGATGGCACGACAGGCGACCTTTGCGCAGATGCTGCAAAAAGGCGAAATTAAAGCGGAAGGCAATGTCGCTACACTGGCAAAATTTAATGCATATTTTGATCCGCCTGCGACGGAAGTTCCGATGTTGACGGTGCGATAACCGCTACACAAACTAAAAAATTACGTTACAAAAACATGATAAATAATCTCCCAAACTTAATCACTGAAAACACAATATTGCCTCTCATCGCTGCGCCAATGTTTTTGGTCTCCGGCGTAGACCTTGTATTAGCAGCCTGTAAATCCGGTGTCATCGGCTCCTATCCGGTTCTCAATGCGCGCACCAGCGAAGGCGCTGAGGAATGGATGCAGCAAATTACTTCGGGGCTTGAAGCTGCGAAAATTGCTGATCCAAGTGCGCGGATTGCGCCGTGGTCGGTCAACCTCATCACGCATCGGACGAACCCGCGTTTGCAGGCTGATCTTGATCTCGTAGTGAAATATAAATGTCCGCTCGTTATTACTTCTCTCGGCAGTCCCGGCCCTGCGGTGGAAGCGGTGCACAGCTACGGTGGACTCGTGGTTTCTGATGTCATCACTCCGGCGTTTGCGAAGAAAGCAGCATTGACGGGCGTTGATGGATTAGTGCTGGTGTGTGCCGGAGCAGGCGGACACGCGGGGACGCTTTCGCCATTTGCGTTTATTCAAGCGGTACGCGAATTTTGGGATGGGATGTTGATTTATTCCGGGGCGATTTCCAATGGCAGGCAGATTCGTGCGGCGCAAATTATGGGTGCGGATTTGGTGTATATGGGGACTTCGTTTATTGCTACCACGGAGAGCATGGCGGAAGCGGAATTCAAGCAAATGCTGATAGATTCGACGCTGGAAGATTTGGTGTATACGAATGCTTTCAGCGGAGCCTACGCGAATATGCTGAAGCCGAGCATCGTCGCGGCGGGGCTTGATCCTGACAACTTAGTGCCAAAAGATAAAATTGATTTGCGCAGCTTGCAGACAGAGGAGAAAAAAGAGCAGACTAAAGCCTGGAAAGAAATCTGGTCAGCCGGGCAGGGTGTAGGAGCGATTAAAGATGTGCCAAATGTCGCGGAATTAATTGCGCGATTACGTCGGGAATACGCGGCTACGGTGGCGGAAGAATTGCGCGGTGATGTGTGGACGAAATTGTAGTGGTCGGTGGTTGGTAGCTTTCGACGACACGAGTAACTTACAACCGTTTCCACTACCGACTACCCCCGAGTAAGGTTACGAACAAAAATAAAAGTTATGTCAGCACCAACCGAAGAAATTACACAATTGCTGGGAGCCTATCAAAGGGGCGATCAGGAGGCGTTGGAAAAAGTATTTCCGCTGGTCTATAACGAATTGCGGAGATTGGCGGGCAGCTATTTGCGGCGCGAACGTGAAGACCATACGTTGCAGCCGACGGCGCTGGTGCATGAGGCCTATTTGCGGTTGCTGGGTCAAAATGTGGAATGGCAGAATCGGGCTCATTTTTTAGGTGTCGCGGCGCAAATGATGCGGCGTATTCTGGTGGATCACGCTCGCCAGCATCAGGCTGAAAAGCGTGGAAGTGGCGGCGTAAAAATTGCGCTGGACGACATTGAAGCGATCAATTTATCGGCAGAACGAGCGGCAGATTTAATTGATCTGGATGATGCCTTGACCGCGCTCGCAGAATTCGACCCGCAAAAAAGTCGCATGGTGGAATTGCGCTATTTTGCGGGTTTGTCGGTCGAAGAAACCGCCCGGGTGCTAGACATCAGCATTGCTACCTTTGCCCGGCAATGGAAAACCACGCGAGCCTGGTTGTTTCGTGAGATCACAAAACAGGATTTGTCCGATTAGCCACGCTTCGTGTTCAGCGATTTCAAATAGGTCACGACCGCCTCTGCGTCTTCGTGTGAAAATCTGAAAGCAGGCATTGGAGGACGCAGTTGACGACCACCGGGCAGTACGCCGGTTTCGAGGAAGTTGACGGCGTCTTTTTCATTAAGGCTTGGCAAGCCCGCAATCATGGGTGCCGCGTTCGCCCACGGCATCAATACGGTAGGCATAAAATCCAGCTCACTGCCCTGCAACCAATGCGCTTTATCGAGTTCCCCTTTTTCATTGCGGCGCGTATGGCAATCCGCGCACATCCCTACATTCTCAACCAAATATTTTCCGCGTGCTAATTTTTGCGCTTGTGGGTCGCTCGCAGCGCAGCTCCAGACCACAGCCGCCAAAGCCAACAGGATTCCAGTTAAAATTACTCGTTTCATAACATTCTCCTTATGCGTATTGGACGAGAAAATGTGATTCGCATTTTCTTCTAATATGTAACGCGCAGACTCTCGTCAAAAATATTCAGTGGTAAGAAAATATTTTTGATTGAAACTGTCAGGAAGGAATGGAGAGTGAGGGGGAAGACGGTGGTTGGTAGTTGGTGGTCAGTGGTCGGTAAAAGAGGATTGCGAGTTAGGTGGTCGCTCTGAGAGGGACAACTACCGTCTCCTGTCTACCGACCACCAACCACCGACCACCTTTTACTGATTCGCCGTATCAGAAATCAACACAACATCGTTGGCGCGGAGTCCGCGTGAAAAGACAGCTCTGCCGTCGCGTGCGATGTCGAAGGAATAAATGGCCTGATGGGCGGATTCCAGTATTTTTTTCGGCGCACCACCTTTCACAGATTGTTGCCACAGGCTGGTGACATCATTGCGGAAATCAATATATACAACGCCGCGACTATCCGGCATCCAGCGGATCACGCTGCCGCCACTGGCATCGGATTGCTGCACCTCAAATTGCTTAATGACTTTGCCGTCATCGAATGAGTGCAACGAAATTTTCCAGAGCGCATTCGGGGTTTCGTCTTTGCTCCAACAGGCGATCAATTTTCCATCCGGTGAGATTGCCGCTCGCATCGAAAGCATATTTGTCAGGCGTACCGGGTCGCCGTCACTGACCGGACGTTTCCACAACGTTGTCAGCGTTCCGGCGCCAAAATGTTCATAAACGATCCATTTCCCATCGGGACTGATTTGCGCCCAATTGCTCTCCTGGCTGCCGCTCGTGAGCGCAGTTTGATTGCTGCCATCACGATTCATTCGCCAGATTTGCCAGTTGCCGGAACGATTCGAATGAAAGACGGCAAAGCTGCCATCCGGCGCGACAGCGGGGCCGTAGTTACGACTGGCACCGGCGGTTAATTGCGTTTGTTCGTTACTTGGGATTTGACGTTCCCAAATGTCCGCGCTGCCGCTGGCATCGCTGGCGTACAGGACACGACCATCGGGCGTCCACGATAAATCAAAATATCGGCCAGCGCCGGTCGTGATTTGCGTGGGACGATCCATCGCGCTGGCTGACGCTACCCAAATATTGATGAGTGTCTGGCGTTGCACCGCCACCATCGAGCGCAGATTAGATGGCAGGCTCATCCCTTTGTAATCGCTCATATCATTTGTCAGGCGATGCGCCAAGCCGTCATTCATAGCCCACAATTGCAGGAAAGGCGATTCAGAATCCTGGGCCGTGAACAAAAAATTCCTGTCTCCAATCCAATTGATCTGATCAATTTGCATCCACCGATGTGAGGTCAACTGCGACTCTTTTTTGTCTGGTAAGGCAAATGCGACAGCTTTCATAAAAAAGCCGTTGGCATCAGCGGTTTCGACGACAACAGCGAGGGAATTATTATCAGGTGACCACGCTGGAGCTGAGGCACTGGAAAAATGTTCGGGAAATTTCCGGGTTGAAATTTCCTGTTCGTTGGTTCCGTCGAGGTTTGCAATCACCAGATCGTCTTCGCCTTGTTGGGGGTGTTGACGCACAAAGGCCATTTGTTTGTTGTCAGGAGAAATACTAATGGGGCTGCTGACGTGGTCTTTGATATTGCGGGCAGAGCCGCCCAGGGCTGGCACTTCATACAACGAACTCGCATTGTCTTGTTTGTTCATTGCTACATAACGCACAAACGCGCCATCGGACGTGAATGTCAGCCCACGATATTCTATGTCGGACGGAGGCACCAGGCGGACGCTGCTCGAAACTGACACCTGACGCAGCCACGAGCTTTGGCGTCCGCCTTCTTCTGTGACATACGCGACGTATTTGCCATCAGGAGAAATCGTCGCCACGACTGCGCTGCCGGAACTGGTAAGCTTGCTGGTTGTAGTGGCTTGAAAATTTGGAGCCGCAATAGTCGGACGATAAAATTTATAAAGCCCGAAGGACATTAACGCGAAGGCGATAATGGCGGCAGTTACAATAATCCAGCGGCTGGATTTTTGCGGCGGCGCAGTTGGATAGTTTTCAGTAATTTCGACAGTGGGAGTGTCAGGCATGACCTCAATCAGCCCTGACTTTTGTAATAATTTCTGACAACGGGAGTCGGTGCGTAACCCTTCAAAAAATGGATCGTAGGGAAAATACAACATCCACCAATCGCATTGTTGGATTCCTTTTTCAATCCATTGCAAGGCCTCTTTTCTTTCTCCTAATGAATCATGAATCAGCGCAATGTAATACGGTGTCACATAGCTGTCTTGTGCAGCTTGGAGAATTTGCTGCAACAGCTCATGAGCTTCATCCATTCGATGTGTCCTAGTCCGTAAATAAGCCAGCGGGACTTTGGCCAGCGAGTTACCTTCGTTTATTTCCACTAATGAGGTCGCCGAAGTTTCAGCTTCCTGATAGCGATGTTGCTGAACCAGACTCATCGTCTTACTGAATAACGGCCAGAATGAATCGGGATCAAGGCGAGCTGCCTGCTCAGCCGCCTGGAATGACGCTTCGAATTTGCGAAGTTGGTAGAGATGAAGGCTTTGCAACATGTAGGCGGCGGCTGATCCTGGATCAAGTTTCAAAGCGCGTTCCATCGCGGTGCTGGCTTCCTGCAAACGTCCTGCGGTGCCGAGAATGTGGGCATACCATTCCAGTACCTGCGCAGAATTTGGATTCAATTCCAAAGCCCGATTGATGAGCCGCATGCTTTCGTTGCGATCCCAATTAGCGCCGAGCGTTGCAAATGCCAACGCGCCCCAGGCTTCGGCTAATGATTCGTCGAGGCGTACCGCTTTTAAGGCCGCATCTTTCGCCGCGGCAAAGCATTCATCAGATGGCAGAATTCCGAAGGTGGCGAGGCGGTTATAATATTCAGCAATGCCGGCGTAAGGCGCCGCATAAGTTGGATCAATGGTAATGGCTTCGTGGAAATGCACTAACGCTTTCGCCAGGCTGTCCATCGTGTAGCTATGCCAATGATAGCGGGCACGCAGATAGGCACCATAAGCTTGTAAATTGTCGGTTCCGCGTTTGACGAGCCGGGCGTGATCTTCACTGGTCAGATGCGGCACAATGGCTTCGGCGACTTGCGCTGCGATTGAATCCTGCACGCCTAAAATGTCAGTGAGTTTTTCATTAAAACGCGCTGCCCAAACGACGGAATGGTCACGTCGCGAAGTCAATTGCATCGTGACACGCATTTGCGAATCGGCCAGAATCACACGTCCATCCAGCAAATAATCGACTTCCAATTGATTCCCGATGGCGAAGGCATCATTACAGTCGGACTGACGCATGACTGACCCGGTGGGACGCACGATCAGGCCGCGAACATTGCTTAATTGTGTGGTCAAGGCATCCGCGATGCCAACACCTAAAAAATCTAGCGAGGTGTTTTTTTGAGAACTGACCTGCGCAACCTGCAAAGGCAATACAGCGATAGATCGCGCGGTCGGCATGTCATCCATCATTTCAGATTTGAGCGCCAGCGGAGTCAAAAGATTTGGAGCCGAAATTTTCTCACCGGTCAAATGACAGGCAATATCCGCTGCCAAATCGGCAGCTGTCGCATAACGTTGCTGGGTGTCTTTCCGCAGCGCTTTTGAAATGATGTTATCGAGATTGCCTTCAAGTTCATCGCGCAATGATTTAATGGTGGCAGCGTCTTCGTGACCGTCAGGAATTCTTTCTGCGGTGCTGATCACCTTGCTTGGCAGAGTGGGTTCTTCTTCACAAATAATGCGGGCAATTTCATGTGGCGCATACGAATTCAGCCGATAGGGACGACGCCCTGTTAACAATTCATACAACAACACACCTAATGAATAGACGTCGCTGACCGGAGTTACCGGCAAGCCTCGCACTTGTTCAGGGCTGGCATATTCCGGCGTCATCAGCCGCACTGCTGTTGCAGTTTCACCCACAGTGTCAGTTGCCACATCAGTCACGAGCAATTTTGCAATTCCAAAATCCAGCAGCTTCACCGTTCCATGATCCGTCACCAGAATATTTCCAGGTTTCAGGTCGCGATGCACAATTTGCTTTTGATGCGCGTAGGAAACTGCCGCGCATACTTGTTGGATCAGTTTCAGCCGTTCGGAGATCGAAAGTTTATGTTCGTCACAGTAATGATGGATTGGCTTGCCTTCAACGTATTCCATTACGAAATATGGAAGCCCGTCGCTGGTCGAACCGCCGTCCAGCAAAGCCGCAATGTTGGGATGATCAAGCGTCGCCAGAATTTGTCGTTCGCGGCGAAAACGTCGCAGAATAAAATCCGTATCCATGCCGCGCTTCACGATTTTGATGGCCACCTTTTTGTAAGGTTCATTGTTGGCGAAAGCCAGATAAACCGCACCCATGCCACCGCGCCCGATTTCGCGTTCAATTTTGTAGGCTCCAATGTTTTGATGAAGGAGCGCTGGCAGCTCGTTTGCCCAGCGGTTTGCGGTTTCGTCTGAGATGGTTGTGCCGATGCTATTGATGAGTGGTTCGTTCAGAAAATCGTTGACTTGTTCATCGGCGCGAAGGAGTGATTCGACTTCGCCCTTTAACTCTTCATCTCCGCGACACGATTGCGCAAGAAATGACTGACGCGCGGCTGGAGGCTGTTCCAGAGCCGCTTCCAAAAGGGTTTCGACTAATTGCCATCGTTCGGGGCGCATTTAGAATTATTTGTTATTTTAACTTTTTGACTTTCCCGCGCATCAACATCATGTCTGATTGAAAATTCTAACACAATTACTATCTCCGCTACTGCGTCTTGGCGGACACTACCACACGAAGACCGCCATTGCCGTGTCGAACGTCGGGTGCATGTCTGCCTCGATTGGCAACGTGGCAGTACCATCCGCTGTCAACCCACGAACCGCCCCGCATGACGCGGTAATCTGCGTCACCGCCAGTTAACCAGGCGGAGCCGTCAACCGGTGCGCTCGCATAACTTTCGTGCCACACATCTTCGCACCATTCCCAGACGTTTCCGTGCATGTCATACAACCCGAATCCATTCGCCAGGCCTAAACTTCCCACCCCTACGATCTTATAGGGGGAATTCATTTTGAGGGCTTGTTTGTAGGGATAAGTTCCATCGTAGTTCACGAGTAGAGGGCTGATCGTATCGCCAAAAGCAAAGGCCGTAGTTGTTCCCGCCCGCGCCGCATATTCCCATTCGGCTTCGGTCGGTAAGCGGTAATTACGCCCCGTTAGCTTGCTCAGCTTGCGGCAGAATTCCTGTGCATCTTCCCAATTTACCTGTTCTACCGGCAGATCATCGCGTTTGACGTTTGACGGGTTGGTTCCCATGATTGCCTGCCATTGCGCTTGCGTCACTTCATATTTTCCCATCGCAAACTCGCCAATGCTCACCGGATGTTGCGGCTGTGCCCAGCCGAACCAATCGGATTTTGCTTTTTTGTTATGGCGTTTGGCGTCGTCTAACATTTCTTGTGCCGCGCTATTCGTCAAGCCCATTAGAAATGCCCCGCCCGGAATTTCTACCATCGTTAATTTTACTCCGTTGCCCAAATCTTCAATGAAGCTAAAACATTGCTCCTGCCGCTGGTTCGTAACACTTCCGGTTGCGTCTGCGCTGGCGGTCACAAAACTCATAGCGGTCAGCGGTACGCCCGCCACGCTCATTCGCATGGTTGACTTCGTGCCAGACCGCGCAGTCACAACTGCGGGATCAGGCACTGCAACCACAGGTGTCACAACTGTGGGCGTTGGAGCTGTCGGCGTTACTGGCAGTGGTAGTGGAGCAGTAGAAGGCGCCAGAAAGAAAAAATCTTCGCCTTCAACTGAGGTGTATTCGTATGGCACTTGTTGCCCATTGGACTTGCTGCGCACATTGGTGCGGGTGCGGCGGAAGATTGATTCCAGCGTCAGCCCCGGCGTCTTCAGGTTCGCCAGCAGTTCCTGCGTAAACAGTCCGTTGCGTCCTTTTCCATCACTGGCGACATTATCGGCGGCGGTCGCGTACGCCACAAGCGTTCCGGTCGGCGCGCCGCGAGTCACCGCTAAACCGCGTGTCCCTGAACGGGAGCTGCGCGCAAATGGATTATTGCGGCAGGCGTCCAGAATTACGATATTGAGTTTATTGCGGGCGTCCTCCATTTGCGCCAGCACGAAATTCACGCTAATCGCTTCATCTTCAACTTCGGTTTCTTTGGTGATCTCAGAGCCAATGGGGATGAGGAAATTCGTGTTGTTTACTTGCACTCCATGTCCGGCGTAATAGAACAGCCCAACTCCGCCGCCGCGAATCTTTTCGCCAAACTGCCGGATCAATTCACGCATCTGGCGGCGATTCTGGTTTTCGCCGTAGAGAACTTCAAACTCGGCGGTGCGGAGGGTCGCCGCCACATCCTGCGCATCATTGACAGCATTCGTCAGGGAGCCTTGCGCATAATCGCCATTGCCAATAATCAGGGCTATGCGTTGATCTTTGACGGGAGTGGTTTGTTCTACTACTTTGAGAGCGCGATCCTGTTGAGCCTGCGAAATCATTTGTGGCATCAACACAAATACCAGCAGTAGAAGCAGGGAGAGCTTACTGAATTTCACAATGCGGACCTTCATGATTATGACCTCACTGATCGGAAGCAAATTTTACTAGAGGAGTGTCAGCATTTTAACTCAAGACTCAATCTCAATGCACGTAAAGTGCGAAGCGAGTAACTCGTCGCAAAACTTTCTTGTGAGATGGATAGTGGTAATTCTGGTGATTTAGAAGCGTTTGACAATAATTTTTTTCAGTGGCAAGAAGTTAGCATGACAATATCAAAACACATCGCTGAGAGCTTCAACCGTCAGGGATTTTTACAAACTATCGGTGCACGATTAACAAGAGTCGCGGCAGGGGAAATCGAAATTGAGCTTGAAACGGATCCGAAATTGACGCAGCAACATGGGTATGTTCACGGTGCCGTCGTTGCGGCGATTGGCGATACGGCCTGTGGATACGCAGCTTTGACGATGATGCCGGAAGGTTCTGAAGTTGTGAGCGTGGAATACAAAATAAATTTTGTCGCTCCGGCGAAAGGTGAAAAATTAATTGCCAGAGGACGCGTGAATAAATCTGGTCGCACGCTTTCCGTTTGTTGTAGTGGAGATGTTTTTGCGGTGAATAACGGAGCAGAAAAAGTAGTGGCGACCATTCTGGCGACGATGATGCGGGTTGCTGCAAGTGAGTAATCGGAAAAAGAGTAGAGGGGAGACAGTAGACGGTAGCTTCTCCCGCAGTGAAACGGATACCTCTCAAGCCTCCCTACCGTCTACCGCCTCCCGTCTACTCTTTTTCCGTCCTTTACCTTGCGTCATTTCACATCTTCCTGAATAATCCTGCCTCGCCCCACTTCTCAACTATTCATGAATTTTCATTGGCCTCAACTTCAACTGTTATTTTTGCTTGCCGTCTTTTCGCTGAGTGCTTTTGCGCAGAATTTTTCGGTGCCGGATCGTCAGACGGCGCGGGAATTATTGAAGCAAATGAAGACGATTGTGAAAGAAGAATACTACGATCCCAAGCTGCGCAAAGTTGAATTTGACGATCTCTGTAAACAAGCCGATGACCGCATAAAAGCTGCCTCCAATTGGAATCAGGCACACGAAGCCCTTGCCGCAGTGTTATTAAAATTCGAAGATTCGCATACGGTATATTTGCCTTCCGTAGTAATGCCGATTAATTATGGTTGGCGGATGCAAATGATCGGAAATCGTTGTTTGATAACTTCAGTCGAGCCTGGCAGCGAGGCAGAAAAAAAAGGATTGAAAGCCGGAGATCAAATTGTAAAGCTGGATGGAATTACGCCCACTAACAATAATCTTTGGACGATAAAATATTTGTATTATGTGCTGCGTCCGCAGAATAGCGCGACGTTGCTGCTGCAAACTTCGGACGGGAAAGTCCGCGAAATTGAAGTGAAGGTAATGCCGGATGTGGATGCCGGAATGAAATTAATTCCAGTCGATGAGGAATGGAATTTTTCAAAATTGACGTCCGCGAATGCACTGGAAAATCATCGTTTTCATTCAGTCAGTTCGATACTTTTGGCTTGGAAAATACCTGATTTTTATCTTACGAATTTAGAGATTGATTTGTTTATGACCAGAGCAAAAAAGCATCAATCGCTCGTGCTGGATTTGCGTGGCAATCGCGGTGGTGAAGCGGATGCGCTGGAATATTTTCTTCGTTATTTTTTCGATCACGAAGTGAAAATCGGGACAGAAAAAAATCGCAAGGAAACAAAAGCCTTGATGGTTCAGCCAATCGGAAATGCAGGTTTTAAAGGGAAATTAATTGTTTTAGTAGACAGCGATTCAGGTTCGGCGGCGGAACATTTTGCGAGAATAATTCAACTAGAAAAACGTGGGAAAATTATCGGAGACCGGACACGCGGGGCAGTGATGAAAGCGAAGAAGACTCCGTTTGGTTCAATGTCCATCGCAGAAATTCTGATGCCGGACGGCAACAGCCTCGAAAAAATCGGCGTCACTCCTGATGAGATTTTGTTACCGACTTCGATGGATTTAATGAACCGTTATGATCCGGTTTTGTCGCGAGCGTTTTTTCTTTCGGGATTGGTGCTGGGGGCGGATGATGCGGGACGGATTTTTAACGCAAAGAGGCAAGGGGACAAGGGGTCAAAGAATTAAAAGATGGAATTACTTTGTTCCCTTGACCCTTTGTCCCTTTGCGTTGAAATTCTCCCAAATTACCCGTGAAATTTCTGCGACGATCTGGTGTGCTTCCGTTTCCTTCTCAAATCCACGCGTCAAAATAACAATAATGTACGGCTTACGTTTGGGCGGAAAAACAATCGCCGCATCGTGATAAATTTTTGTGATGGAGCCTGTTTTATGGGCGATTTTAATACCTTTTGTGATTCCTGCCGGAATTCCTTCGTTGAATTCCTGATTTGATAAAATCGAAATCATTTCTTCGCCCGCCGCCGCATTCATTAATTTTTTCTCAGCTATCACTTTCAATAACAACATCAAATCATACGCCGTAGTCGTATTATTCAATCCGGCGCGAAATGCTTTGTTGTCTTCGACACCGCGTCTGACCTGAATGTCATTCGCGCCTAATTTTTTCATCAATGTCATCACGTTTTCAGCTTTAGCGCGTTCGATCAAAATGTTGGTAGCCAGATTGCTGCTGCGGGTAATCATCCGTGGGATTAATTCACGCATGGGAACGGACTGTCCGATTTTTTTGTAGAGGTCACTATCGCTGTCATCGTCAGGGCTCAGTTGATATTCACTGCCATCCACGATGCTAGAAAACGAATTTTTGAGAATAATTTTTTCATCAAATTGTCCACGTTTGGCAGTACGAAATAACTCCATCATCACGGGAAGTTTCATTGTACTCGCGGCGTGAAAAACAGCTTTTTCATTCAATAGAATGTGCTTTTTTGTTTGTAGGTCATATACAGCTACTGCAATTTTTTCCGCTCTGCTTAGCAGGGCTATTATTTCTATTTCTGATTTGATTCCAGGGGGTAACGCTTGAGCGAATAAAGTGCAAGGTAGAAAGAAGCAAAGGGTGAGCAATAAATTAGTAGGATGTTTTTTCATGTAAATTAATAATAAAAATGGTCAAATTGCCCCCCTCGTAAGTTGAAATTTTACGAAGGGTTGAGGTTGTCAATAAGGCGTAAATTCACCGCGAGTCCTTAGCATTAGGATTATCAATCGAGGGCAACGCCCTCGAAAACTCCCCTCCGCTGCATCTAATCTTGTAGGGGTTTTGAAAAGAGAAAGAGAAGGAATAAAGTAAAAGGATATGAGTGAATTTACAAGACTGCGAGAATTTCGCCCCCAAATAAAAAAAGTTTAGAAAAAGCGTTTGAATTATCAACGGAAAAGAATCGGCAATCGTTCTCGCAGTGTCTGGGGAATAGTTTTCGGCAGACGGTAGCGGGAATCTTTGCGGACAGACGAATGAAACCAGGTGTGATGCAGGAAGGACATGTCAGAGCAACGAAAGAACGGATCAGTGCCAGTGACGGAGAGTATCTGCTGGTGGCGCAGGATACGACGTATTACAACTACAGTGGGCAGCAGGCGATGGAGGGGTTAGGGAAAATACAGGGCAAGGTCAAAGGGATCATGCAGCATAATTTGTTAGCGATGAGTGAGAGGGGGATGCCGTTGGGATTACTGGGACAGGAGTACTGGTCGCGCGAAAGCAGTCATCCGTATCAAGGGAAAAAAGAGAGTGAGAGATGGGGCAAAGGCTTGCAAATCGTCAATCGGGAATTGGGCGGGACGGAGAAAACAGTCGTTTTGATGCAGGATCGGGAAGCGGATATTTTTGAATTTTTTCAAGCGGAGCGTGCGTCTGGAATCGAGCTACTGGTGCGAGTGCATGAGCCGAGAAAGATGGAAGTGCTCCATTCGGGAGAAGTGGCGAAATTAGAAGAAATGACAGGGAAATTGCCGGTGGTGGGAGAAAAGCGAGTCGTCATCACGCGCCAGAATAAGGAAATTACGCTGGTACTTTCGCTGCAAGGTGGAGCGGTGAATGTGCTGTCCGGTGCGGGCCAGAAAACAAACGGATTATCGCTGGTGATCGCGGAAGAAATAGATTCTTTTGATCATCAGGGGAAAAGTATTTTTAATCCGGAAGAGCGTGTCGTCTGGTATTTATTGACGAGCTTACCCGTGACGAGCGTCCTGGAAATGGAGCGGATCACTTATTTTTATTCGTTGCGGTGGCGGATTGAGCGATTGCACTACACGCTCAAATCGGGAGCCTTGGAAGTGGAGAAACTCCAGTTTGATGATTTAGCCACGACGCTCAATGCGCTGGCTTTTTATTCGGTCGTGGCGTGGCAAATTCTAGCGATTGTCTACCTGACACGGCACGAACAAGACGCCGCCGCGACGAAATGTTTTGCCGAACAGGAAATAAAGATATTGGAAGCGACCAGTAAAAAAACACTGACCACGGTCAAAGAAGTTACGTTGGCATTAGCGAAACTGGTCGGCTTTGCCCCTTCCACACGACAACCCATGCCGGGCATTAAAATGCTCGCCATGGCCTTGGAACGTTTTCATTATCTCAAACTTGGGTTTAATGCGAACTCTTCCTGAAACCCCTACAAGATTAG
>JAYTCQ010000081.1:0-3777 GCA_043736395.1 Blastocatellia bacterium | reverse complement strand
TCGGTGAGCGGAGTAAGCATTCGTCGTTCCTTTCCAAAAAAGTAAAGTATTCAAAGGCAAAATAGTTACTATGGCAATGGGGGAAACGTTCAGTAATCTTGCTAATTCGGTAAAATTTAATTTGTATAAATATGTGGCAAACGCAAAGTATCAGAGGTATTCAAAATCTGCAATGCAATTATTAGAAAATCTTATGGGGATGTAAATATTTTTGATTTTTTGGGAATTGATTGCACAGCGCGGAGAGTTTGGAGTGCTACGGCTCGGCGTAGCTTTGGTATTCTTTGCTGAGCAAGTCGCGTAATAAATACCAAAGCGGCTCCGAGCATCCGCACTCCATACGCTCCGCGCTCCGGCGAATGGACAACGATGAACTGACAGGGGATAATGCCAAACTTATGGCAGCAATTGAAAAAATCAAACTACACGTTCGCGCTATCAAAGCCTATACACTTGATCCGATTGAAACCCCAATCAAAATCAATCAAAATGAAAATCCGTTCGGGATGCCGGCGGCGATTAAAGATGAAGTTTTAATGCGCGCTTCGATTATGGATTGGGCGCGGTATCCTGATTTTGTGCCGACGCGGTTATTGAAAAAATTAGCCGAATATTCGGGTTGGCGTGAAGACGGTGTGATGGTGGGGAATGGCTCCAATGAAATGATTCAATCGGTAGTCAACAGCATCGTCGAAACGGGTACGAAAGTAGTTTTGCCGGAGCCGACTTTTTCGGTTTACAACCAAGTCATCAAGGTCATGAATGGTGAAGTGACTTCGGTGCCGCTCAATGATGATTTTAGTTTTAATATCCCACGTCTCGCCAGCCGTGTAGCTTCGATTAAACCTGCGCTCACGATCATTTGTTCGCCGAATAATCCTACTGGAAATGTGATCAGCAGTCGCGATCTGCAAACAATTTTGCGCAACTCTGATGGCATCGTCGTAGTTGATCAGGCTTATCTGGAAATCGGCGGAGAAGACTTCGCTCCGTTGCTGGATCATTTTCCGAATCTGGTGATTTTGCGCACGTTTTCAAAGGCGATGGCGATGGGCGGATTGCGGGTTGGGTATGCGCTTGCAGCGCCGGAATTGATTCGGGAATTTATGAAATGCAAGATGCCGTACAGCCTGAATTTCTTCTCGATGTTGGCAGCGGAAGTGGCGCTGGAAAATACTGAAATCTTGTACGCTTTGGTCAGGCAGATTCAAGTTGAACGCGACCGATTATTTAATGAACTGCAATTGATCAATGGACTCCGCCCGGTTCCATCGGCTGCGAATTTTTTTATTGTCAGAACGAAGATTCCTCCGGCTGAATTAGTTGCCGCGTTGGTTGAATATGGGTTATTAATCAGAGATGTGAGCAGTGCGCCGATGCTGAGCGATTATGTGCGGATTAGTGTTGGGACGCCGGAAGAGAATGATCGGTTGCTGGCGGCGTTGCGGTCAATATTTTCTTGAGGCGTAGCAATGTTTGAGGAAATATTAGCATTGATGAAATTGTCCGTTCGAGAAGGACGAATTAGGAATGACTGATCACGTTTACTCTGAGATGGAAGACGATGACTTGTATTCATTTGATTTGGAGCAATGCGTTTACACAGGTACTATAATTGAAAGGCAGTGGGATGCTGATTTTCTGGATTGGAAATTTGTTATCCATGGTAAAAGTGCAGACGATGAAAATATTGCCGTATCGGCAAAATTAGATCGGAATCAAAAAGTAGTTTTCATTACAACGTATCGTTTATGAACCCAGAAATTACATGTAGTTTATGTAACAAAGAAACTGCTCGCGAAGTTCGTAGAACCAAAATTGTTGGCAAAGGCGAGCGTCGAGTAGTAGTCGAAAATGTTCCAATGATTTCCTGCCGCAATTGTGGGCACGATTATTTCACAATTGAGGTTGCAAGAATGTTGGATCAGATTCGCCTAATTCCTCAACAACAAGCCATTCATAAAAATTTTGCAGTCGTTGAATTCGCAGGATAATACAATTCGCAACTCGCTAAAGGTTCTAAACATGTCTTGCCAAATTAAAAGAAATCTTTAGAACTTGATGTGAGGCTGAAAAGCAAGGAGTTAACATGGAACAAGGGTCTTACCTTCTACAATTAATTCGTACATTAGGTCCTCCCTTACTCGCCCTAATACTATTTAATACAGTCGCTGCCTTCTTTGAACTATTCCTGGCAAGACCTTTCGCTTGGGGTTTAGCATTTGTTCTCTTATACACTATTTATTTCATTGTGTGGAAGCGTCAGAAATTTTCCGAGAAAGGGTTTCTTCCTAAATTCCTCCTGTTAATTTTTAGTTTTGGTTTTTTGCTTGGACTATTTTCCTGGGGGCTGGAAAAAATTTCTTCTGGCGCATTATTTTGGTGGTAGGTTTTTGGTTTCTTCTTTCTATCTTTCCTATACCGACCGATGATTCAGGCTCAAATTAATCTATGATCCGCCAAGCAGAAATTACTCGCACAACCAAAGAAACCGACATCCGCGTCGTGCTGAATCTGGATGGTTCAGGTACTAGCAAAATCAATTCCGGCATTCCATTTCTGGATCACATGCTGGATTTATTTGCGCGTCACGGATTGTTCGATTTGGAAGTCACATGCAAAGGCGATACGCAAATTGACGATCATCATTCGGTCGAAGATATTGCGATTTGTCTTGGACAGGCATTCGCAAACGCACTCGGAACCAAACAGGGAATTGTCCGTTATGGACATTCTTATGTGCCGATGGATGAGACGTTGGCGCGGGCGGTAGTCGATCTTTCGGGGCGATATTATTTAGTCTACAACGTAGAAAACACGCGGCAACAAGTCGGCACATTTTCTGTTGAATTGGCTGAACATTTCTGGCATTCGTTTGCTGAACATTGCAAATGTAATTTGCACATCGAAGTTTTATACGGCAAAAATCAACATCACATTATAGAGAGTGTTTTTAAAGCTGCGACACGGGCGTTATCGCAAGCGGTGCGGTTGGATGATCGCATTCAGGGCGTGATGTCTACGAAGGGGGAACTATAGAAAATTAAAAGGCAAATATCAAAAGGCAAAAAGTAAAAATAAGACACGTAGTTAATGAGTCTTCGATAAAAATGCTCGACACTTATGATTTTTGATATTTGCCTTTTGCCATTTGATTTTTTGTTATGACCATCGCAATTATTGATTACGGAATTGGAAATTTACGCAGCGTCGAAAAGGCATTTACGGCGCAGGGCATTGACGCTGTCGTTACGCGTGATGAGAAAATTCTGCGCAGCGCGGAGAAGCTGGTTTTATTGGGTGTTGGAGCGTTTGGCTATGCGATGCAATCTCTTCGAAGTTTTGGATTTGACGAGCTGGTGATCGAAGCGGCGCAAGCCGGGAAGCCAATTCTTGGGCTGTGCGTCGGACTACAAATGATGTTTGACGAAGGCCACGAATTTGGCGTTCATCAAGGGTTAGGATTGATGAAAGGAAAAGTCGTAAAGTTTGCCGATGATTTGCGCGTCCCGCACATTGGATGGAATCAGGTGGCGATTCAGCGGGATTTTCAATCGCAGCCAATCTTCAAGGATTTGCCCGATCAATCATTTTTTTATTTTGTGCATTCATATTATGTTCAACCCAATGACGTTTCGTGCGTCTATGGGACGACGGATTATGGATTGGAATATGCTTCGATTTGCGGACGCGACAACATCGTCGGCGTGCAATTCCATCCTGAAAAAAGTCAGAGCGCTGGATTGAAGTTATTAAAAAATTTTGCAGAAGGTAGAA
>JAYTCQ010000080.1:0-5666 GCA_043736395.1 Blastocatellia bacterium | reverse complement strand
CAATAGAACGAGATCGGCTCCGCTGCGCGCCGTAACCAAGATCAGATCAGCGACGGCGGCATCGGTGACCATTTCCTTGGTTCCCTTAAGGCGATAATTTTCGCCTTCTTTTTCCGCAGATAACATTACGTCGTCTGTATTCCAACTGGCTGAACCTTCGAGCATTGCGACCGTAGCTTTTAATTCACCTGAAGAAATTTTTTCAAGATATTGCGCTTTCTGTCCTTCGCTGCCAGCTCGAGCAATGACAGCTGACGCCCATACAGTTGAAGTAAACGGGCCAGGCAAAACAGCTCGTCCCATTTCTTCGGCGACGACTGCGAGTTCGACGATGCCAAGTCCGAGCCCGCCAAATTCTTCAGGAATAATTAAACCTGTCCAGCCCTGATCGGCTACGGCTTGCCAGAGTTTTTCATCGAAGGCGGTATCAGTCGCCATAATTTCACGGACTTTTTCCGGCGGACATTCACGCTTAAAAAAATCACGTGCTGACTTCTGCAATAATTGTTGAGGTTGAGATAAATCAAAATCCATATAGTTTAGAGATGTTGGATGTTAGATGCTGGATGTTAGATACGGAATTCCCAAGCATCCCGTATCTAACATCCAACATCTTCTATTTAATAACTTTTTGGTAAACCTAAGACACGCTCGGCAACTAGGTTGCGGAGAATTTCGCTGGTTCCGGCTTCGATGGTATTGGCGCGGCAACGGAGGTATCCGTAAATCCAATCGCCATTATCAAAGTCTTTTTGTTGCGCAACTGGCCCTAAAACTTCCTGTGCTGTTTGCTGGAAACGTTGATTTAATTCGCTCCAATAAATTTTCAGGATTGAGCCTTCAGGGCCTGGGACTTTTGATTTTGCCATCTTTGACAAAGCGCGATTGGCGTTATGTCGAAAGACTTCGAGATCGAGATACGCCTGTGCCATTTTTTGACGGGCGACCGGGTCTTTTGCTACGAGCTTTCCATTGTTGGAAATTTCACGCGAACGCTCAACCAGTGTTTCAAATTGCTTCTTGAACGAGATGTACATGCTGCCGCCCAGATTGGCGCGCTCGTTCATCAACGTCGTAATCGCAATGCCCCAGCCTTTATTTAATTCACCGAGCATATTTTCAACGGGAATTCTCGCGTTTGTAAAATACACTTCATTGAATTCTGCTTCACCCGTAATTTGACGTAGAGGGCGAACTTCAACGCCAGGCGTTTTCATGTCCACTAAAAAGGCTGTAATTCCTTTATGCTTCGGAGCCTCAAAATCTGTGCGTGTTAAGAGTAGACACCATTCAGAAACGTGCGCCAAAGTTGTCCAGATTTTTTGTCCGTTCACGACGTAGTGATCGCCGTCCAAAACAGCTTTCGTCCCAAGCGAAGCCACATCCGATCCGGCGTTGGGTTCAGAAAATCCCTGACACCAGATTTCTTCACAAGAGAGAATTTTGCTGACGAATCTTTGCTTTTGCGCTTCAGTACCTTCGGCAATGATCGTCGGGCCAATGATGGCGAGTCCAAGCGCGTTGACCAATGTTGGCGCGCCTGCGAGAGCAAATTCTTCCTGAAAAATTGCCTGCTCAATCAGCCCGGCGCCGCGTCCGCCGTATTCTTTCGGCCAGGAAATTCCAGCCCATCCGCCTTCGTAAACTTTGCGTTGCCACGCGCGTAAATATTCAAATTCTTCCCGCGAACCTTCAGGAGTTGAAGTGTCTCCCTCAAACGGCGCAGGCAAATTCTCGTGCAGCCAGGCGCGCAGTTCACTACGAAACTGTTCTTCCTGAGGAGTAGGTTTTAAATCCATAATTCACCTTTTGAAAATAATTTTCTGCGCATCTTTTACAGACACGCTAAGTTTTCTGTCGATCAAATAAATAAGCCACAAATGCAAAAATTGAGTAAATAGTCAGCACTGAAATCGCCATTTCTGTTTCATTCGCAGGGATTGACATGTACAGGGAATAAATTTGAATTCCACATAATCCTAACCCGAAAAGCACAGTCATACTTTTTTGAGCAAAGTAGAAGAATTCAACGAACGAATATACAAACCGATTCCAACCAATAAAATCAAGCATTCCAGCGTGAGAGCCACGGGAACGTTATCCCACAATCCAAATCCGAACTTTTGATTTCCACCCCACGCGCAATTGATTTCTCAAAACTTTTAACTACAAAACTGGGGCTGTAATGTCCGACAAACATTTTTACTTACTCTGTTTATTCACAGACTGTAATAAAATTTCCGCAATATCCATGACTCGGATTTCGCGGTCACCCTTGCGGGCATTGAGCCCGTCTTCCATCATCGTCGTACAGAAGGGACAACCGACAGCTACAATATCGGCTCCGGTTGCCAGCAGTTGATCAGCACGTTCCTGATTGACGCGCTTATCTTTTGGTTCGTCTACAAAGCTCATCCCGCCGCCTCCACCGCAACAAAAACTATTATTTTTATTCTGCGCAACTTCAGTCACGCCACTCTTGCCTGAAATTTGGATGAGCTGACGCGGCGCATCGTAGACACCATTTTGACGGCCTAAATAACACGGATCATGAAACGTGATTTTTTCATCCAGCTGTTCGGAAGGTTTTAATTTACCTTCCTCAACAAGCTTCGCTAAATATTCGCTGTGATGAAAAACCTCGTAATTTCCACCGTATTGCGGATACTCATTCCGAAATGTGTTAAAGCAATGCGGACATGAAGTGATGATTTTTTTTACGTCGTAGCTGTTCAGCTTTTCCGTATTTTCCTTCGCCAACATCTCAAACAAAAATTCATTTCCGATGCGGCGCGCCGGGTCTCCGGTGCATTTTTCTTCACGACCTAAAATTGCGTAATTTACCTGAGCTTTATTCAAAAGCTCGGCGATGGATCGGGTTACTTTTTGATTTCGCTCAATCAGCGAACCGCCGCACCCAACCCATAAAATTACTTCAGCGTCACGAGCTTCATTAATGGTTCTGACATTTAGTCCTTCTGTCCAATCTACACGCGTAGCCTGAGTCCCTTTGAACGGATGACCGCGAGATTCCATCGAAGTAATCGCATCCTGCATCGTGTCGGGAAAATCAGCTTCTTCCATGACAAGGAAGCGGCGCATGTCCACAATTTTCGGCATCTGCTCAATAAAGACGGGACAAATTTCAACGCAAGCGGCACAGGTCGTACATTGCCAGAGCGCTTCAGGAGAAGTTGATCTAACCGAGCCAATGATCGGCGCATTAAATCCATCTCCTGTGGCTCGATGCATTAAGCTTTGCAGATCAAGAATGATGTCACGCGGCGAAAGTTCCTTCCCAACCTTGTTCGCCGGACAAACATCTGTACACCTTCCACATTCCGTACACGAATCAAAATCAGCTAAATCTTTCCAGGTGAATTGAGCCAGAGAATTAATACCGAGTTTGGCTTCGGTTTCCATTGCTTTATCAATGTCAATGGATTTAAGCGCGGCTCCGATGGGCTGCATCGAAGAGGTATAAATATTTACCGGAGCCATCACCACGTGCGCCATCTTCGTAAAAGGCGCATAAGCCATGCAGCCAAAAACTAATACCGCATGAAACCACCACGTTATCAGATGCACGGTTTGTGCAGCGGAAACGCTCATCACCGCGCCTGATATTTTTGCAAATAAATAACCAAATGGGGACCACGCTCCCCACGGATCATTGGTCGCATAAATTCTTAATCCTTCGATCATGAATCCTGTCAGCGCAAGCACGAAAATTGCCACCAGAATCCACAGCGCCTCATCTGTATAGACTAACTTCCGTGGTTTCAAGAGAGTTCGCCGATAGGCGGCAATGCCAACGCCAAGCATCGTTAACGCTCCAAAACAGTCGGTAATGAATGATTGAAAATACAGGTAAAATGCGCCGTGCATAATCATCAATCCAAAATCCTCTTGCAACAAAACTACAGTTGTTGCAATCGTCAGGATAATGAATCCCGTATAGATCATGGTGTGAAAAACTGCGGCGTATTTTTCGCGAACAGTACTGCGCTGCGCTGCTGCGTGAACCAGAACTTTTTTAATTCTTTCGATTGGCTGATCGAAGCGATTTAAGGGCTGGCCTTGCTTCCAGGCACTGAAGCGGCGATATAAACCATAAATGGCGATGCCTGCTGAGATAAAAAACAGCAAATACATTACCCAAACATGATCGATGTTCCAGTAGATTTCGCGGGTTGCTGTTGATTGATCCATATTTTAAGTTTGGAGTACAAGCTTCAGCTTGGCTTTACTTGTCATCACTGTAAAACCAAGCTGAAGCTTGTGCTCCATGCTATTTCGCAGCTGCTAATTTCTCTTTAAGTAATGGAATAACTTTTTTGTAATCTTCAACGATGCCAAACTTGCAGTGCTTAAAGATTGGTGCGTCTTTGTCTGTATTAATCGCGGCTATGATTTTGGAATCTGACATTCCCGCCAAATGCTGGCTCGCACCAGAGAGCGCAACCGCCAGATAAAGTTTCGGAGCAACTTTCTTTCCTGTTTGACCAACTTGCCAGGTTGGAGGGCACCAGCCAGAATCGCATGCCGCACGTGAAGCTGCCACTTGCGCGCCCATCACTTCCGCCAAAGATTTTAAATCCTCAAATGGTTCCGGGCCTCCAAGACCACGCCCGCCGGAAATAATGATTTGAGCATCTTCAAGTTTTGCTTCACCGGTTGAGGCTGCGCTGCGCTCAATAATTTTAGTCGTGGAAGCACTGAGGCTGACAGGAATTTGATTGACTGCTGCCGCTTCCCCGCCTTTTGGTTGCGCCGGATCAAAAGAACGAGCGCGTAACCAGACAACTGCCGGAGATTTTTTCAGCTCAATTACCGCTTCAGCTTTTCCACCATAAACACTTCGCGTGACGTGAATGGTGCCATTGGATGCTTCAAGTTTTACGCCGTCTCCGACTGCGCTGCCACCCAGCCGATGCGCTAAACGTGCAGTGACTTCCTGTGAATACGTATCATTCGCGAGTAACACTACAGAAGGGCTAAGTGATTTGCAGCCCTGAGTGATCGCGCTGAGAGTTGTTTCAATCTGATACTCACTTAATTCCGGCGCATCAATTACCGAAATATTATCAACAACCGCTCCTAAAGCTTCTGTCATTTCTGGTGCAGCCGCTCCAACAATCAGGGCTTGCAAGGAAGTATTCAGCGCAACAGCAATTTGGCGACCTGCTCCGGCAACACCAGCCACCGCGCGGTCATAACCTGATTCTCCAAATAAACAAATTAGTACACTCATAATTTTAAAAGTTACATTGCCTGCGTGACTTGAAGAATTCGCTGTGCCAGTTTTCCAACTTTATCGTCAAGCGTATCCCCGTCTAGAAATTCACAAGCTGACTCCTTGACTGGAATTCCCAGTGAATCAACATCGTAATAATTAGAGTCAGTTGAAATCCCTAAATCAGCGACCGATAGTTTTTTAATGGGAGTTCTAAAGCTCATCATCACGTCTCGGGTTTTGGGAACGCGTGGGACGTTATGCTCATCATTCGTAATACTGATGACGATTGGCGCAGTAGCTTCGAGTATTTCGAAGCCTGTATCCGTCTGACGTTTTAACTTCAAAGTTCCACCATTATTTTCAACGGTATCAACAAATCCAACATAAGGAACATCCAGCTCTTCAGCAATTAAAGCGCCTGTTTGAC
>JAYTCQ010000079.1:0-14094 GCA_043736395.1 Blastocatellia bacterium | reverse complement strand
GGTCTGATTGCCGCCGCCATCGAACGTGAAAATATTCCTACAATATGCCTGTCCTTACTGCGCGAAGTCAGCTCTATCATTCGCCCGCCGCGTTCGTTGTTTGTGCCGTATCCGATGGGCTATCCATTAGGTGAACCGAATAATCCAGCCTTGCAAACTGAAATTATTAAAGCCGGATTGAATTTGCTGATCAGAACGGATGTTCCAGTGCTTGAAAAGGTACGATAGGCGTCCCCGCCTGTCGTAGCGTACATTAATGACTCTGTACGAAACACCTGACGACTGCGACAGGCGGGGACGCCTATCGTACATGTTGCTCTATTGATTCTTCATCCAATTCTCTGTACCCTGCCTTTTTATAAAATATCAACCGAAAATTTCCCCGCATGACATCAACAACCAACATCATTGCTCGCGGTCTGACAGGTGCAAAATGGCAGCTCGCCGGATGTGACGAAGCACTTTTACAAAGCCTTCAACAAGAAACTTCTGAATCTGGATTACTGCTCCGCTGTCTGATGAATCGTGGCTTGAATTCCGCCACACAGGTCAAAGATTTTCTGACTCCGGATTTTTTAAAGCATCGTTTCGCCCCGTCTTTATTGCGTGATATGGAACACGCCGTAGAGCGTTTGCGCGCGGCTGTCACTAACAAAGAACGGATTTTAATCGTTACCGATTTTGACGTAGACGGTACAACTTCCAGTGTAATTTTATCCAGTGTTTTAAAATTCATCGGCGCAACTCCTGATCAAATTTCCTGTTATGTTCCCGATCGTTTTGCTGAAGGCTACGGCTTGTCTACCGCCATCGTCGAGAAAGCTGCGAACGAAGGCTACGCGATTATTTTAACGGCGGACATCGGCATCAAATCCCACGCCGAAGCCAGGCTGGCGCGTGAACGCGGCATTGATTTAATTATCTGCGATCATCATTTGCCCGACGGCGAAGATGTGCCCGCCGACGCTTTCGCGGTGCTGTGTCCGAAGGGTTCATCCGGCACAGATTATCCCAACAAAGATTTAGCCGCCTGCGGAGTCGCTTTAAAATTAGCCGATGCCTTATTAAGCGAACATCCGAAACGTGAATTGATGCTGGGTTCACTGGCCAAGATGACGGCGATTGGCTCCATCTCAGATATGGTGGATGTCAGTAATGCTGAAAACCGGGCGATTATTACGTTCGGATTGAACGCTCTCGGCGAACCAAGTTCGAATCATGGATTGCGCGCGTTGATGAATGTGGCACAGGTCAAAGCTCCCGTTACGACGTACGATGTCGGCTTCAAATTAGGCCCGCGCATCAATGCGGCGGGACGCATCGCACACGCCAACACCGTTCTTTCGCTCTTCGCCGCGCCCAATGAATCCGTGGCGGAAACCATCGCTGAGGAATTAAATCAGCTCAACGTAGAACGGCAACAAATTCAACAAAGCCTTGCTAATAAAGTCATCGAAGAAGTTGAAGCGAAACCTGAGCTTGACCGCGTATTATTATTTTCAGGACACGAAAGCGATGGTTACCATCGCGGTGTCGTCGGCATCGTTTGCTCAAAATTAGTCGAACGAACCGGACGCCCAACGCTGACCTGCGCGATTAATGAAGAAGGTATTGCACACGGTTCAGCCCGTTCCATCAAAGGCTTTCACATCGTCGAAGCGATGCAATCCGCGTCGGACATTTTGATTAAATTTGGTGGACATCCAATGGCGGCTGGCTTCACGATTAAGGCCGAAAATATTGAAGAATTTCGCTATCGTTTGAATAATTACGCCGCAGAATTTTTGAGCGATGAAGATTTAGGGCGAACGTTAACAGCTGATGCTGAGATGTCTCTGGAAGATGTCACGATTGCAATGATTAAAGATTTAAGCCGGATGGAACCGCACGGCATCGGCAACGCTACCCCGTTATTCTTAATCCGTCATTTGCCGATTCGATCTATCAATACTTTGAAAGAAAAGCATCTGAAAATTAATGTTGGAAAAGTCGGAAAAACCCTGGAAGCAGTTTGGTGGAATGCTGCGCAATTCTCTCCGCAACTTGAAAATGCCGACTCTCTGAGCTTATTGTGCCGTCCTGAAATTAATGAATGGAAAGGGCGCGCAACAATTCAATTGAAAATTGTTGACGCCGCTGTAGCGTGAACTGTTAGTTCACGCATTCTCACAACCGATGAACTAACAGTTCACCGTACAAATTGGAACTTTCACCATGATTCGTCATCTCGTATTTTTCAAATTCAAACCCGAAACATCTGCTGCCGACCGCGATGAGCTGTTAGCCATGCTGAGCGCACTACCTTCCAAAATCACCGAAATTAAATTCTTCGAACTCGGTCAGGATATCGTTAAAGCACCGCGGTCCTTTGATGTTGGGCTTAATTCGACTTTTGAAAATCTGGAGGCGTTGGGAGTCTACGCCAAACACGCGGATCACCTTCCGGTTGTTGAGCGTGCCAAAGAAATTTGTGCGCAGGTGGCTTCGGTGGATTATGAATTCTGAGAAATGACCGGAGATTCATCGAGCGGCGCGGGTTCATCCAAAGATATTGGCCTGCGCCGTTAAGTGCAGTTGCAAGCTGCCGCACACGACCTCGCAAAGCTGGAAAACGCTTTCATCCGCAATCGAATAAAAAACAGTATTGCCTTCCTGGCGACGCCGTAATAAGCCTGATTCCTGTAAAATTTTCAAGTGTTTGCTGACGTTCGGCTGCGAAGCCTCCACGGCTTCGGCAATTTCATTGACGCTCAATTCTCCAGCTTCCAATTGATTGAGAATTCTCAGTCGCATCGGATCAGCCAGTAATTTAAAGCGCGCCGCAACTAAATTCAGCGCTTCTGGAGTTAAGGTTTTCTTCTTCAGCTTTGCCATAAATTCGACACTTGACAATATAACTATACAAGAATATAGTTAAGACTCCGTGATTATACACGATGCGAAAAATTTATCAATGGAGAAACTTATGCCGAACTTTTCGACCTGTAGCGCCACCGAATTATCTCAACTTCTAACCCTTGATCCGGGAACTCAAATCATTGATGTGCGCGAATATTCTGAACATGCTGCCGAACATTTAGTGGAAGCCAAGCTCCTGCCACTTTCCGCGCTGGATCAGCACATCAGCAAAATCGATCAGCAACAATGCGTCTACCTGTTGTGTCGTTCCGGAGCACGCGCGACACAGGCGGCTAACAAATTAGCAGCGCAGGGATTTGATAATCTCACCATCGTCGAAGGTGGACTGATGGCGTGGAAAGCGGCGGGACTGCCAGTCAAAACAGGTTCGAGCAAGGTTTGGTCATTAGAACGACAGGTGCGATTTACAGCTGGCTCATTCGTGCTACTCGGTGTTCTACTCGCATATTTTGTCCATCCTTATTTCATCGCTCTGTCAGGATTTATTGGCGCGGGACTCGTCTTTTCTTCCGTCACAGATACGTGCGGCATGGGGATGGTTCTCGCGAAAATGCCGTGGAATCAAGCACCTGCGAATTGTGCAAACTAGACAGGAAACATCAGACAGGATTGACAAGATGAACAAGATTTTCACGAATCCATTCAAATTATTAATCCTGTAAATCTTGTCAATCCTGTTAAACTCCTAACTCCTATGAAACGTAATTCCGTCCTCGGCGAACTTGAAATTTTTGATGCGCACACGCATTTTTTCTCACGGCAATTTTTCTCAACACTCATTAATCAATCGCCTTCGTTAAGTCAGGAAAGTGATCCGTTTACTTCCGTTGCGGCAATAACCGGATGGATGATGCCTCCGGCTGATCCGGCAGAATTTGGCGAGCAATGGAAACAGGAGCTTAACCAGGCGCAAATCTCGATGGCGATGATGCTGGCGAGTGTTCCGAATGATGAAGAATCTGTCGCCGCCGCCGTAAATGCTTTTCCTGATCGCATCATCGGAGGCTTTATGTTTGATCCGACAAAGCCTGAGGTTGAAACTCGTGTGCGCCGCGCATTTGATGATCTCAACCTAAAAGTGGTCGCGCTCTTCCCCGCCATGCATCACTATTCCACTGCCGAAAATGAAGGCGTTAGAACGGCTGTAGCTCTGGCGGCTGAAACTCCGGGTACCGCTGTTTTCGTACATTGCGGAATACTTTCAGTTGGCGTGCGAAAGAAGCTTGGATTGCCAAGCAAATTCGATTTACGTTTTTCAAATCCGCTGGATATTTACAAACTGGCAACAGAATTTCCGAATACAAATTTCATCATCCCGCACTTCGGCGCAGGAATGTTTAGAGAAGCGTTAATGCTGGCTGATCTTTGTCCGAACGTTTTTCTCGACACCTCCAGCAGCAATCAATGGATGAAGTATGAAGGCCTTGATTTAGCCACTGTCTTCAAACGCGCGCTCAATGTTGTCGGACACGAACGGCTATTATTCGGGACAGATTCATCATTTTTCCCACGCGGATGGAATGCTGAAATTTTTACTTCGCAGGTTAATGCGTTAGTTGAAAATGAAGTCGGTCACGAGCAGGCACAAGCAATTTTTGGCGGTAATCTGCGGAGCTTGCTCGCAATTGACGACAAGTAATTAGCAGGAGACTTTTTTGAGTTTGAGTTTATTCATTGGGTTATTGCTGAGTGGGTTCATCGGGCTTTCGCTCGGATTAATTGGCGGAGGCGGTTCAATTATCACTGTCCCCGTGCTGGTTTACGTGCTCGGCGTCGAAGCGCATCAGGCTGTCAGCATGTCACTCGCAGTCGTTGGCGCAACCAGTGTTATCGGGACTTCCCTTCATCATCAACACAAAACTGTCATCTGGAAAATTGGCACCTTATTTGGCGGCGCTGGAATTCTCGGCGCGTATTTCGGCTCACGCCTGACCTATCTATTTTCTCCATCCGCACTGCTGCTTATCTTCGCCACGATTATGCTCGTAGTGGCAACTGTCATGTTCACAAATAAGCACGACGAAAGCCGAAACACACGATCTCAACTAAAGACGGTGAAAGCTATTCTCGCTGGATTTGGCGTCGGCGCACTGACCGGATTTTTAGGGGTCGGCGGAGGATTTCTCATCGTTCCGGCCTTGATTTTGTTTGGTGGCTTAGCAATGAAAGAAGCCATTGGAACTTCACTTTTGGTAATTGCAATTAACTGCGCCGCCGGTTTAGCCGGACATTTGCAACACGGCGGATTTGATGTGCGATTGTCATTAATGGTCACAGGATTAGCAATTCTTGGCGCGTTAATCGGCACAAATTTATCGCACCGCACTTCACCCGCCAGCCTGAAAAAATGGTTTGCGATTTTTGTATTTCTCGTCGGAATTTTTCTGGTCGTGCGTAACTACCACGCCCTGATTTAATGGAGGTCAATATGTACTTCAAACAATTTTATCTTGGTTGTCTCGCGCATGCGTCCTATTTGATCGGCTCTGATGGCGAAGCCGCCGTCGTTGATCCGCAACGCGACATCGAACAATACATCACCGAAGCCAATATTCACGGGCTGAAAATAAAATACGTGATTGAAACTCATCTGCATGCGGATTTTGTCAGTGGACATCGTGAACTCTCGACGCGCACCGGAGCGGAAATAATTTTCGGCGCGAACGCCAATGCGACTTTTCCTCATCGCGCGGTTCACGACGGAGATGAAATCAAGCTCGGCAATGAAATTTTGCGCATCCTCGAAACACCGGGACACACGCCCGAAGGCATTTCAATTCTTGTCGAAAATAAAATCCTAACCGGCGATACACTTTTTATCGGAGATGTTGGAAGGCCTGATTTAGCGGCCTCGAAAGGCTTCACGGCGGAGCAAATGGCAGGAATGCTGTATGAAAGTTTACACGAAAAAATCCTGACGCTGGATGATTCCATCGAAGTTTATCCGGCGCACGGAGCCGGTTCGATGTGCGGCAGAAATATCTCGAAAGAGACTTCTTCGACGATTGGCGAACAGCGCAAATTTAACTATGCACTCAAGCCGATGAGCAAAGAAAATTTCATCAAAATGATGACGACGGATTTGCCCGAAGCTCCGGCATATTTTTCGAAAGATGCAGAAATTAATCGCAGCGGCGCGGCTGCGTTAACGGAATTGCCTCGCCCTCAAGAACTCACGCCACAGGAAATTAACGTACTGGCAAATGCCGGAACGCTAATTCTTGATGTGCGACCTGCCACCCAATTCGGAGCGGGCCACATCCCCGGAGCGATGAATCTTGGTTTGGGCGGGCAATTTGCCTCGTGGGCTGGCAGCCTGATTCCACTCGATACGCCAATTATTTTAGTCACCGAAGAAATTACCCAGGTTGACGAAGCCGTCATCCGCTTAGCCCGCGTCGGCATCGAAACGGTGAAAGGATATTTAAGCGGAGGAATGTACGCGTGGGATCAAGCCGGATTCCCCACCGCCACCATCGCGCAAATGCCCGTCGATGAGTTGCACGAACAGCTTGCAGAAAAAGCGAATCTACAAATCGTAGACGTGCGGCGTCCCGCTGAATACGAAAGCGGACATATTCCGACCGCCATAAATCTCGAGCTGTCACACTTGCAGGAAAGCCTTTCACAACTTGATCCGAACCGCGCCACCGCCGTGTTATGCGCCGGAGGCTACCGATCTATTGCCGCTTCCAGTATTTTAGCGCGTCACGGTTTCAAGCAGATTTATAATGTGATTGGCGGAACGAGTGCGTGGGTTAATGCAGGCTCTCAGCTCATCTCACCAGATAATGTAATTGCTCCCTTTTCGTTATCGCCGACTTGATATAATGCAAGGCTTACTGGTTCGGGCTAATGATTATCTTCCCCGAAACTGGCTGGTTTTTCTTGTCCGTTGATTGTTGCGGCTTGGAGTTATTTTGGGCAGTCGGAGGCTGACACACCCGCGCTCGCCATTTTGCACCCGTCGCCCATGTTTCAGCGTAGTTTTTTATTAGCCCAACTTTGCCTTCGCCTGTGCGCCCATCCAACCATCTTGGGCCATCAACCGTGCCAAGGCATTTCAAGGCAAAGCGATTATCTGGCAAAGAGACAATTTCCCAATTCGTACCTGAATTCGCGGGATCACCTGTTAATCCCACTGTGCCATTTGCGGTTCTGCCATCCAGCCATCGCGGCCCTTCGACATTGCCCAAACATTTAAGCCTGACAACATTGTCGCGGACGCGCACGACCTGCCAAGCCGTACCACTGAAAGAACCGCCTATACCCGGAGCCAAACCAACCGTGCCATTCGTAGTCCTGCCATCCAGCCACTTTGATCCCGGTGTCGTACCAAGACATTCAAGGACAAGCAATCCGTCAAAGGTAGATTTCACCGGAGGCAAGCTGGCTTCAGGAGCGGCTGTATTTAATTTGCCTTGGGTTGGTGAATAAGCTTTAGCAAGACTGGTTGGCAATAAGTTACATAGTAGAACACTTATAGACGCACACAGACATAAACAAAGAGTTAAGCTATTTTTTTTCATAAGTTCCCTTTCAAAGTATGCAATTAATAAACCACTTCACTTCTAGAGGCTGTAATTAACTTTGGTTGCTAAAAATCGTGATTTCCTGAGCAAAATCACATATCCTTATATTAGCAACTTACTTTTTGAGTTATTTTGATAAGTTGCCAGTTATAAAATGCCTGTAAATCGCTGATTTTATTAGTCAAAAGTTAATTACAGGCTCTAGTAAATTTTATCCTGCACACCCTTTCCCTTCAGGTACGTTCATTTTGAAGAAGTTCATGGGGGACTTGTCTGCTGACTCTTTTACATAAGAATCAACAGTTCGTGTATAGCCACTTGGTCTTGAAAGTTGAGCCTCTTTTGGAGTTAAGATGAATTTTTCGCTATTCCACTCGTCTTTGTCACTGATCCAGAATTCCTCGTACTTTTCATTGGAATCCCATAGTACAAACGAACGATACGGGGCAACTGTGTAGAAGCCCACAAATCGGTCCCTTGAATCATAAACTAAAGACATGGTCGTGGAATCTCTACCCCCGTCCCCACCGTTGGTGCTTAATAATTTTCGAGTTTTTACGCGATATGCAACATATTTTGTTTCGCTGGAATTATTGGTGTAAACAAACCAAAACTTGCCTAGCTTACCGCTGACTTTGCGAGGGTTTTTAAAATTCGTATCAACAGTAGTGATTGATGTGCCTTCAGTGAAGCTATCAAACATCTGGCGTCCAATCTTGTTGACTTTTGACCAGTCATAACCTAACCCCTCAAAAATAGCAGGCCCAGCAACCCAGTGTTTCTTTTTACCAAAAACAACGTAAATCTTACCTTCATTGCTGGAGCCACCACCAGCAGTTACTTCAATAAGGGTTCCATCTGCGATGTACGGATTACATTGAGCATCAGCATTTCTAACGATGCCTAATTGCACGAATACAAATAATACGAAAACTAACGAATGTGATTTGATTGGTTTCATCTTATCCTCCTGTTTGATTGAAAAATCACGAACGACAAACTCCAAGGTTCATTTCAGACTTGAGTTATTCAACGTAAAGCACAAAAACTTTCACCCGATAGGGACTAAGGTTTATTCAACATAGAGAACATAAACGTCAATCAGATAAGGCCCCACAGGTTTGTTGTTGTTACAGTAAAACTGGACCTTATTCTCATCTTTGACTACGACTCCAATGTAATTCATATCCCGCATGTTTTCAGGACGCCCTGCAATGGTGTACCAAGTACCAATGACTCGTTTTCCAAATTCGATATCCGTTTTATTTTTGTCTCGTAAGAAATGATAAGGAACAGACTCCCCTCCGCCATTAAGGCGGATATTCTGGTCGCCCCCCAATCCGTTACTCCGGTCAGAAGTGTCAATATTCAGCCGATGTACTTTAATTTTCAGATCATCGCTGTCTACTGAAATTCCTGAAACGCTAGTCTTCAAGGCAGGTGTTTTATTTACACGCCCCTGTACTGTGACCGTGACAGCATGAATGGCAAAAGCGAACAACAAAGCACAGCCAACAAACAGAAGGCGAAACCGGGTTGAGGTGTTAGTTAAAGATTGGTCCGTCATACGAAAATTCTCCGTTTAAGTGGTTAAGAGAACGCTGTTATTTGAATGTAGACAGAGGACAACTACGCACTGCAAACATTCGTATGAGCGTTACTCAATTATTTTGATAAATTACTATCAGTGATCGTGAGGTTACAGACGGTGATGAGGGCGATCATCCAGCTTCAAGCCTCCGAACCAATGCAGAAGAGTCAGGCTACATTCTCAGTAAATGACTGTAATTCTGATCCTGCTATTTTTTTTGCTTCCATCCATAATGATTCGACGCGGCGAAACGTTACAAAAAAATTTGACTTTATTTAGACGCCAATGGTACAGAGGTTGTGTTGACAAAATTTCTTTACTTTCGTCAACCAGCAACTCCACAGGCCGTACATAAATTTGCGTTGATAACCGCATTCAGCGAAGCCTCATTTTTAAAAGTACCATTTTGATTTCGTAAGCTGCGGCTCCGAACAGTTTTCTACTTCTGGCTATGAAAAACTGGGAACTCACAGGCGAAGCATTTGATCTCTTCCTGTCGTGGTTGGACGCCGACCGCGATCAGGCGGCATTCAAATATGAAGCCTTGCGCCGCCGCCTGATTGTCTTTTTTGATTGCCGGGGCTGATTCCGAAGACCTCGCCGACGAAACCATCAATCGTGTGATCCGCCAAACTCCTGATTTACTGCATACTTTTCAAGGTGATCCCGTGCATCGGCTCTACGGTGTAGCCAAATTCATTCACCGCGAATACCTGAACAAACGTGTCAAAAAAGATGGCGGCGAAGTTCCTGCCGACTTGCCTGATCCGCAACTCGAACCTGATAGCAGTGAACAGAAAAGTCGCTGTCTGGGGCAATGCCTGCAGCTATTGTCAGAGGATGACCGTACGCTGGTCATGCAGTATTACGCGCAGGACAAACAAGCAAAAATAGATCATCGTAAATGGTTGGCAGAACAAATTGGATGTGCGCCGGGAACGCTGCGTACACGCATGAACCGTTTGCGCAAACAATTGCAGGAATGCATTACCACGTGTCAGTGCGAAGAATCTGGCATGTAACGTTTCGCACGAGAAAGTCATTATGAGTGACGACCACAAAGCTCCTCACGGGCAGTTAGTCAATTTATTACGCGAGGAGGAAGAAAACCTGGTGAAGCGATATTTGCTTGGCGAAGCGGACGAACGCGAACAGCAACAGATCGAAGAACGACTGTTGACCGAAGACGCTTATGCCGAAAGCTTATTGCTGATCGAGGATGAATTAATTGATGATTACGCCCGAAGATTGCTGAGTGCGCACGACCGCGAACTCTTTGAATTGAATTTCCTGACGACGCCGAAACGACTACAAAAATTGACCATAGCGCAATCATTGGTGCTGCACGCCGCCACTGAAAATATAACGATGCCGAACCGTGAGGCAACGACGCCTGAGAAAAAAAATCCCATCGAAAAAACTGAAGTAGCCAGTGGTTTGTCCGGCATCTGGCACAGTTTATTTTTCCCGCCGTGGAAGCTGGCAGCGTATGGATTTCTCCTGCTCGTCATCGGCTTCGGAGCGTGGCGCATCTGGTTCAAACCATCTGAAATATCGCAAGGTCTGATCGCCCTGAATCAAGCATATCGGCAACAACGCCCGCTGGAATCGCGCATCACCGGATTTGATTACGCACCATTCATCGTGACACGGGGCGAAGAAAAAACTGGCGATTACGTCACACTTGATGAAGCCGAAGTCATGTTGCGCAAAGCTGCCCGCGAAAAAAATGATGCCGAATCGCTGCGTTCATTAGGGCGATTATATTTAGCAAAAAAAGAATTCGATAAAGCTATCGAACAGTTAGATCAAGCGTTGAAGACTTTACCCGCAGTCGCGCAAAAAGATGCGCAATTGCATAACGACCTCGGTACGGCGTTACTCGAAAAAAGTCACGTCAGCAAACGGCGCGGCGATGAACAACAAAGCGCGTTGGAAATCGGGCGCAGTCTGGATGAATTAAATAAAGCCGTCGAAGCAAATCCGAATTTATTGGAAGCCGTCTTCAATCGTGCGCTCTGCCGTCAGATAATGGGGTTGCAAAATCAAGCGATTGCCGGATGGAATGAATATTTACAAAAGGATTCAAATTCGCGCTGGGCGGAAGAAGCGCGACAACATTTGCAATCCATCGAAGAGCAACGCAAAAAAGTCGCCGGGATGAAAGACCGCGCCTACGATGATTTTGTTGCAGCCTATCAAACCCGCGACGAAGCCAAAGCGTGGGAAGCCTTCAAAATCGCCCGCAACCGCAACGGCAGTTCAATCACGAATCGTTTGATTGACGATTGGATGGCGTTAGTACCGGGCAATCAAAACGACGAAGCCGACACCAAACTGCGACTGTTAGAATTCGGCGGCGAAATCGAACGCAAGCACACCGGAGAGAAATTCACGACCGACCAAGCCGCCTACTATCGCCAACGCGCCACCCGCAATTTCATAGCGTTATCTCAAGCACGACAAATCGCCAAAGAAGCCGAAAACACCTACAACCAAGCCAAGCTCGAAGCCGCGCACGACCTCTACACCAAAGCCTCCAAACTCTTCCGCACCGCAGGCAATGAACCGGAAGCATTATTCTGCGAAAGCTGGATGGGTTATTGCCAGACACGGTTGTCGGATGTGACGGAAAGCTTTGCAATTTTTGATCGGCTGGTCGCTGTTTACCGCTCAAAATCATTCAAATCCCTTTTGGCGTACTCTGAAGAATCTCTTGCGGATATTTACACTATTCAGAATGAAGTATCGAAGGCATTAGATTGCGAAAAACAATCCTTAAAAACCGCTGAGGGAGCAGAAAATTACACGTGTAGTTTACGAAGCCAGCAAAATATGCAAGGCATAAACCATTTCCTCGGTAAATACGAAGAAGCTTTATTAATCGGACAACAAGGAATCAGAACCGTCATTGATTTACCCGTCGAGCCTCGACAAGCTTGGGGTTTTTACAGCGAACTCTCGCTTAATTTACTAAAGCTTGCTTACCCGAATGCAGCTATGGAAGCGCAACAAGAAGCCTTTCATTTTTCGAATGCTACGAATTGGCCTCTCTACAAATCACTCTCCTGGATTAGAATTGCAACAATTTGTGACCATCTTGGTAAGTTCAATGAAGCTATCCGGTATGCTGAGTTATCAAAATCAGAGGCAAAGAATATACCTGATGACGCAATACGATCAGATACGTTGGCAGATATAGCGTTATATACAGGTCACTTATTACGTCGAAATAAGAACTATTACGAAGCAATTCGTTATTACACCGAAGCCAAAGACCAATACGCAGGTAAAGCTTTTCAGCTCCTATCACAAAAAGCACAAGAAGGTCGCTTTCTTGCCAAAGTTGCTAATCAGGATTTTGAGGGAGCCACCCGCGATTTAACGGAAGTCTATCAGCAGTTAGAAAAAACGCGAGGGCATGTGAATGAGGAAAGTAATGTCCTATCCTTTTTTGGTGAGGAGCAAGAATTTTATGACACAGCAACAGATTTTGCTTATACAACAGCACAAAACCCGAATTTAGCTTTCGAGCTTACTGAAAGCACACGTGCTCGTGCTTTTCTAAGTGCGCAACAAGTACAACCTCACTTTATCAAAACCGGTAAGAGTTTGGAGTTGAAACTGCCCTCACTTGGTACTCAAATGAGCCTAACTACTATTCAAGACAGGCTACCACAAAATACACAATTACTAGAATATTCAATTCTTTCAGATAAGGTAATTATTTGGTTAATTAGTCACGATAGTTTTTTTTTGCCCAAACAAAAATCCCTAGTGAGCTGTTAATAAACAAGATTCGGGAATTTAACCGACGCACTTCAGATACAGCCTCACTAGAAACAGCTGTAACACTACAGTTGGCAAAAGAATTACACACTGTTCTTATTGAGCCGATAGCACACAAAATTCGACCTGAACAATTGGTATGCATCGTCCCCGATAAAGAGCTTAATTATTTGCCTTTTGCAGCATTAATTTCTAAGCAAACGAGCCATTTTTTAATTGAAGATTATAGTTTTATGCTATCGCCCAGTGCCACTGCATTTGTTCTATTATCCGAGTTGGCTAAAGCAAAGAAAGGGGGGAGAGAGAAATTTTTAGGGTTGGGAAACCCTACCATTCACAGGAGTGAAAGCTCCTCTTTTGCAGAGTTAGCAGAAGCAGTAAAAGAGGTAGAAGCTATTGCTGGATATTATTCACAGGCTAAAATATTAACTAATCAGCAGGCAACTGAAGCCAGTTTTAGAAATTTGGCAACAACCGCTGATGTTATCCATATAGCTGCTCATTCAGTGGTTGATATGCGGTCGCCATTGCTTTCAAAATTGCTTTTAGCACCAAGCCTGATGAATGCAAAATCTAACGAATCGGACGATGGAACATTGTTTGCGTATGAGTTATTTCAGATCAGAATGCCGCGTGCACGGTTAGTACTCTTATCAGCTTGCGAGACCGGAATTGGTCGGCTTTATCGAGGCGAAGGTGTCTTGAATCTTGCTCGCCCATTTCTGACACAAGGCATTCCTGTTGTGATTGCCAGCCTTTGGAAAGTAGATTCTGAACAATCTAAACAACTAATGGTGAGCTTTCATCAACATCGTACGCAGGAAAATAAATCCGTTGTGCAAGCGCTGCGCTCAGCACAATTAGAAATACTTCGGCGCAATGGCGCCTCTTCACCGAAGTCTTTTTCGTGGGCTTCATTTCAAATCATCGGCGGATCCTCTGCCTATTAACCGAAAGGATTGTAATGAAAAAAACAGCTAAACCCAAAGTAGCAAACAAAACCCTTCTTGATACTAGAACCACTGATTCGCTCCCCGGTCGAAGCGAAGTGCAAGTACGTGTGATATTTCACGGATTGGTAGTGTCGGCTTTTAAAACAAACGATGACAAAAATGCTTATGATAGTTTTGAAGTTGGGTCGCTATCCCCTTCGCCAACTAATCATAAACCGAAATTAATCATATAAGTAGAGGGACATAAAGAATCTGGTAGAATGAGAAGCTATGAAAACGCCGACAAGATTTATCACCAAACTAACAGCGG
>JAYTCQ010000078.1:0-20139 GCA_043736395.1 Blastocatellia bacterium | reverse complement strand
CAGTCCGTTTTCTGCCAGACGATCAATGTATTTCGGATTGAATTCGTAGCGGTGACGATGGCGTTCGCTCACGGTTTTTTGATGCCATTCATTTTCCGGCAATCCGCGCAGCTTTTCTAAATGAAGCATTCCATGTAAGCGTCCATCCTGCGCTACGGGATAGCTGGTGAACCGATGCTTGTCGAGAATCCGGTCAATGAATTCACTGATCAGCATTTCGGGTGCGACAGTAATTGCAGGACGGCTCATGACTGCGGCAACAGTTCCGGCAGTATTCGATTCCTGTAAAAATTCAGATTGCATTTTGCGATATTGATAATCTTCTTCCGCCGATCTTTTTAGCATAAACGCGAGCACGATCATCCAGATAGCCGTGAACGGATCACGCCACCACAAGAGGCGATACGCGGCGTAGGCTGCCAACATGTAGGCGAGTGCGACTCCCAGGCGTTTTGCGATTAAGGTCGCCGCGACAATGTCTTTTTTGCGATGCCAGAGGTAGGCGCGCAGGACTCGCCCGCCGTCCAACGGTAAACCGGGAATCAGATTGAACATCGCCAGCAGGACATTTCCTGTGAACAAATACAGAAACGTGGATTGCAGTGAAACTCGCAAATTTCCAGTGACGAGGGCTTGGATTATCAACAGAAATAAAAGAAAAACTAGGCCGAGTAAGAATGAAGCTACCGGGCCGGCAATGGCGATCCGCAGTTCTGCCATTGCGGTTTTCGGGTCACTGGCGAGACGCGCGTAGCCTCCGAAAATATGCAGGCGAATTTCAGTCGTTTTGATTCCTTCTAACCTTGCAACAAAAGCGTGCGCCAATTCATGAACGATGATTGAGGCAAACATCAGAAACGTCAAGATTGCCCCAAAAATTAAGGATTGAGAAATGCCTGAGTCGTCTGGCTGATTTGGAATAAAAACAAATTGCGATGCGATCCAAAAATGGATCGTCACCATTGGCAGCCATAACAAATCTGCTTTCAGCGGAATGCCTGAAATAACGGCGAGTTGAAATGGGCGAAGCTGCATAGATGGATAATAGTTGAGAATAACAGCCGAGGGAAGCAGGCTACTTCGAATAATATTGTCCAGGAAAGCTTTTCTTTCATCAGATTAAGAAAGTGTGTCATTTTTTCTCAAGTGGATTGCTGTAATTCAAAATAGTGAAAAAAATACATAATCACATTTTAATATATGAAAATTATCTGTAGTGACAAATGATAATAAAAATCTATAATGTCACCATTGTTGTTTCCCTCACCTTCAACAGCTTGCCCTCGCAGCGGTCAGATAACGTTAGATTTGCATTTTAAGGAGGACTGTTTTGTATGAGGTGTGAAACCTGTTCCTATCCAATTTTTCAATATACCAAATGTTGCCCTGGTTGCAGCACTGGTGTGAATCTGAATGGCGAATCAAAAGCTATGCAGGTACCACAAACAAGAATTGGTTTTTTGCTTGTTAGTTTACGTAGAAATCTGGTGCCGAATTGGTTCCGGGCTACGTCTGCATAAGCTTGACCAATAATTACTGAAGAAAAAGCATTGACTGACAGATTTTTGATTTATTAGCACACACATCCATTCGGCGACTTGCGGTCAGAGCCGAATGTCACTGGACTTCAAATTCCTTCGATTAAAATTTGAGTTGATTTCCCCCAGCTCAAGCCTGTGGTTTGTCTAAAAACGACTTGGACACTCCGGCTCCGGAAATGGTAGGATTCAGGCGCTCAACTTAGGAGGAAAATTTGATGTCAGAAGATTTACGATACCCGATTGGCATATTCAATTGGGACGAAAACGAACACCCTTCACGTCAGGAATTAATCGAAAAAATTGCCACGCTCCCCCAGCGGTTGCGAGCGTCTGTCCAGGCTTTGTCTGAAACTCAACTAGAGAAGCCGTATCGTCCCGATGGATGGACGGTACGGCAAGTTGTTCATCACGTCGCGGATAGCCACATGAACGCTTACATTCGTTTTCGGCTTGGGTTAACCGAAGATGCGCCGACGATTAAGCCGTACGACGAAGCCGCCTGGGCAGAACTGTCCGATGCCAAAACTGCTGAGTTAGAAGTTTCCCTTTCATTACTGGATCGAATTCACGAACGCTGGACGAGCCTCATGCGGACGTTGCCAGAGGAAAGTTTTGCGCGGACGTTTGTCCATCCTGATAACGGAGCGATGACGTTAGCCACGCAGCTCCGCCTCTATGATTGGCACGGCAGCCATCACGTCGCTCATATCGAAGCACTGCGAAAACGCGAAGGTTGGTAATGCAGAAGCCCGCACGCAGTAAGGGCGCCAGTACATCACGCAAAAATTCCAAGGTTTCTGAGTAATTTATTCCAATTGTACTGGCGTCCTTACTGCGTGCGGGCTTCTGCATTTTTCACAAAGAACAACATTCTCATAATAATTCTTTTTCGCATTCAGTGGAAAAAGGGGTGTAATCAGCATTTGTATTGAGCAAGGAATCTTTCGTTCCTGCGAACGTTTTAAGCCTCACAATTCCTTAAAAACGTCGCTACATTAGCAGTTGAAGGAACCCGGATCATGCGCAGAACATCCCAGCCAAAATCTCTCACCTGTGTCGTCCTGTGCGCTTTTGTGAGCGCAATTTTCTTTTATCTAAATTCTTCGGTTTCGATTCAGGCTTCGCGAGAAGTCGAGAACAAACTGGATGCGGAATTACTTAATCTCACCCGTCGCAGTCTTCGCGCTGAAGAATCCCGCGAACGCATTCGTGTTAACGAACGCGCCGGAACAGTGGGCGTCATTATTACGTTGGATTCGGAAGACGAAAATCAAATCATTGAAGCTCAAGGCATTCGCGCACGCATCGGCAATTTGGCTGTAGCCGAAGTCAAAATCGAAAACCTTCCGGCCCTGGCGGCGCTGCCAAATGTCAGACGATTGCAATCTGCGAAATTTAAAACGCCGCTGAGCATTAACTCGAGTTCGTTAGCAAAACCTTTAGCCGCTTCTATAAATGATGCGGCGAATTCTGCGATTAAAGCGGCACAATCTCGCACTGAAAATAATGTGACAGGCAAAGGCGTAGTCATCGGGATGATTGATTCAGGCATTGATTGGCGACACGGAGATTTTCGCAAAGCCGATGGTACGACGCGCGTGAAAGCTTTGTGGGATATGAGCGACACTGCGCGAACAGGCCCTGGCGGAGTTGGGCGTGTATATACCGAAACTGAAATCAATAACGCCTTACAAGGTTCCGCCACAGTCAATGAAAAAGACGTGAACGGACATGGCACACACGTTGCGGGGACAGCCGCTGGTAACGGGCTTGGAACCGGAAATTCTGTCGCCGCTGGAACCTATACAGGAATTGCTCCTGAAGCTGATTTGATCGTAGTCAAAGCCACGCGCAGCACTACAGCTACCGCGAGTTTTGCCGATGATGATTTAATCGCGGCGATGTCATTTGTGCGCACGCAGGCGACGACTTTGAATGAGCCGTTTGTGATTAATTTGAGCGTCGGAGGACATTACAGTTCGCACGACGGAACCGATCCGCTGGAGATCGCCGTTGATAATTTAATTGCGACCGGCAAAGGCCGTCAGGTTGTCATCGCGGCAGGCAATGAAGGCAAAGACAGCATTCATGCCGGAGGAATTTTAGGCGAAAATTCAGACATAATCATTTCTTTTTCTGTCACCAGCAAAGCTTCAGGAATGATCGCCGTCTATCCGGGCAATGACGCGATCACTGCCAAAATAATCAAGCCCAACGGCGCAGTTGTCGGCCCCGTCAAGCTCTATGATTTATTGACGAATGATGCCGACGTGGAACTCGAAAATGCTCCCGGCGAAACGGCAGCTGCTGCGAAAGCAATCCTCGTCACGTTTAAGCAACGACCCGCCGGAAACTGGAAATTAATTTTGACGGGGACGCGAATTACGAACGGACGTTTTGACGTCTGGACGCAGGACGCAGGCGAAACTATTTTAGACGCAGCAGTACGTGATAATTTGTGCAGCGTAGCTTCTCCCGCCACCGCACGTCGCGCCATCAGCGTAGCCAACTACGTCACGAAAACAAATTACATTGATATTACCGGCACCCCGCAAAATCGGATGGCGCAGGGAACAGTCGGACGCATCGCGGTTAGCTCCAGTCTCGGCCCTTCACGTGATGGCAGATTGTCTCCACAAATTTCCGCACCGGGAAGTTACATCGCTTCCACTTTGTCAGCGGATTACCAGGCAGATTCTCTGACCGGAGGTGCGCCCGCTCCGGAATTCGTAACCAACGATGGCGGCAAACATTTTGTGACGTACGGCACTTCGATGGCGGCGGCTTCGGTCACCGGAACCGTAGCGTTAATGCTGCAAGCGAATCGTAATCTCGAGCCTGATCAAATCCGAAGATTATTAATTCGGACGGCGACGAATGATGGATTCACAGGCTCTTCGATAAGTCCGCAATTTGGCTACGGAAAATTAGACGCGATGGAAGCTGTGAAAGCCGCAACTGAAAACATCCCCGAATTCGTGAGTGTTTCCAGCGCGAGCTATGCCTCAGACTATGTCGCTACGCCCGAGATGATCCTTTCCGGTTTTGGAAAAAATCTGGCAACTTCGACCGAAGCTGCAACGACTTCATTGCCGACAACGTTAGCTGGAATCAGCGTGAAGCTGACCGATCAAGCAGGGAATTTTCAACTTGCACCGCTGTTTTACGCGTCTCCAGCGCAGATCAATTACCAAGTCCCCGCGACTGTAGGATTTGGAACCTATAAAATTGAAGTCGTGAAAAATGACGGCTCCGTTGTCGCCCGTGGCAGCCTTAATGTGAATACAGTTTGGCCTGGAATATTTACGATTACACAGAATGGGCGAGGCTTAGCGGCGGCAGATATTTTGCGCCTCAAAGCGAACGGCGACCGCGTCTACGAATCCATCAGTAACCCAATCAATTTATCGAATCCCGCTGAGAAAGTATTTTTGCAGCTCTACGGCACAGGCCTGCGCGGTCGTTCCAATCTCAATAAAGTAAAAGCATTTTTGGGAGGAACTCCGCTGAGCGTAGAGTATGCCGGCTCTCAGAATTTTTTCGTTGGCTTGGATCAAATCAACGTGCAAATCCCGAGCAGCCTCGCCGGAAGAAATCGTACATTGGATTTAATCGTGTATGTAGATGGATGGAATGCGAATACTGTGCAATGTAAAATTCAATAACGGTGGTCGGTAGTCGGTGAGCGGTGGTCGGCAATTTGCTGATGTTGAGATTTGGTTCCTTACCGAATTTATTGTAAAACCTACGCATGCAAACCCGACATCCGACATCTGACATCCAACACCTTCTTAACGGTCTTCTCATCATCGATAAACCCGCCGATTGGACCTCGCACGATGTCGTAGCGAAAGTGCGCGGAATCTGCCGCACCCGCCGCGTCGGACATACCGGAACGCTTGATCCATTCGCTACCGGAGTGCTGGTGATCTGCCTGAATCAGGCCACACGCTTAGTACAATTTCTAACCGGAGACGACAAAGAATACATCGCTACCGTGAGGTTTGGATTTGCGACAGACACAGGAGATTTGACTGGAAGACCAATCGGAGAAATTACTGATCCTGCCCATTTAAATAAAGATATTATCGAAGCCGCTTTGCCATCACTGCGTGGAAATCTTCAGCAAATCCCTCCTATGTACTCCGCCAAAAAAATCGGTGGCGTAAAGCTATACGAAATGGCGCGACGCGGCGAAGAAATTGAGCGGCAACCAATTAATATTAAAATCCGCGCGTTTGAATTACTCGAACAGGAGAGCACTGACAGTTGGCGTTTCCGCGTAGTCTGTTCCTCAGGAACCTACATCCGAACCTTAGCCGAAGATCTGGGAAAGAAATTAAGAATCGGCGCACATTTAACTGCACTGCAGAGAACGCGCGCCGGAAACAGTAAAATTGAATCTTCAAATACGCTGGAAAAATTGGCCGAAATTTCCGACAGAGAAGAATTACATCAAGTAATCATCCCGATGACCGAAGCGTTATCAATGCCAATCATTCAGCTCGAAGACAACGAAGCAGCTATGATTAATAATGGTAGAACGATCTACCGCGAAGTATCAGCAACCACAAATACATTTCAACTCATCCACAACAAAACACTCAAAGCCATCGCCGAATACGATGAAGCCAGGAAAGCCTTGAAACCAAAAGTTGTGATGAATTAACGTAGCGTAAACAGCCATGGTTGCGACAGACTTTGCCAGGCAAAGGCTAATCTATGATTCAAGCAAAGCTTTTGCTAAAGGGAGGAACTTTCAATACATGACCACAGAATTCATCAGCCTCCCAACGAACCTGTCAACAAAAATCTACAAAAATCTGACAAAAACCGAATCAGAAAACTGACAAGAATTGTTAGTAGTCATAACCAATCACCTCGGTAGTTTTTTTAATAATTACACATAAACACCGTAAATAAAGGGTGTAGCCTACTTAGCCGCAATGTTTAAAAGTTGTGGCACTGCGATTGCGAAGTACATCAGCGGAAGCCGAGGTTGTTCGGTTTCAAGAGTTTTTGAGAATATCTGTTGCTGAAGTGATTAATTGCTGAGGATTGCGATAACACGACAGCCTTAAAAAGTAAGGGGAATTACTATATGAAGAAAGAGCAAGGATTTTCGCTCATCGAATTGTTAATTGTAGTCGCGATCATCGGCATCATCGCCGCCATCGCCATTCCGAACCTGTTAAGCGCACGTAAGAGCGCCAACGAATCATCTGCGGTCGGTTCACTGCGTACCGCTGCAAGTGCAGAAGTGACCTATTCAACGAATAATAATCAATATGGCACATTGGGTGCATTGAATACAGCCGCATTGGTTGATGCTTCGTTCACGACGGCAAGCAATACCACGAACGTAAAGTCAGGATATTTCTTTGGGTCAACTGCTACCGCTGGAACCTTCCAGGTCAGAGCTAATAGAGGTACCACGGGTGCTGGAAATAAAGATTTCGCAGTATTCGAAGACGGTGTTGTTTATCACAAGACAGCAGCTTGGGCTGATGCTGATGCTTCATCAACTGGTACACCACTCGGAACTGCTGCGGCAAGTTAAGGATTTGACTGCGTATTATAGCTTTAAAAGGAGTGGACTGAAATAGTCTGCTCCTTTTTTAGTTTTTTGAATAGAGCCTCAAAACCTAAATTGAGTTGGAAAAAATATGAATTCTAAGTTAATAACTAAAATAGGAACAAGGCTATTATCAGTCACAATAGTAGGATTAATATTTCATTCTGTAAGTGCTCAGATTCCCACCCTCACTACAGATGATATTATAGTAATTCAGCCACTCGAAAAAATGAAACCTGAGGCATTAGCTTCAAAAAGTCCTGAGAAAATAGAGACAGGTGTGAAAACCGATAAGTCGGTTAAGAAAAAAACTTCTAACCCGATGGAAGATGCCTGGAATGAAAAACATTCAAAAATTCTTGAATTAACCAAAAGGCTTCGTCACGATGCCGATCAAGCCGACCTGGAAATTATCAAATTGCGTAACCAGATGCAAAGTGCCAATGGGAAGCAACCGGGTGAATTTAATAATTTGAACCAACAAATTTCAGCCTTGTCTGAAAAATCGAAGAGATTAAAAGGAGAGGCATCAGCGGCTGAAAACGAGTTATCTGAAATTCGTAAAGAAGGGAAAGAGCAGGATTTCAAGCTTAAAGAGCAATCATTTAAAGATGAAAAAGGTCAGCCTGATCAGGGAGCGCTTGAAAAAGCAACACTTCAAATTCAACAGGAAATTCAAAATGAAGAGGCTCATATTGAATTGATCAAACTTGAACTGAATCGGCTTCGTTCCGAATCTCTAGGAAAAAATAATGCAGATCAGTTTGCTAGAAATCGCATTGATACAAACAGGTCTCAAGCCGAAGCGGAGATTCAAAATTCGATCAAGAAAATTGAAGAGCTGAAGAAAAAACAAGCACAAAATAAAATTGATGCTGGTTCAAACCCACCGAAGTAAGCGAACAGTAACGAAGTTTAGTAAACACTGTACTTCAATAAACGACTTAAATGAAAAGTAAAATGAGTCAAAAATTATTCGGTGCAATTGGGCTGGGAATAACAGCCTTAATCTATATATTTCGGGTTGATTACGTCATTGGACAATTTGTAGATGATGCCTGGTATCTCGTACTTGCAAAATCTATTGCAGAATCTGGGACATATCAGCTAATTAGTTCTCCAATTCAAGGATTACGCCCAATATATCCCCCCGGTTTTCCATTAATTCTGGCATTCGTTATGAAAGTAGTACCAGAAGCAATGAGTCAATTATGGATATTAAAGTATGTCTCAATATTGGCTATGGCTGGTGCAGGCTTTGCGAGTTATAAATATTATACGAGAATCCTCAAATTCCCTGAATATATCTCGTACATTTGTACAGTTCTTCTGCTTCTTTCACCTGCCTTTGTTTTTGCTGCAACTTCAACCTTAATGTCTGAATGCGTATTTACATGTTTTGTTACATTCACGCTCGTAAAACTTGAAATTGCGATAGCTGAAAACAAAATTACTGCTCGGACTCTAATAGAAATAGGATTATTGACCTCATATTCATTCTATATCAGATCAGCAGCTTTAATCGTATTTGTTGCAATAATTGCTCGACTTTTTTTAGTTAAGCAATATGGAGATATACTAAAGTTAGTATCATTAGTAGCGATAGGAATACTCCCTTGGGTGATCTATTCAAATATTTCATATCCGAATAACGCTCAGAGGGAATTTCATGGCGGAACAATTGTTAGCACTTATTTTGAATCTCTTCAGATGAATGCTGCGGGTGATGCTGGATCAGGTAATGCAGGTATTAATGACTATTTCTGGCGGGTTGGCGAAAATGTGAAGACTGTACTTGAACGAGATATGGTGGGTTTTATTCTTCCCTCAGTAATACGTGGGAGTGAAGAAAGTGGAACTGAATTACTTGGGCTTGGTGGAGGAATGAAAATTGTTTTTGGAAAAGTAGCGTTTGCCGAAGGCGCAAAATGGTTCTCTATCTTTTTTTCAGCGATTATTTTAATAGGGATAGGCCTTCAATGTAAAAATCAAATCAGCTCAGTTGAAATTGCGCTTGGGTTAACATTGATTCTGGCGATAATTTGGCCCTGGTATACGTTTCGGTTTATTTTACCATTTTTACCATTTTTAATAAGTTACTTTGTCATATCACTAAGAGCTATTCCCCGGTTTTTAGAGAAATATATAAATATAGATATAAATGAGTATATAGTCGTACGAGTACTTTTGATCTGCCTACTATGTTTTTTTATTATCGAACATAGTAGTTATATAAATGCAAAACAGCGGACTCCCCAAGCCATCGGTTGGATCGCCGATTTCGATACAGTTTCGAATTTGATCGAGAATATAAACACTCAACTTCCAGCGCAGAGCCTAATCGCGTCGACAAATCCTGCACAAATATTTTTACTTACCGGGCATCAGGGTATCTCAGTTGGGTTGGACGACACGACTTGGGAGTACTGGAGAAGGGCGGGACTCAGGTACGTGGTAAATACCAAACCAACCATGCCTATCACCGGAAAAAAAGGTGACAAGAACGATGTGATTTACCAGGCTTCTGATTTGCCAAATATTCAAATTGTTGATTTGGGAGAAACGCAGCATTTGGCTAAGTTGGATTTACTAAACCCAAATTAATAAAAGCAGTTAATAAGTTGAAGAAAATTGCAAATTGAGTCTCAAAAACCAGCCCTACATTGGTAAGTGAGAAGTGGAGTATCAAGAAAGTAATGTAAAGCACTTAGATGAAAGCGCTTTACGTGTACCGCACCTAATTCGATTTGTTTCCAGTAAATGGGTCGTGATTTTAGTAACAGTTATTTCAGTAACTGCTATCAATTCGATATATTTTTTACGATTAAATCGCCTGGTCGGACAACTTAGTGACGATGCATTTTATATTGTCTTAGCAAAATCAATTGCCGAATATGGTAATTACCAACTAATAAGTTCACCGATCCAGGGAATTCAGCCATCCTATCCTCCAGGTTTCCCACTACTTCTAGCGAGTTTTTTAAGTTTGATGCCACTTGATGCTGAGCATTTGTGGATTCTAAAAATCATTTCAATCCTAGCGATTAATTTCCTGGCAATTGGAATGTATATTTGCTGTCGAAGAGTAAAAGAGTATCCAGTGCTAATTAGTTGGCTGGGAACAATTATGGTGACATTAATACCAGCCTTAGTATTTCTTGCCACTTCATCTGTAATGTCAGAATGTGTTTTTACCTGTTTTCAGATCTGGGCAGTAGTACGACTGGAAACTGCGATTAGAAATAAGACATTTAACCTTAGTACTATTTTTACACTTTTGATCCTGACCCTTGCAACTTTCTATACTCGATCACTAGGAGTTACGTTAATCCTGGCGGTGATGCTCCAATTATTTCGATTTAAATTATGGCGGGTGATGCTCATATTGATTTTCGGAATAGGATTAACTACTACCACTTGGATGACTTATACTAAATATGCATACCCTAATTCTGCACTCAGATACAATCACGGTGGAAATATAGTAGAAAATTATTTTGAAAATTTAACTCAAAGAAATGCAGGTATTCGAGAATCTGGCATCGCTACATCCACTGATTATATTTTTCGGGTAACAGGTAACATTAAAAGTATTTTCGGACGGGATATGGTAGGTCTGTTTATGCCTGCCACGCTCAGACCCGAAGGAAAAAGTGGGGAAGAAGTCTTAGGGTTAGGGGGTGGAACTGAAGCAGGTGCATCTATACCTTTTGCGGCAGGAGCGACCATCCTGTCTCTATTTTTGACCATGGTTATTCTAATAGGATTTATCACTCAAGCCCGAATAAACATTACCAGTATTGAGATTCTAGTGCCGTTAACGATTGCTTTAGTAGTGATCTGGCCCTGGCTTACATTCAGATTTGTCTTACCGCTTGCGCCCTTTCTTATATGCTATTTTATAGATGGTTCAAGGCAATTAATGCTTTGGTTCAGCGAGCGATTGAAAGGTAGTTATGATGTGTATTCGCTGGCGCGAATTGCCTTATTTTGTTTTACCTTTTTCTTTATTTTTGAGCACCTACGACATATCCTGACTTTACGAACAAATCCTGTAGAGGTTTCAGCCGTGACTGCCGGTAATTACATGGATGAAGCTTGTATCTGGATGCGGGATAACTTGCCAGCCGGGTCAATTATCGCCTCTACTGACCCTGCCAAACTATATTTAATGACGGACCATTTGTCGGTTACTGGGAGCCTTTCAGAACAGTCCTGGGAATATTGGCGAAAAGCTGGAATCAGATACCTGTCAGTTTTAAGACCTCAGAGACGAGGTGCGCTTGAAGCTAAATACAAGATAATTTTTGCTACTGATACGGTACCAAGCTTCCATGTGATTGATCTTGGTGATCCAGCTAAAAGGGAATCATGGCAAGAATTTAAGCAGTGGTGCGATGAGTCTGAAAAAAGACGGATTGAGAGGAATAATACCTTAACCCCTTGAATTATTTAGATAGTACCGTTGTTTCATTTTATACCAGCCCTGATTAACTGAAAATTATGACATTAACCAAACATTTTATACTTCACTGGCGTAGGTATACAATTCTTGAACGATTGTTGGTGATATTCCCGCTGACGTTAGTAACCCCTAGCCTTATTCCATATATTACTTCATTAACCCATGACGGTGAAGAAACTCATGAATTGGTCACGACGATATACCTTTTTGTTACCTTAATTGTTGGAATATGCTATCAGTCCAGAAATCTGATTAGAGTTCCTAAACTTGGTAGCGTACAGTCTTTTGTTTGCTTATTTACCTTGTGGACAGCCTGTTCGTTGATATGGACTTCCAGCATTGGAGCGACTCTGGATCAAAGTGTGATCTGGCTGGATTATTCTGTACTTATATTGTTGGCGTCAGCATGTTTGCGTCGTCGCTCAAAAATTGGTTTGGCTTCCATGCTAATGGTAACGGCGGGATTAATGGCTGCGTTCAAGCTAATTGGGTATGCGATGGTCGAAGGTGATCCACCAGGAAATACATCACTGTATAAAAATATCGGAGTAGAAACTGAAATACTAGTAACGCTGATACCGATTTTTTGGATTGTGTTTTTGAGTTCACGTCGTAAGCAGATAATTGTTGCGAGTCTGATTGTTTCAATAATTTGCATCATGGCGAGCGTGTCTAGTTATCAGCGCACACCATTACTGGCTTTAATAGGTTCAATTGGAATAATAGTTATTTATGTACTGGCTGGATGGTTCAGACCAAGATTTATGCTGCGAGCTTTAATCTTGGTTTTTGCGATAATATTTTCCTATGCGCTTCAAACCAACTTACCCTCAAAGCTATACGGACGTACAGGTACAGAGGTCTTAGCTCAGAAAATAGTGGACAAAGATATATTAAAAAGTAGTGCTACCGGACGATTTCTTTTATGGGGGATTGCGCTGGAAATGTTAATTGAGCATCCCTTTTTAGGTGTAGGCGGTGGCGCTTATAAAGCAGAGTATATAAATTATCGCACTTTGGTAAACGGACAATCGTATTTACCATCTAATCTAGTGTCAGCATCATTCACTTCAGATCAATCAGATGGAGGTGCCACTAATTTTAGAACACACAATGAATTTTTTCAGGTGTTTGGTGAGTTAGGACTGGTAGGTGGGTTAATTCTTATTGCGATATTATTTCGCTTGGCAGTGTACTTATGGAGTATACGAACCAGGTTGGTTTCAAGTGTTGTTATTAGTGGGGGAGTCGCCTTTTTAATAAGCTCGAATTTTAGTAGCTTTTCTTTCCGATGGATTCCTTGTGGTCTCGCATTTTTCCTCCTTATTTCGATAACTTCTTCCTCGGGACCAATCGTAGCAATGCCGCCAAGGAATTATCAACAATGGGTTCCGTATTTTGCTATGGTTTGTTTATCGCTTTGTTGCTTTCGGAGTGGACAGGTCTTCCTAAGTCAATACTTTGAAGCTCAAGGAGATGTAATCGGTGAAGACGTTTCGGGTATTGCCAGAGATAACTACCAATTGGCTTTATGGATTGATCCTTATAATTTTACTACTGGCTTCAAGTTGGGAAGTTTATATTATCGAACCAGGGAACCTGAAAAGGCGGTACCGCTACTTGAATCTGCATTAGATATGGGAATCAATGATGTAACTATATTCCAAACGTTAGCATTGGCTCAAACACGCCTTGGAAAATGGGAGCAAGCGGAAGCCACTCTTCAGCGGGGACTAAAGCTCACGCCTTCATCAGTGTTTCTCCGTGTTATTTATTCTCATCTTCTCAAGCAAGCAAATAAAAATCAGACTGCTGAGGTAATGATAAATGACGCCAGAAATATAAATCGTCAATTTACAGATGCTGCTGAAATGTTGTGGGAGACAGAGTCATTCAATGCGAATAAATATCTAGCTCTTGCAAACAGACTCGGCCCACTTTGGGGCGTGATGAGGGTTAATCGGACAGCCGAGTTGGGGTATAAAAAACAAAACTATTCCGCTTTGCCAGTTACCAGGAATTAAAGTAAGAAGTAATTTATTTCTTGTCCCGCCGAGGTTTTTAATGTCCGCTATAATAGAATCAATAACAGAAACCCCTAATATCATAAAGAAAGCTGGGGCTATTAGATGGCTAAGTATGGCTCCGGTAATAACTTTATTGACAGTTATTGGAGTAAATACAATTTATTTTCTGAGGGTAGATCATGTCGTAGGGCAGTTTAGCGATGATGCCTGGTATATAGTGTTAGCCAGATCAATCGCGGAGCAGGGCAGCTATCAATTAATAAGCTCACCTATTCAGGGAATTCAACCGAATTATCCACCGGGATTCCCATTCTTGTTAGCAATTCTACTTAAAGTATTTTCACTAAAAACAGAAGAGCTATGGTTACTAAAAGGGATTTCGGTCGCGGCGATGAATTTCGTTGGGCTTGGAACTTTTATTTATTGTCGGAAGCTAAAAGATTTCCCCACATTAATATGCTGGTTAGCTGCAATAATGATTTCTTTGCTCCCAGCGTACGTTTTTTTAGCTACTTCATCGGTGATGTCGGAATGCGTCTTTACTTGTTTTCAGTTCTGGGCGGTTGTGAAATTAGAAAGTTCCATCAAAAATAAAGAAGTAAGGTTCTCTACGATCGGTATTGTGATTGGTTTAGCGACTGCTGGTTTTTATACACGGTCGTTGGGGTTAACTCTGGTTATTGCTGTGGCGATTCAACTTTGGCAGCGAGCGAGCTGGCAACGTGCTGTATTTTTTGCTGTTGGAGTTGGGGTTTTGGTTGTTCCCTGGGTGGTCTATTGCAAAATCGCATATCCGAATTTTGCGTTAAGATCGAACCATGGCGGGAATATTATTTATAGCTATTTTGACCAAGTTACTATGAGGGTAGCTGGGGTGAAAGAGAACGGAATTGCGACTAGAGCCGACTATATGGATCGCATTAACGGGAATTTTCAAGCAATTATAGAGAGAGATGTACTCGCAGTGTTGCTTCCCTCAACTTTAAGAACTGAAGCGAGAAGCGGTGAAGAAGTTTTGGGACTAGGAAGTGGGATCGGGGATGTATACAAAAAAGTACCTTTTGCAAAGCAGGCGGTTATAATTTCTCTTATTTTTTCTCTAATTATGTTGATAGGATTTACCGTTCAATGTAGAGAACGGGTAACTTCAGCTGAAATCCTAGTTGTCTTAACATTTGGTTGCGTCTTGATTTGGCCTTGGAGCACCTTTCGTTTCATCCTGCCGCTTTCGCCTTTTATGATTTGTTACTGGATAAGTGGTCTTAAAAATATTTCAAGTTGGGTGATGGATCGGTCGGGAAAAGATATTGATACGTTTATGATTGCTCGGATTTCACTTTTCTGTTTTGCCTTTTTTTTCATCTTGGAACATGTCCGTTACATAAATTTATTGAGAACCCAACCGCAGTCAATCGTTTGGATAAAATCTGGAATCTATCAGGATAAGATATGTAATTGGTTACGCGAAAAATTGCCTATTGGAAGTATCATCGTTTCTAATAATCCCGCCAAAGTTTTTTTGACTACAAATCACCTCTCTTCTTCAAGCGATCTTAATGAAGATACTTGGAATTATTGGCGTCAAGCGGAAATTCGTTTTTTGGCTTTACTGACGCCTGAGGATAAAACGCCTTTTGATGTAGCCCCTGATAAATACAAAATTATTTGCGAAACCAATACGTCCCCAAGTTTTCGAGTGTTTGATCTAGGCGATTCGTCGAAGCGTGAGTCTTTACAAGAGATGGAAGTCTGGTGGCAGGAATATCAAAAAACGAATTCAGATGACAGCCGGTAAGCTGTACAGAAATAAAGTTGAATAAATCTCTAAATAATTTCGAGAGTAATGACTTGATGGTGGTATCAATTAATGAGCTCTAAGCATAACGATTCACTGATCTTATAGCTTGACAAGGCACGCGAGAACAATTACATTCGATTTTTCTTATCTTGTTGTAGGATGTAATTAGTTGATGCTGCACGAAATAACGGTTTTACCCTCCCTGTCAGTTCGACCGTCCATTGATGCTCTGTTTACTGACTTTCCAATTTATCTTTAAGATTCTGAGCTATTTGACTGGCAATTTAGAGGCCTTCAGGGGTAAGATACGCGTTGCGATTTGGATTCGCTGATTTTGCATTACTAAATGGAAATTGTTTTAGCCGAAAGTCTGGGGTTTTGTATGGGCGTTAAGCGCGCCGTAGACCTCGCTTATCGTGCGCTTGAAAAATCGAATGGATTGCCTGTCGTTACGCTCGGCCCCATTATTCATAATACGCAGGAAATTGAGCGGCTTGAATCTGATGGCATCAGGTTAGCGAGTGAGAATAAGCATCCGAGCGAAGGCATTGCCATTATTCGAGCCCATGGAGCTGCGCCTCAGGTGTACGAAGATTTGAAAGCCAGTGGGTTGCGCGTGATGGATGGCACTTGCCCGTATGTGCATTATTCTCAGCGCAAGGCTGTTGAGTTATTTGAAGCGGGCTATGAAGTCATTATTGTCGGTGATCGCAAGCATCCTGAAATCGTTGGTATTCTTGGCTACATTAACGATCAGGCGCACGTCGTGAAAACGATTGAAGAAGCGCAGGAATTGCCGTTAATGGAACGAGCTGGAGTACTGGCGCAGACTACGATTAGTCCACAGAAATACCAGGCAGTGATTGATATTATTCGGCAAAAGGCCAGCGAGGTAAAAATCGCAGAAACAATTTGTGATGCGACCGAGGAAAATCAATCTGCTATTCGACGCCTGGCTGCGGAAGTTGATTATATTTATGTGATCGGCGGAAAGCATAGTGCCAACAGTACGAAACTGGTTGAGACCGCCAAAAGTTTATGTCCACAAGCGACTTTAATTGAAACTGAGAGTGAGATAAATCCTGCTGACTTGCGCGGAGTGAAGCGCGTTGGAGTCAGTGCGGGAGCTTCGACGCCGGATTGGATGATCCAACGTGTTGTCAAGCGACTACAATCTCTCGAAACGGAATTAGAGTCGGAGTTAGCGTTAGACTAGATTGTTATTTATTCACGAGATAAATCCACTCAGGCTAATTAACAAACTCGACGAAATGTTTGTTTGCAAATTTGTGATATGAGGCAGGCGCCTCGAATCTTTTTGGAGGAATCCTTTTTTCAATGTCAACTGAAACCAATAACCAAATCGCTTCCACCGGTCAAGCGGAAGCTTTAGAACCAACCCAAACTGTTACGCCCGATGTTCCAGACGCCGATGATTACGGTGATGTGGATTTTGGCGCAATTCTCGATCAACACGAAAAATCTAGCCAGCTGGAAGTCAGCGAAGGTGAAGTCGTCAAGGGAACCGTCGTGAAAATCACCGGTCAGGACGTCATCATCAACGTAGGCTTTAAATCAGAAGGAATTGTTCGTATCAGTGAATTTAAAGACGGCGGCGATGAACTTTCCATCAAAGTCGGCGACGAAGTTGATGTACTGGTCAAACAACTGGAAAATCACGACGGATACGTCGAGCTTTCACGCGCTGATGCTGTTCGGATGCAAACGTGGGATTTGATCGAAAATGCTCATCGTGACAATGTCACGATCATTGGTCGCGTTACAGATCGAATCAAAGGCGGCTTACGCGTCGACATCGGTGGTATCCAGGCCTTTTTGCCTGGCAGCCAGGTAGACGTTCGTCCGGTTCGTAACTTAGATATTTATCGCAACAAGGACATGGAATTCCTAGTCCTTAAAGTCAATAAAAAACGCAGCAATATTGTTCTTTCGCGTAAAGCCTTGCTTGATGCGCAAATCGCAGGCAAGAAGGACGAAACTCTCAAGCATCTTGAAGAGGGCATTATCGTCGAAGGCGAAGTCAAGAATATTACTGAATACGGAATCTTTATTGATCTTGGCGGACTTGATGGCTTACTGCATATCACTGATATGTCGTGGGGACGGATTCAGAATCCTTCGGAGCTGTTCAAAGTCGGCGATAAGATTCAAGTCAAGATTCTCAAGTTTGATCGTGATCGTGAACGTGTCAGTTTAGGCTATAAACAGCTTATTCCTGATCCGTGGGCAACAGTTACTGAACGCTACGCCATCGGCACGCGCGTTTCAGGCAAAGTCGTTTCACTTACCGATTACGGTGCTTTTGTGGAGCTTGAAAATGGTGTCGAAGGTTTAGTTCATGTTTCCGAAATGAGCTGGTCGAAGCGCGTCAAGCATCCTTCCAAAATGCTTAATACGGGACAGGAAATTGAAGCAGTCGTTCTTGAAATTGACACTAACAATCGCCGCATTAGTCTTGGTATCAAACAGATTGAAATCAATCCGTGGGATACCTTGCAGGAACGTTATGCGGTCGGAACTCGTGTCACCGGTAAAGTTCGTAACCTGACTGATTTTGGAGCCTTCGTTGAAATCGAAGAAGGCATTGATGGTTTAGTTCACGTCTCTGATATTTCGTGGACGAAGCGCATCAAGCATCCTTCTGAAGCTCTCAAGAAAAATCAAGAAGTTGAGGCGATCATCACGGCCATTGATACCGAAAGCCGTCGTTTGTCGCTCTCAATCAAGGATCTTGAGCCAAATTCATGGGATCGTTTCTTTGAAGAGAAGAAGCTTGGCGATGTTGTTTCCGGTAAGATTTCACGCTTTGCCAACTTCGGAGCTTTCGTTGAATTGGACGACGGTATCGAAGGACTCTGCCACGTTTCTGAACTGTCAGAAAATCATGTTGAGAAGCCTGAAGATGCAGTTCAGGTTGGACAAGCATTGCAGTTTAAGATTCTCAAAATGGATCCTGAAGCCAAGAAAATAGGACTTTCTGTTCGTGCTGTTGGCAAGGATGAACCTATCATTGACGTTCGCAGCTACACCACGAGTGATAGCGGAATGGCAAGTCTAGGTGATCTGTTTAATTTTAACCGTCCGGCTGAAGACGACGGCGGCGAAACGAAAGAGTAGTTTCTCTATTACTGGCTGATAGTTTGAGCGCAATATCTCAAACTATCAGCCTCTTCACTTTTCGGCGATGACCAGAAAAAATTTAAGCTTGATAATTATTTTTGGCGTTCTTGCACTCGGCGTGTTTAGCTTCCTCCTCATCCTTGGCGCACTAACGCTTTCTGATGGTGGGAGCTTCGGATTTGGAGGCGATAAAATCGCTGTCATTCCGGTTGAAGGTGTCATTGGACCAGAAATGGCCAAAAATGTGAACCGTCACCTCCGTCAATATGGCGATGATCCTCGGGTTAAAGCTATCATCTTAAAAATTGATAGTCCTGGTGGTGGGGTTACTGCCTCCGAGGAAATTTACCGTGAAGTCAAACGTGTCAAGGACGAAAAGAAAAAGAAAATTGTAATTTCGATGGGAACGGTTGCAGCTTCGGGGGGATATTATATTTCTGCACCAGCTGAACGAATTTTTGCTAATTCCAGTACCGTCACGGGTAGCATTGGCGTCATTGCAGAATGGGTAAATTTAAAAGATTTAGCAGAATGGGCTAAAGTTAAATCGGTAGTTTTTAAGAGTGGTGAATTTAAAGATACAGGAAATTTGACGCGAGAAATGACAGAGCGTGAAAGACAATATTTCCAAGGTGTCATTAACGAGTTGTATGATCAGTTTGTTAAAGTCGTTTTAGAAGGTCGCAATGGGCGTGGTGCAGAGGGGGCAAAGCTTGATGAAGCTAAATTGCGCGCGTTAGCTGATGGACGTATTTATACAGGGGTATCGGCTGTTGAGAATGGATTAGTTGATCAGATTGGTGACTATCGTGATGCTTTGAAGTACACAGCTGGATTGATCGGAATGAAAGGGGAGCCAAATGTTGTGACTCCACCGGAACCGCGAGAAGGTTTATCGTTACTTGATTTCCTGGGATTGTCGAAAATTGGAACATTATTGTCAAAGCCGAGCGAATGGGCGGGAAAAGTTAGCGAGATCGATACTTCAATGAAATTCAAATATCAGTGGCAGTAATAATATTTTACAATGGACAGAGGTAATAGCGATGACGAAAGCTGAATTAGTAGAAGAAGTGGCGAGAGCCGCTGAGCTGACCAAAAAAGATTCTGAAGTAATTGTAGACGAAGTTTTTAAGAATATTATTCAATCGCTTAATCGAGGCGAAAAAATAGAATTGCGCGGCTTTGGTTCTTTTCGCGTTCGCCAGCGCGGTGCTCGTCGTGGACGTAATCCGAAAACAGGTGAACCTGTGGATATTCCAGCCAAAAGCGTCCCCTATTTTAAGCCTGGTAAAGAACTGAAAGAATTAATTAATGCTGGTGAGGAATCGTAATTTTCGTTGAGTAAGCAGATGGATTTTCTCTGGAGTCCCTGGCGCAGTCATTATGTTGCTTCACAGAAGAAGCCACCGGGCTGCGTCTTTTGTCATATCATTAAAAACCCCCCTGAATCCGATCCAGAATCATTTGTCCTTTGGCGTGGTCAATTCAATTTCTTAGGTTCAAGTAGTAAGTGCAACTTTGGTTAATTTTGCTAGTTCTTTGAAATAGACTTCGTAAGGCGTCTGATAGTCCAGAGTTTTGCGAGGACG
>JAYTCQ010000077.1:0-12236 GCA_043736395.1 Blastocatellia bacterium | reverse complement strand
TCGGCTTACGAGTCTTGTCAAACCTTATACCGTGCCTTGAAAAAAGTATTAGTCGAGGTTGGCTCAAAATACCAGATTAATTTTGCTTAGGTACTTACTTATCACAAGTATGCAGCGACAGCCTTATGCTTGTGGACAGCAACTACAAGATAAAACCTGCTTTAAAAAGCCGAATTGACACAATAATTGTTGAAATATTCGATTCTAGTATTAACGGATTCGATCTTAGCGGTAAAACTAAGCAGGGAAATAGAGGAAGTCGTAATAAAAGTGATGAGATGAACCTGCTTAATGAATGGAAAAGTAAGCATTCAACTCTTGAAAGTTTTGATATCCGTTCATTAGGCACAATAGTGAATTATGCTTTATTTTCTTTGTATGAAATAACTAAAGAAATTAAAGTTGCCGAGTCTGTAAAACCAACCCTCGCGTTTAAATATTTAGAAATGCGCTATAAAACAATCTCAGTAAAAAAAGAAGCTTTTGTTAAGGCTTTAACCAAGAAAGAAAATAAAACTCTTTTTGGTAAAACTGGAGACCAAGGATATTTTCTTACTCCTAAAGGAGAGCTAGATATTAAGAAGTTGTTAGGTATAAATTAAAAATATGAGCATAGCACGAGCGTCTCTTGAAGCTGATCTTATAAAGACATTTCCAGTGGACGTTATCAGTAAGTTAATAGACGAATATTTAGGAATAAAGCATTCGTTTTTCTTGAGGCAATTCAAGCCAGCTGAGCTTGATGCAGCACGCTTTTGTGAATGTGTATTAAGATTAATTGAGTACCTTGATTCCGGTACATTCACTCCGCTTGGTCAGCAGTTAGGGACTGAAAATATCATTAGGCGGGCTGAAAATAATGTTGGTTTAACAGACGGAATACGATTTCTTATTCCTAGATTGACTAGAGTTTTACTTGATGTAAGGAACAAGCGAAATGTGGCTCATGTAGGTATGGAAGTTGATCCAAATTATTCGGACTCACTTTTGGTAACGCACGCTGCTGATTGGATTTTAATCGAACTAATTCGTAATTATCACACGATCAATATTGATGAGGCTCGCAAAATTGTCGAAAGTATTAATCAGGTAAAAGTACCAATTATTGCCGAGGTTGATGGTTTTGTAAGAGTACAAAATACAAGTCTAAAAAATGATGAAAAAGCGTTGATTATTCTTTACTATAAGCAGCCTAGCAAAGTAACTGATAAAGACTTGTGTACTTGGGTGAGATATTCAAACTTTAGTGTGTTTAAAACTAAAATATTAAAGAAATTAGATGATGATGCACTTATTCATTATGAGAATGGAACATGCACATTATTGCCAAAAGGTATTTTATACATAGAAAAAAACATTGATCCTAGCTTGATTGTCTAGCCTGAAATCAACTTATGAAATCTTCCCATCCAATACGGCAACAAAAAATAAGCCCCATCGTCTTCGCTCCGCCCACCATTCCCGCCGTCCACATTGTACGGATTTCCGTTCCACTTCGACATTGGTAGTTCATCGTACGGCAGCACAATCAATGCCTGTGCTTTTTTGAAACGGTCACTCATCGGATCCATCGGCACGTCCAAACGATCAGAATTTTTTACCGTCCATTGAATTAAATCCATCGGGATTTCCTGCAATGTTCGGACGGAATTTTCCTTATCGAAATCTTTTGCTTCACAGCCAACGGCATAAATAAAATTCCAGAGCGGATTACGTTCCGGCTTTTCGATTAACCAGCTTCGCTCCAGGCTGTATTGATAGACTTTGCGCAGCTCAGGATCAGTTTCGTACTGCAACAGCGGAAAGTAAGAAAGGAACGCCAGCTCATCATCGGAATGGTTGATGTGACCAGGAACCATCACTTTTTGATTGCGTGTCAGCAGATGATATTTGTGATTTTTGATGAGGTCGTTGTAGGCCGTTTCGTACTTCGCGCGATAGGTTGGATTCATTGTCATGTGCATCGCTACGCGGAGGTGCGCGAGGATGTGCAGGGCGCGGAGTCCGACTTCATCAGGGTCATCCCAGATTTGATCTGGTCCCCAAAATCCCCACATCGTACGCTTGCCGTCAAGGTCTACCAATTGATAATTGTGATCTAAAATATGATTCGTGATGCGATCAATCACGCCAATTAATTTGGGCTTTTCGGACTCATCAGCGACGAGATCAAAGTAGAGCGGATAGATGAAATAATGTCCGACGATTTCATCTGAACTCGTATCGCCTTTCCATCGCCAAAGCTTGTCCGGCGTGTCGTGCCATTCGCCGTCTTTGGGCTGAACGTCTACGCCGACCTTGATAAACGAACGAGCAGGGAAGCCAGGATTGCCGGAAATTTCTTCGAGGCGCATTAACGCATTCATCCCGACCCTGGCATTTTCGCGGGCGTCTTTTTCACCCGTAACTTTGTAGCGAAAGCATTCTGCCGCGACATACATCGCCGTCCACAATCCATCGTTATCGGAGGAAACCATTTGATTGGAATTTAAGTCACCGGGAATTTTAAGATTGGAATCGGCAGTCAATCCCCAACGATTATGCCGTTTTTGGACGCGTTCGACGAAGGTGCGTGATTTTTCTTCGAGCGTCATGGATTTGTATTCGATTCGCGAATAGCCTTTGGATGTTTCAACCCAAAGCACATTATTCTTCGGCAAATTTTCAATCCTTAATCCTAAAACATTGTCGTCAGGAAGCCAGCGTTTTCCTGCAAAAAATTCGTGACCCGTTGAACCTAAGCCATTGTTATAAAGCCCATTTCTGGTCCCGACCCATCGGAAGGCATGACGTCTGTCTTCGACCTCAATTTTATTTGGAGTGTGAATAGAAGTTTTGCCAAGTAAACTCCAGGTATCTTTCGAACGTACTTTGCTTAATTTTACTTTCCCGTTTGTCAGCTTCGCAAATTCTTCAGTACTATGAAACGTACGCATTTTCTGTTCGTAAGTTTTAGTGGATTGAGATTTTGCATCAATTGAAAAAGCTACCAAGATACAAACAGAAAATAGAAAAATTTTACCCGCATTTGAAATTACAAAAGCCATTCAGAATTCCTCCAAAAAGATGATGCGAAGGATACGCCGAATGACCGGATGGATACAATGTTTAGAAGTGATGAGTAGAAAGTGACGAGTGATGAGAACTGAATGTCTTTCAACTCATCACTCATCACTTTCAACTCATCACAAAGAATTAATGCTCGCTCTGCTCCCCAGCAAGCGATCATTAATTCTGACTGCGAGGTGCGTCACACAACCGCCGCAGCCTGTTTGAGCGAAAAGGCTTTTTCGGTAGGTTCTTTGCAGATCATCTCGCTCACTTAGATAAGCGGAAAAGATTTTAGAAAACTGGAATGAAGACGAATAATATTTTGCATCGAAAAAAGTGAACGTCTGATTTACGCGTGTGTTCATAGCGTGTTGCAATGTTCACGTAGTATATTACTGGTCGGCAAAAGTTCTTGATGCTGAGATTTCGCGGGAAAATTAAAAAAATAAAAATCAGAAGAAAGGTCTCGCCTTCACGATTTAGTTAGATGAAGATATTACGATTCGCAATTATCGGAAGCGGATTCTGGGCGCGCTATCAACTGGCGGCGTGGCGGGAATTGCCCGGTGCGCTGTGCGTCGCGCTTTGTGATCGCAATCGTGAGAAAGCTGAAACATTCGCGTGCGAATTCGATGTGCCAGCGGTCTATGATGATGCGCGGGAAATGCTTCGGTCTGAGCGATTAGATTTTCTCGACATCATTTCAGATGTGACATCGCACAGTTCTTTGGTGCATCTGGCGGAAGCGAACAATTTGCCTGTTATCTGTCAGAAACCGATGGCGACCACACTGACCGAATCCGCAGAAATGGTGCGCGTTTGTCAGCAAGCGAATGTTTCGTTTTTCGTTCATGAAAATTGGCGTTGGCAGACTCCGATTCGTGCAGTGAAAAATGAATTGGAACGGGGAACAATCGGGGCTCCGTTTCGCGCGCGTCTGCATTTTTGTTCGAGTTTTCCCGTTTTTGACAACCAACCATTTTTGAAAGAACTGGAACAATTTATCCTGACCGACATCGGCAGCCACATTCTTGATGTAGCCCGATTTCTGTTTGGCGAAGCAGGTACGCTTTATTGTCAGACGCATCGTATTCACGCAGAAATAAAGGGCGAAGACGTTGCTACGGTGATGATGACGATGGATAGCGGGATGACTGTGACATGCGAAATGAGCTACGCCAGTCGTACGGAGCACGAACGATTTCCTGAAACATATATTTACATTGAAGGCGAAAAAGGTTCGCTGGAACTTGGTCCGGATTATTGGATTCGTGTCACGACTGAAGCAGGAACCAACAGTCGCCGGCATTCACCTCCGCGTTATGCCTGGGCTGATCCGGCGTATGAATTGATTCAATCAAGTATGGTTCCCTGTAATGCGAATTTGCTCGCCGCGCTGCAAGGAAATGGAGAAGCGGAATCTACAGCTGCTGACAATTTGAGAACGATGCAGTTAGTCTTCGCTTCGTACGAATCGGCTCAAAGCCGTGAGGTCGTAAATTTCAATCACTCATTCAATACAGATTTTGAGGTCGGGAGTAATGATCCACATGCGTAAAATCTCTTATCTAAAATTATCGTTTTTGTTGACAGTTTTTCTGGTGTGTTGGTTGCTGATTCCGTCACGTGCATTGACCGCGAATTCGCCCCAACAACCAGCTGCGTTTTTTGCCGAAGGGCTGGCTTTTTTTGAGAAAAATATTCGACCAGTCTTCGTCGCTCAATGCTATCAATGCCACAGCGCACAGTCGAAAAAATTGGCGGGAGGTTTACGATTAGATACACGGGCTGGAATGCTCAAAGGCGGTGTTTCGGGTGAACCTGCAATCATCCCCGGTGCACCGGAAAAAAGCTTGCTGATCAAAGCTATTCGCTACGTTGATCCGAAATTGCAAATGCCGATGAGCGGGAAGTTACCCGAAAATGTGATCCGCGATTTTGAAGTATGGATCAAGGCTGGCGCGGCTGATCCGCGCGAAGCCGAAGTCGGCACCATCGCAAAATCTGAACCGTACGATTTTGATACCGCGAAAAAATTTTGGTCATTTCAGACGCTCAAACAAACCGCTCCACCTGCCGTAAAAAAATCTTCGTGGGTGAAAACTGCCGTAGACAATTTTATTCTCGCCAAGTTGCAAGAGAAGAAAATCTCGCCGGTAGCTGATGCCGATAAATTGACGTTGATTCGACGCGCAACATTTGATCTGACAGGCTTACCGCCTACGCCACGCGAAGTCGAAAATTTCATCAACGATAATGCACCGAATGCCTTCGAAAAAATTGTAGACCGTTTGCTGGCGAGTCCGGCGTATGGCGAACGCTGGGGAAGGCATTGGCTTGATCTTGTGCGCTACGCAGATACGGCGGGTTGCGCTTCAGATTTCCCGGTTCCGACGGCGTATAAATATCGCAACTACGTCATTAAGGCTTTCAATGAAGACAAGCCATACAATCAATTTATCCGTGAACAAATTGCGGGAGATTTGTTGCCGCTCAAAAATACGGAAGAAAAAGCGGCAGAAACGGAGCGACAAGAAAAAATTATTGCGACGGGTTATGTTGCCATTTCGCGGCGGTTTGGTTCGCGAGATACGGACGATAATTTGATGATTGACGATACGCTCGACAATCTTGGCAAATCGTTTTTGGCACTGAGCGTATCGTGCGCGCGCTGCCACGATCACAAGTTCGACCCGATTCCGACGCGCGACTATTACGCGTTGTATGGCATTTTCAAAAGCACGCAATACGCTTTTCCTGGTACTGAAATTTACGTGCACCCGCACAGCCTGACACCGCTGGTCAAAGGCGCATCCGCCGAATCACTCACGAAATATCAGGACGAAGTGCGCAAGCTCGAACTCAAGCGCGAAGCCTTACAGGTCGAGAAAGCTTACGTCAGCGGCAGGCAAAATCAGCAACAGATTTCTGCCGATTTATTGGCGCAATCGGCAGGGAAGAGTTTGGAAACTGATCAAGTCGGGCGAATTATTGATTCGAATAAATTGGGCGAAGAAGACCACGACGACCGCAATCGTATCATCGGCAAGTCTTCGCAACGCAGCCTGGCCGAAATTGCCGCCGAAGCTGACAAGGTAAAATTGAGCCTTTCCGAATTAACGGAGCCTCCCAAAGTCGAACGCGCTTATGCCGTGTCAGAGAGCGTTGCGGCGGATTCGCGCATTCAACGCAAAGGCGATAACAAAAATCTTGGAGACGTTGCGCAGCGCGGTTTTTTGCAAATCCTCGGCGGTGCGCGGCTGCCTGAAAATTACAAAGGCAGCGGACGCCGCGAACTCGCCGAATGGATTGCTGATGAAAAAAATCCGTTGACGGCGCGTGTGATTGTCAACCGAATCTGGCTGCATCATTTCGGCAAAGGAATCGTGCCAACGTCCAATAATTTCGGCGTGCGCGGTCTGGCACCAACGCATCCAGAATTGCTGGATTATCTGGCTTCGCAATTCATCGCGGACGGATGGTCATTTAAAAAAATGCACCGCAGGTTGATGCTCTCGCACGTCTATCAACTGGGAAGTGCGGATTTTGGATTGCGGAATTCGGAGGCAAAGACACCGCAATCCGCAATCCAAAATCTGCAATCAGAAGATGCTACGAACAATTTGCTTTGGCATTTCAACCGTCGCCGTCTTTCCGCCGAAGAAATTCGTGACACGATGCTGTCAGTGAGCGGGACGCTTGAATTGAATGTGAATGGCCCGCATCCGTTCCCACCCGAAAGTGCGTGGCGTTACTCGGTACACAATCCATTTGTCGCGGCGTATGAACACAACGGGCGCGGCGTTTACCTAATGCAGCAACGAATTCGCGCGCATCCACAGCTTTCTATTTTTGATAGCGCGGATACGAATGCATCAACTGGTGAACGGATGCTGAGCACGACGCCGTTACAAGCTTTGTTTATGATGAATGATCCGTTTGTGCATAAGCAGGCTGATCAGTTTGCCGTACGTGTAGGACTGGCGTTTTCAGACGACGCGCAACGAATTGATTACGCCTATCGGCTGGCGTTCGGGCGTAAGCCGAACGCGGTGGAACTTAGAAAAGGGCTTTCGTACCTGCGAGAAATTCGACCTGAATTGACATCTGTTAAAATTGAGGAGGAAGCCCAAACACGTGCAGCTCTGGCGAGTTATTTGCGCGTGCTGCTGAGCAGTAGCGAATTTATTTTTGTGGATTAAGATTATGCAAAATCAATTCTCACGTCGTCAGATGATTCATTCGCTTGTCGGTGGATCACTCTTATTCCCCGGCATTATCAGCGAACTATCCGCTGCCACCGATCCGCAATCCAAAATCCCAAATCCTCAATCAATCAATCCGCTTGCGCCGCAGCAACCGCACTTTCCCGCCAAAGCAAAGCGCGTGATTTTTCTTTACTCCACCGGCGGTGTCGCCCAGATGGAAACCTTCGATCCGAAGCCGAAGCTCACCGCCGCTGCTGAACAAAAAGGACTCGGTGCGAATGGTCGAAAATTGCTGCGTCCGTCCTGGGATTTCAAGCCGAACCAAAAATGCGGCACGGAAGTCAGCGACCTGTTTCCGCATTTGCGCGAAATGATGCACGAGGTCTGTGTGATTCGTTCGATGAAGACCGATCACAACGAACATTTTCAAGGCACGCTCGGCATGCATACGGGTTCGGTGACGTTTAAGCGCCCGTGTATGGGTTCGTGGGTGAGTTATGGTTTGGGTACTGAGAATCAAAATCTCCCTTCGTTCATTGTGCTCGCGCCCTATTTGCCTTACGCCGGAGGGCAAGTTTGGAGTTCAGATTTTCTGCCTGCCGTACATCAAGGCACGCGCGTGATTCCAGGCGTCGAACCGATTCCCGATCTGGCGCGGCTTTCGCCTTCTGACAGAATCCAACAGCGTGAACTCGAATTGCTGGCCGATCTCAATTCGCAACATTTGCTCACCCGCGCAAATGATTCTTCGCTGTCGGCGCGCTTGAAATCATTTGAAACGGCATTTGGTATGCAGCAACAAATGCCGGAAGTTTTGGATTTATCGAAAGAGTCGGATGCCACTCTCAAGCTGTACGGTATCACGCGGGACGACACAAAAAGTTATGGCTGGCAATGTTTGGTAGCGCGCCGACTTGCCGAACGTGGCGTACGATTTATCGAACTGATAGACACGGGTTCATCGAACAATTGGGATGCGCACGGAAATTTGAAAGGCTATGAAAAATTAGCAAAAAATATTGACCAGCCAATCGCTGGATTATTGCAGGATTTGAAATTGCGCGGAATGCTCGACGATACGTTGGTCGTCTGGACGACGGAATACGGGCGCACGCCGTGGACCGATCAACCCGACGGACGCGGCCATCATAATTTTGTCTTCAGTTCGTGGATGGCAGGTGGTGGCGTCAAAGCCGGAATTACTTATGGACAGTCCGACGAATACGGTGAACGCGTAGCAGAAAACGAGGTTCACATCCACGATTTTCACGCGACAATTTTGCATTGTTTAGGCTTCGATCATACGCGGTTGACCTATCGCCACGGCGGACGCGATTATCGTTTGACGGACGTTCACGGGAATGTTGTGAAGGGTATCCTCGCGTAAGATTTTTATGACTACTGATCGAATCATTGCTACTTATCGCATCGAAACCGCGCATCCACTTGAACACGCCGCCGAAAAAATGGCAGGCGAACAATCGTGCGGTACGTTCATTCGCGTACCGGGCGAGACGGATGAGTTACGGGCAAATCACGGCGCGAAAGTCGAACGCATTACTGAACTTGAATCAGTTGATACGCCGAGTTTGCCGTTCAGTAAGCCTCCGAAAAATCACAACGGGAAATTTAAACGAGCCGAAGTCGTTCTGTCATTTCCGCTCGCAAATATGGGCGTTTCGTTGCCGAACCTGCTGGCGACGGTGTGCGGAAATTTATATGAGTTGCAGGAATTCAGTGGCCTGAAATTGCTTGATCTCGAATTGCCTCTTGCGTTCGCTGATAAATATCAAGGGCCTCAATTTGGCGTAGCGGGTACGCGAAGATTAACCGGCGTCACTGATCGTCCGATCATCGGTACGATCATCAAGCCCAGCGTAGGCTTGTCGCCGCAGCAAACCGCCGAACTCGTCAGCACGTTGATTGAAGCCGGACTCGATTTCATCAAGGATGATGAGTTGATGGCGAATCCGCCGCATTCGCCGTTTAGTGAACGCTTCAAAGCAGTCAGCCGCGTGATTAATGAATACGCTGATCGTACGGGCAAGAAACCAATGTACGCCGTTAACATCACTGATGAAATTGATGAAATGTTATGTCATCACGACGAAGTGCTGGCGGGTGGCGGGACGTGTGTGATGGTCAGTTTGAATCACGTCGGAGCGCCCGCTGTTACGCATCTTCGCAAGCATTCGCAACTTCCGATTCACGGGCATCGCAACGGCTGGGGGATGTTCACGCGCGAACCTTATTTAGGAATTGGGTTTGCCGCGTGGCATAAAATCTGGCGGCTCGCAGGCGTAGATCACATGCACTGCAATGGCTTGCGAAATAAATTTTGGGAACCAGATGAATCCGTCATCGCTTCGGCGCGTTCCTGTTTGCAACCAATGTTTGCAGACAAGCCGTACATCCCGATGCCCGTGATCGCTTCGGCGCAATGGGCGGGACAGGCCGTGGATACTTATCGAGAAGTCGGCAGTGCCGATTTGATGTACGTCTGCGGTGGCGGAATTGTTGGACATCCTGATGGGATTACGGCGGGTGTGTTAAGCGTCCGGCAAGCGTGGGAAGCTGCGATGCAGGGAGTGGCGTTAGATGAATACGCCAAGACGTATGAAGAGTTGCGGCGTGCGATGGAGAAATTTGGAAGCTAACCTGATGCGTGAATTATTGCTCACATTTTACGGTGACGATTTCACGGGTTCCGCCGATGCGATGGAAGCGCTCGCGCTGAATGGTGTGCGCAGTGTTTTATTTTTATCGCCGCCGTCCCCGGAATTGTTGGCTGAAAAATTTTCTGACGTTGAAGCCATTGGTGTAGCTGGTGCGAGTCGTGCGATGACTCCGGCGCAAATGGAAGCAAATTTGCCTCCCATTTTCTCGCGATTGCGAAAATTGGATGCGCGGCTCTTTCATTACAAAACCTGTTCGACGTTTGACTCTTCGCCGCAGATTGGCAGCATCGGCAAGGCGTATGAAATCGGGCAAAAAGTTTTCGCTTCACCGTTTGTTCCGCTGCTCGTTGGCGCAACGGAACTGAAACGATATTGCGTGTTCGGAAATTTATTTGCGACGGTAGCGAATGAAACATTTCGTCTGGATCGGCACCCGATGATGTCGCGGCATCCGGTGACACCAATGGATGAAGGCGACATCCGATTGCATTTTGGAAAGCAAACGGATGCGACGATTGCATTATTTGACGTCTTACATTTGAGCGGTGAGGCTGACCAAGTCAACGAAAAATTTTCCGCGTTGCTGGCTACGCGACCCGATGTAGTTTTGTTCGATACGCTTGAGTCCGCGCATCTGGCGACCGCCGGGCGATTGATTTGGAATTCAAACGCAAAATTTGTGATTGGCTCTTCGGGCATAGAATATGCGCTGGCGGCGCACTGGCAAAGGCCGGGAGTAACCTATGGTGCAGCAGGCGCGGTCGAACAAAATATCGTGATGGCGGGTAGTTGTTCATCAGCGACGCTCACGCAAATTGAATGGGCTGAGGCGAATGGTTATGCGAGTTTGCGGCTGGACGCGGCACTGCTGGTGGATGAAGGGACTGCCGAAATTGAGCGTATACGTTTGCAAAAAGCCGCGCTCGAAATTTTAGATGCTGGTCGCAACCTGATTTTATATTCTGCTCGCGGGCCGCACGATCCATTGATGCAGTCGAGCAATGCTAGTTTGCGGGAACGCGGCTTCGATAAACTCAAGATTCGTGAGCGTCTGGGCAAAATGCAGGGAATTTTGTTGCGCGATTTATTACTTGATAGCGGCTTACGTCGTGTCTGTGTTGCGGGTGGGGATACGTCCAGCCACGTCGTTAGTCAGCTTGGAATTTATGCATTGGAGCTGCGGACGCCAATGGCTCCGGGTTCACCGTTATGTCGCGCTTACTCGGAAAATTCAAAACTTGATGGCTTGGAAATTGCGATGAAAGGTGGTCAGCATGGACGAGTAGATTATTTCGAATGCATCCGGTGCGGTGTTTATTAGTTACAAAAATATTCATCACTAACACGAAAGGAAAGAAGAATGACAACCATAGCTTTATTCGGCGCGGGCGGAAAAATGGGGTGCCGCATCTCCGACAATTTAAAAGATTCTGTCTACAACATGGTTTACATCGAAATCAGTCCGATGGGCATCGAAAATTTGCGGCAACGTGGATTATCGCCGACTCCGCAGGCAGCAGCATTAGCCGATGCTGACGTGGTAATTCTGGCTTTGCCCGACAATTTGATAGAGCGCATTTCCGCCCAGGTAATTCCACAAATGAAACCGGGTACGCTCGTGATGTGTCTTGATCCTGCGGCTCCGCTGGCCGGGAAAGTTCTGCATCGTGATGATCTGGCGTACTTCGTTACGCATCCGTGCCATCCATCGGTGTTTAGCTACGACGTGACGCCGGAACAGCGGAGAGATTTTTTCGGCGGCATCAAATCGCCGCAAGCAATTGTTAATGCTTTGATGGATGGCTCCGAAGAAGACTACGTGCGCGGTGAAGAGATTGCGAAATTGATGTATGGCCCTGTCATGCGTTCGCATCGTGTCACCGTCGAACAGATGGGAATACTCGAACCAGCTTTGTCGGAGACGACTGGCATCACGTGTATTACGATCATTCGCGAAGCGATGGATGAAGCGATTCGACGCGGTGTGCCAGCCGAAGCTGCACGCGATTTTATCCTCGGTCACATCAACATTGAACTGGCAATTATTTTTAGTGAAATACCCGTGAATTTTTCCGATGGCGCGATCAAGGCGATGGAACGGGCGCGTGCGCAAATCATTCAGCCGGATTGGAAGAAAGTTTTCGAACCGGAAAATATTCGCGAGTGTCTGGAAGCGATTACCAAAGCACCTGTCTAAAAAGAAATCGAAAATATCCTGAACAATAGTGCGGACAAAAAATGAGGAGAGGGCTTCACAAAAAAGGCGATGAGATGGTTCACTGTGGAAGACAAAATCTAC
>JAYTCQ010000076.1:0-10407 GCA_043736395.1 Blastocatellia bacterium | reverse complement strand
AATCTCCAGAACCCCTGTCCGATAATGTAATAACCTAATTAGTCCATCTCCTTTTTCTACCAGATCTAATCCTCCGCTAAGTAATAGTTTGAGTACTTCTTTTTTACTGGTAGCTTCTGCCATTTGCAACATTATTTCTAATAATTTCTCAAGCCGTTTACTATATTCACCTTTCTTGAGTAACTCGGCTTTTTGAAAAGATAGCGCCACCTGATCGGCGAAATAGCGAAGTTGGTTTCGCTCAAGCGAGGTATAGTGCCGTTGCTCTCGTGTGTAAATATCTAAAAAGCCAAATATTCTGTCCTCAGCCCACATTGGAGCACTGAGCAAAGAGTTCCATCCCCGATTTTGTGCAGCTTCAGAGTGAACATATTTTGAGCGGGCGGCACTAATATTCGATAAGTACGATACTCTACTATGATTAAGATGGTTCTTCACTCGCCCGTCAGCAAGAGGTAACCTCAATTTTCGATAATCATCATCTACTTCGCTACTTGCAGCCTCAATAGCAAACTGTTCATTTCGTACATCAAGTCGCCAGACGACACACACAGGCGCGGAGAACATCTCACAGGCTTTTTCGCAGGCTTCGTATAGAAATGCTTGCGGCGATTTAACGACCAAACGACGTGACAGATCGTTTAGAGCAGACACGATATTTTGGCTATCAAACTTCTCAATTACAATTACAGCTTGCTGTGCCAAGACTCTCATCAGTTGTTTTTCAGCAACACTAAACTTTCTCTCCTCATTAGAGATAGTATTGATATACCCAAACAATTCACCATCAGAGTAAAGAGGGTAACCCATCAAAGAGGTTAGCCCATATTTACGCACAACCTCCGGATCAGCAACGCCCTGCCCCCCATTTTGTAACTCGTATTTCTCGATGGGTTCGCCTTTTTCAATCAAATCAAACTCAACGCTAGTAGTACCTCCAATACCAAATTCTAGTCTTGCCATGTACAGCTCAAATTCCTGATTCACGCTTTTACAGGCAATTTGCTTCATTTGCCTAGATTTCAAATCTACGGTCACCAATGAACACGCGAATGCCCCCATGCCTAGCTGCCCTAGCTCGGCAATTCGCTGAATCGCGCTGTCCCGAGCCTTATACTTTGATGGTATCTCGCTTAACGCGGCAATAAGGTCAAGCGCCTGTTCCTCACTCGCCATAGGCCATTCCTTTTCCTGCTAAATAGATTTTTAAAAACGAGGATGAAACTTACCGAAACAAAATTGGCTTCGTTCTCTAAGCCTCGATAGGTTCCTAAGTTTGCTGTTTCTTGATAATGTCTAAATTTTATGCCATTCAAATCGCCAGCGGCCCAGGAAATCAAATTATGGCTTCTATTATCTCATTTAGGCGATTGAATTTGCATTATGCTGCATACGCCGCACTTGAGTCAATCTACCTACGAGCATTCTATAAATCACAAAAAGAAGATTGCAAGCTCAAGATCAACTGCTTATTTGGTGTTCCCGAATCTTCATCGCGCCCCAAGCGATGGCTACGACTGAGAGAGAACTCATTGGCATGAGAATGGCTGTGATAAGTGGTGATAATTTTCCGGAGACGGCAAAGCTTAATCCGACAAAATTATAGACGAGTGAAAGTAAAAAACACACCATCAGGACGCGTAAAGCATAGCGCGCAAAAGCAAAATACACTGGCAATTGATGAAGGTGTTCGGCAGCTAATATTGCATCGCAGGCAGGTGTGAAAGCGCTTGTATCTTCACTGATAGCAATTCCCACATTACTTTGTTGTAACGCGCCTGCGTCGTTCAATCCATCGCCGATCATTGCGACATTTTTCTGCTTGGCCTGGAGAGATTTCACGAAGCGCAATTTATCTTCGGGTGTTTGATAAAAAGAAAGATGCTGAGAAGGGAAGTGCGATGATAAATTCATTCGCTCATTGTCGTTATCACCTGAAAGCAAATAAAGATCATTTTGGATTGATAACCTGCTCAACAGTTTTGTTAAGCCCTCACGATAAGAATTACGAAAGTGAAAGTAGCCGCGATACTTTCCATCAATCGCGATGTGAACGGAAGACGCTCTATTGAGTGTCGGAAAAATTGTTAATTTGCTAATCCAGGAAGCGGAGCCAACCGCTATAGAATGCCCGTCAACATTGCCTAAAATTCCACAATGCGCAATTTCCTGCAAGTCTTTTGCAGGGATGAAATTTAATGATGAAGGCAGGCTTGTGACAATTTGACGACTTAAGGGATGAGTCGAAGATTTCAAGCAAGTCGCAATCATCGTTATCTCTTCTGCGGTAAGTGGCAATCCATAAAATTCCGCTTTGGATGATTCGCTGGTCGTCAGCGTTCCGGTTTTATCGAATACGATGGAATTGACCGCCGCTAAATCTACGACTACGCCAATGTTTTTTAGATAGAATTTTGCTTTGCCGAAAATCGTGACTGCCGCGCCAAGTGTGAAAGGCGCAGCCAACGTTAAGGCGCACGGACAAGCGATGATCAAAACGGCAGTGAAAACGTTGACGGCTTTATCAACATCAGGCAACCAGAATAACGCGGAAGCAATCGCGATTACCCCAACTAATAAAGTGAAATATTTACCAAAAGCATCAGAAACAGTCAGCAGCGAGGAACCTTTGATTTTGCGAAACGTTTCGTGATTCCACAGCTGTGTCAGGTAACTGTGGGAGACTTCCTTGACGACGGAAAAATTCGCGCCTGCTCCGACAATGCGCCCGCCTGCGTATACAAGTTCGCCGCAGTTGACAAGAACCGGGACGGATTCGCCGGTCACAAAGCTGTAATCAATTGACGCCTGCGAAGAAAGCAAGCGGCTGTCAGCTGGGACAATTTCTTGATTTCGCACAAAAATCTCATCATCTTTTTTAAGCTTTGCAACTGGCACGTACACTTCGTTTTTGTCTTTAATTAAAGCCACCGACAATGGAAAATAAGAGGCGTAATCACGATCAAACGAAAGAGCGGCAAAAGTTTTCTGTTGAAAAATTTTGCCGATAAGCAGGAAAAATACGAGTCCGGTGAAGGAATCTAAATAGCCTGTGCTGTGACCGCTCACGATGTCGAAGACACTGCGAAAATAGAGTGCGCTCATTCCTAATGCAACTGGAACGTCCAATGAAAATTTGCGTTGACGAAGCGCGAACCACGACGAAATAAAATAATCGGAAGCGCTGAATAACAGCACAGGAGTGGCCAGCGCGATGCTCAGCCAGCCAAAAAAGTTTTTGAATTGAGCGCTCAAAATTCCGGTGCTGTCCAAATAATCCGGGAAGCTGAAGAGCATCACATTGCCAAAAGCAAAGCCCGCTAAGCCCACTTGTAAATACAATTTTCGTTGCTTGTTCGTCGTCTGATTTGGGGCGGCTCGGGCATCAAGTTGAATTTCCGGCTCGTATCCAAGCTTGGTTAAGAGGGTGGCGATTTCGCTGAATTTTATTTCCTGTTCGCGGAACGTGATGGCAATTTCCTTTTTTAGAAAATTGACCTCAGCGCGCAAAATAGCCGGGTTGATTTTAAAAAGATTTTCAAGCAACCAAATGCACGAAGCACAATGAATCCGGGGCAATCGTAACGTCGTACGCGCAATAATCCCGTCGCTGAATTGAATCAGATGGGGGCGGATGGTTTCATCATCTAAAAAATCAAATCTAGAGATACGAGCGGTTTTAAATAACGGGGTTCTACGTTTTTCAAAATTGTAATAACCGCACAAATTGTTGGCCTGTAATAATTCATACACTGTTCGGCAGCCGACACAGCAAAAAGATTTTCCCTGTGATGTATCTGCGCCCTGCTCACATAATTCGCCGCAGTGGAAGCAGATAATACCGGAGGCGGGAAGGGGGTCTGATGAGTGGCGAGATTTTTCAAGTGTGATTTTCGGCTGGAAAAATATTGGTTGAATAAATTTATACCTCTTTCTGAAATTTAATAACCCGAATGCTCGGCGCAGCTCACGCAGTGAATCGAGTGTGGCAAAGCGGCCAGACGTTTAAGCGGTATCTTTTTCTGACAGATGGCGCAAATTCCGTAATCACCATTTTTCAGTCGTACCAGACTTTCCTGGATTTGTTCCATTTCCAATCGAATCGAATTATCAAGCGCAGTGAGAACTTCATCGTTTTCGAGTTGGACCGCTTGTTCTGCAAAATCAGGGCTAACCGGTTCAGCTTGATGCTGGACATCAACGGTAATTTTTTGCAGTCGCGTTTGTAATTGCGTATATCGTTGTTCTAATTGTTCTAGGATTGCCTGGTAATCTTTCACGGTTTAGTTAGCTCCTTGTAAAAACTGCACGTCAGCCTTCAATTCAAAAGATTTTCAACTGAGTGAAGTCACTCTCAGTAAGGTACAAGGCAATACCTGTTCCGAATGTTTAATTCAGCGAATATATGAAATATGGTGCAAGGGCGGTAGTGTTTCGATGTGCAACTGTGGGATTTTACGCTTTCGTTGGGGAAGCTCACACAGTTCAACTGAATAAACCCATAGGATGGCAATTCATAGCAAAATTTGTTTAAGAAATCTGTAAGTTTAAAAGATCAAAGAAATCGGAAGTCTAAATTATTAATTTTCTTTTAGATATTCTCATTATATTAAAAAAAACTCTTGTCAGTTAACTTATTGTATGTTACTTAAGTGTCGTTAAAACAGATTTTAAATTTTCTGCTCTACTAAGCCTCCCTTGCTCCCCTGGTTAGTAACTCCCCCTGGAACTTTTTGTAATTCAATTTTGTCACACGGAATCTATTTGATTCAGGCAAACTATTCAGTAGTAACCTGGCGTTCATAAGAATAAGGATAATCTCTATCCATCTTAAATTACTCAGGATTCTTGTATTTGTGGCGAGTAGATTACTGCCTGGATGATTAATTACTTCTATTAGCGAATCACTTTTTATATTCGCTAATGTTACCATGGGATAACTATTTTTCGGCCTCCTGCTAAGCCGAAATCTATCTTACACGACTTAACACTGCATATTATTTTTGCGCATTGGTGCAAAACAGGCTCTTGATTTCTTTCAAGTTAGCATTCGTGTGCCTTGAAATAAGTTTATTGCTTATATGCCTGAATAATTTGTAACCAGCTTCACCATTTTTTAAATTTAAAGGAGTTACTGTATGGCTAAGACTAATAATGAATATATTGAACTGAATGTTCGAGCTAAACTACTTGATTTGCCAAAATTAGAAAAATCGCCGGAGGTTTTTGCGTATGCTTTTTCGTCTGAAGGTCAGTTAATGGCTTCCGCGCCGATTGATGCCAACGGCGCTGCCTTATTAAAAGTTCCGGCTCCGCAAAGTGCTGCCCGTCTGCGGGTTATAGTAGGGCCGAAAACAGAGCAGGAGACTGCTCAATTCAGTGATCTGATTCGACGCGGAGCGCAGGAAAAACACATCAGAATTGATGCGAAGATTCCGCGTTTAGAGCTTGAACTAACGGTTTTTCCAAACATCTGGAAATGCTGGCTTTTAGGCTTATGTTTTGTCCGTGGCAATCTCAATAAACGTGTCCTGGTGGGTGGTCAACTGGAAAATTATCCCGTTTGTAATGCAACGGTAGAGGTTTACGAAGTTGATCCGCTGTGGATTATTATTCCAAAATTGCCTGACCTTGTCATTGATCGTCTGCGAGAAATAATCATTAATCCACGCCGGATTCCGATTCCAATTCCTGAACCTGGCCCTGATCCGGAGCCTTTTGCTCGCGCGGCCATGCTCCATCCGACATCTGAATTCAATCATCAATTGGACGACGAAAGCGCGATGACGTTCCGGCAGCTTTCAGACGCCAGCGAACTTCGGTATGCGGCGCAGGTTGGCAGCAAATTACAATTTCAGCAATCGTTGATTGCGAATGCCAGCCTGATCCGTCCACTGCTTTGTTTATACTATCCACGCTTTGTGACCAAGCAGCTGATCGCGACGGCGAAAACAGACGAGTGCGGACATTTTCAAACTTTCTTTTTTAAAGGTTGTCACAATCCCGACACGCCCGATCTTTACTTTAAAGCCAAGCAAAAGCTGTTTGGATTTTTTGATGTGTATGTCTACGCCCCCACTCCAATTGCCTGTCATACGTGGTGGAATTACGTCTGCGGCACGGAAGTCAATTTGTTTACTTCCAGCCCATGGGCGCAAACCTGCTCGCCCTGCCCACCGGTGATTGGCCCGAATGGAAAAAATCGCTGGGTAGCTTTTCTGGCAATTGGCGCGCACGGACTCAATAACATATATGGCACTGCGCAGGATTTAGTCGGAAGTACAACTTCGACCAATCGAGGCCTCACGCAAAGCGGTGCGCCGTGGGGAGGAATGCTGCTCCCGCGACTGGAATTCTCCAACGATTTAGAAGCGGCAGGTGTCCGCTACTATCAGCTCTCATGGCGCAAAGGGAGCAGTGGAGATTTCTTTCCGCTATCTGGTCAAGTGCATCACTACTATCGCCACGATGTCCCGACTCCGACTGGTAACATGCCGACTTGGACACCTGAATTATTAGGCCCGTTCAATGTTAGCGACGGGATGGGTCATCAAATTCCCAATCTTTTCAAGATTCCGTTTCCATCCGTAGCGCCTGCGGGGGTATGGGACGTTCCACCGGATATCAATGAGATCAAAGAACATTTTGCGAACGCAAAATTCCCAACGCAGGAAAGCGCGCCAGGGATGAGTTATGACAATAACGGAGTTCTCAGCGGCACCGACACCAGCGGAAAATATCAACTCAGAGTTGATCTGTTCAATGCGACGGGACAACCGGTAAATATTGGCGCACTTGGCATTGTCTATGCGGTTCCGACAGACCCCGATAGTTCTGGAACGATCAATACAGTTGACGCTTCAACTCTCGGACTCGTCAGTGGTAACAGCATGATCATTACGCTGCATGTTGATAACAACCGTTGCTTTGCCAGCATTGCCCCGCCAACGATTGGCGCAGCTTCCGCTGATGATTGTTGCGGCGTCTTAAATTATCAGCCCGGCGATTCCGTCACGATGGGTTGGCGCGCCGAACATCCGCACAACTTTGCCAATTACAGTTTTGGTGTAGTTCGTGGAATTCGCGGAGTCGTCTCCGAATCCGGCCCTGTCGCCGGTAGCACCAGCCCTGTTACTAAAACAGTTCAATTCTTAATGACTGAAAATCCTGGCCCCGGATGTTCACCGGCTGGCTGTGTCGTCGCAGGATTTAGTGAGAATTTGTACGTTGATTCGCTGGCCACGGACGGGTGGGGAAGCGAACTTGGATACGACGCCAGCTCAGTTCGCGCCTTTGTACTTTCGAAAGCCTGATCATCAAAAAAACTAAACACTTCACGTGGGATGCTGCCTTCGCAGCGTCCCACGAAACTTAAACCCGCCTCAAAAAATTTCAGCAGAAAGGAAAAACTCATGGCAGAAAAAATTGATATAAATCGTGCTACCGTCAGCGATCTGGAAAAAATTCCCGGCATCACGCTCGCTCTGGCCCGCAGCATCATCGCGACCCGTGATCGGCTGGGCGGTTTCGTATCGCTGGCGGCATTACGCGATATTAAAGGGGTTGATGCCACTTTATTCACAGTCCTGAAGGATCATGTTGTCATTGATGCCGCTGCTGCTCAGGATAAAACACAAGTTGTTCGTGTGATTCTTGATCCGCAGAAGCAAAACGCAGGCGGTTATGCAGGATATAAAATTACCGCTGAATTAGTAGCCCTGACTGTTCTGCCCGGAACCGAAGAGCAAATCGCAACGCCTCGCGCCATTACTGCCGACACGACAATCGACGGCGTAGCAAAATTGACGCTGCCAGATGTTGCCTCAATTCAAGGGCCAATTATTTTTATCGTCAAAACCCCCGATGGTCAGATTTTGGAACGCGCCGAACGAGCCAAAAGCGACTTGCGTGAAAGTATGCCAATTCCGGTTGCGCCGCGCGGATTGCCCACTACGCAGCCCTCCGTTGACCCGGGTTTCAATCGTCCTACGAAGCTGCGAGGCCGCGTCATTGATCGTGCCGGGCGCGTGCAAATCGCGGGCAAACAAGTGGTCATCTGGACGGCGACGGTTGACAATCCCCAGGACAAGGATTTTGCCGCTGTGATGGTAGCCGACACTGACGGCACAGGTTATTTTTCTGGTACTTATCCGCTGGGAAAATTCACCGCCGCGCACGCCGCAGTTGCGCTTGAGCCAACGCAATCCGTGCCGATTCGCTTGAACGAAGACAGCACCATTCCAGCCGATGTGATTTTAGTAGTTGATGCGCCGCGCCGCGTGATTGATCAGAAAGGTGAGGATTGCGGCTGTCATACTTCCGATTCAACCCCACGAAATCCTGATGCCAGCGATTTAGTGAAAGGCGTTTTCAGTTCGGATATTGGACAAGGCCGCTGCGTAGATTTCACGCGTCCCGACCGCACCTTACAGGAATTTTCTTACAGCTATGTCGTGCGAACTACGGAGCCTTCGATTAAAGGATTAACCCTCGCCGAACCAAAGCGAATTCCGCCGTCCTTACTTGGTGAAATCATCAAGCTCTCAAATCTATCTGCGTTATCCGCCACAGCTTCGCGAGTACTGACGACAGACAACAACCCCGATAATCAGGCCGTCGCCTTACGTTCCGCACAAATTACGAATGCCGTCACAGTCCCTGACAATCTGGAATTGCACGCTGATGTCTGGCGCAAAGCAGTCAGCAATCCGGAAAAAGCCAGCACCAAATCAATTCTTGAAGTTGCAAAAACCAGTAAATATTTGGACATCATTCGCGCCATCGATAAATCCTTGATCGTCGCTCCTGACCGCACTCGACTGAGTTGTCGCAACCCGGTTGACTGGGATGACGACCCGACAATTTATCAGGCCTGCACTGTTGCTCACGGCCATCTTCTTCATTTCAAGCAGGAATGGATTGCAGATGGATATTCGATGGGAAGATTACTATACAGCCTGCCGCTCGCACCCGGTCAGAAAAAACAAATTGCAGTCCTCGATTGGGAACGGCGCGAATCTGCCATTCGACAGGAATCGCTGGAAGAGACGGAAAGTTTGCAAGCCACTCTTTCGCGTGACCGCGATATTGGCGAAATGGTGAGTTCGGTTCTCAGCGAAAGTTCGCGCGGAGGCTCTTCGGCTTCGACCAGCGCAGTCGGTGGTGGCATTGGCATTGGAGCAATTCTGGGGCCGGTCGGAGGCTTGCTTGGAATCGGCGGCGGAGCCAGCAATTCTAACTCTAATGCGTGGCAAAATTCTTCGCGCAACGTTTCGGCGAACAGTTTGCAAACATTGCGTGATCGCACTTCGCAGGCGGCGGCTTCGATGCGCGCGCAACGTTCGACGGTGATTCAAACTGTCACGCAAGGTGAACGTGTAGCGGTTACGACAGAATCTGTCGCGAATTACAATCACTGCCACGCGATGACGATGGAATACTTTGAAATTCTCCGTCATTTAATTGTGAGACAAAGAATTGTTGATGTGCAGGAATGTTTATTTGTACCGTTGCAAATGTCGCGTTTTGATCGTGCGAAGGCTCTGCGCTGGCGGCATACGCTGAAAGCTGTGATGCCTGATCGCACTTTAAAAGCAGGGTTTGACGCGCTCGAACGGATGGACAATAACTACGATGGCAGCGACATGCCAACCGGCGCCTACGCGGATGAACGGCTTGATTATTTAGAAGGCGAATTCACGATCCGCTTTCAACTTGCGCGACCACGCGACAATGATCAGGACGATTTTAATCCGGCGAACTGGGCTTGGATGGGCATCCTTTTGCCGATGCTCAATCCACTGGAACTTTACAAAAATTTCATTAAAGGGCAAACGCTGAAAGATCGTATTTTCCTCGAACAGGTCGGGCCGCGAATCGCACGTGCTTTTGTCGATCTCATGAAGATTTCGTGGGTGGACAATAACGATGTCGAACATCCGCTGCCGATTGATACGACCTTACTTTCAAATTTCACGAACGACACACAGCTCGCAGTTTCTTTGCGGTTGTCTGGCGCAGTACCGCCAGTCGCACGCAAAGATATTAAGTTTATCAAGATCAGCGAATTCGCTTTTCCGGGGATTCCGTTCCTGAATGTATTGCCCGCAAATTCTAGGGTGATTGTGGATGCCGGACAAATTTCATATCGAACGAAATATTCGAGCGGATACCTTTTCCGCAGTGGCAGGATTGCGAATGATTTGACAGGTTCAGATTCTGTTCGCGTTTATACGCCGCTAACGTTGCAAGAGCTGCGCAAGCCGCGTGAAGAAGACAAAGAGCTGGCGCGTCGCCTGCTCGATCATCTGAATGAAAACATCGAACGCTATCATCACGCGCTGTGGTGGCGGATGAGTCCCGACCGTCGTTATATGTTGCTTGACGGCTTTGAAGCGCCCAACAGCA
>JAYTCQ010000075.1:0-4395 GCA_043736395.1 Blastocatellia bacterium | reverse complement strand
CACTCCTCAATCCGCACTCAGTATTACCATGAAACAAATTTCTATCCTTGGTTCGACAGGTTCGATTGGCTGCAACACGTTGCGGGTCGTAGATTCACTCAAGGGGCAATTCACTGTCGCAGCCCTCGGAGCCGGAACTAATGTCGAACTGCTCGCCGAACAAATCAATCAGTTTCATCCACGCTTAGTCGCCGTCGCAAACGAAGCGCACGCTGAAAAATTAAGCCAAATTCTGTCTGGTTACAACCTCGCAGAAATTCCAAAAATCACGACCGGCGTGGCAGGATTATGCGATGTCGCGTTGTATGAAAATGTCGAAATTGTGATTGGCGCAATCGTGGGCGCGCTCGGCTTATTGCCTGTTTATCGCGCTCTTGAAGCCGGACGTCGCGTCGCTCTCGCCAACAAAGAAACGCTGGTGATTGCCGGTGAATTAATGAAACGCGCCGCAGAAAAATTCGGGGCGGAATTATTACCTGTCGACAGTGAGCATAACGCTTTGCATCAATGCTTGCGGGGCGAACATCCTTCTGAGGTCAAACGATTAATTTTAACGGCTTCCGGCGGGCCATTTCGAACAGCGAGTCAGGAAGTGATTAAAAATGCTACGCCCGCCCAAGCCTTAAAACATCCGACCTGGCGCATGGGAGATAAAATTACAATTGACTCCGCAACGATGATGAACAAAGGATTGGAAGTCATCGAAGCTCGCTGGCTTTTCAATCGCAGTGCAGATGAAATTGACATCATTGTGCATCCGCAATCCGTAGTGCATTCGATGGTGGAATTTGTCGATGGATCAATCATCGCGCAACTTGGAATCACTGACATGCGTCACGCTATTCAGTACGCGTTGACGTACCCCGCACGGCAACCGGCAGAGCTTTCGCCGCTCAATCTTGCGACCTGCGGCAACCTGGAATTCCACGATCCTGATCCTGAACGCTTCCCTTGCATTACACTGGCCTACGATGCTTTGCGCACCGGCGGCACGATGCCCGCAGTCTTGAATGCAGCCAATGAAATTGCCGTCGAAGCATTTCTTCAGGAGCAAATTAAATTCGGGCAAATCCCGGAGCTGATTCGCGCCGCGTGTGAAGCGCACGACCCGCAACCCGTGAATGATTTGGAGACTGTCTTGCATGCCGATGAATGGGCGCGGCAATGGGTTAACAGTAGAATCAATTCAACTTTCAATGCAGAAGCCCACACGCAATAAGTGCGTCATCACGAGACAACTAAATATTTACAACCAGTCCTACTGTCTCCCGTCTCCAGCCGATTCTTCCCGATTTCTTCGTTCAGTCATGTTAAGCAAGTTTGCGATGTCGCGAGCGAGATGCTATTATTTTAAATTAATAGCAGATATTTTTAATAAAGTTTCAGACAAAGCAAAGCATGAGATTACAGACACATCGGCCATCCCGCTTCGCTTTATAGAGGAGATAAACAGTGAATTTCAATATTGGTGATAAAGTGGTTTATCCGAATCACGGCATCGCAGTGATCGAACAACTTTCCCATCATCAGATTAATGGTGAGAATAACGAATTTTATTTATTACGTTTGGCTTCTACTAACTCAACCGTTATGGTTCCTGTCCGTAATGCTTTGGAAGTCGGCTTGCGATCCCCCATCGCCAACAAGCAGTGCAATGAATTGCTCAAAGTTCTGGCCGAAGACTTGTCAATGCCTGATATGGATTGGAAAAATCGCTTCAAGGATTTTTCAGACCGGATGCGCAGCGGTGATTTATTTTTAATTGCCGAAGTTTTAAAAACTTTGACGTATTTGAATCAGCAAAAACCGCTGTCATTCAGAGAAAAACGAATGCTCGAAAAGTCTCGTCAATTAATTATCAGCGAACTCGCCTCAGTTGGCGGAATTCCTGAAACTAAGGTTGAGCCTAAAGTGGACGCCGCCCTTGACGGCGCGTGCAACAAACATCGAGCAGCCTTCGCCACCGCAGGCCATTAATATTTAGATTTTACGCAACGAGGGCTTCTTTGCCGGAGTCCTCGTCCTGAACGCCCCGATTTGCTTCTCAGCGCCGATTAAGCCATTAGCCCTAAATCCATCCCCAAAACTCAGTAGCACTTCAGAAAGTGCAACATTAGTGAATCAGTGCCCACATTTATTGCGGTAAAACTGCTTTGCGATTCCGGTTTGTCTCTACCGATTTCGCTAATAGCAGTAGAACAACAATTTATGTTCTACATCAATCTAATTAAATAAGAACTTTAACAGCCTATTCCCTTCAGCGAATTGGTTTGATGGAGAAATTTCATGAGCGTTTCATTTTTTAAATCAGTACTCTTTTCGATTCTGATGCTGGCAATATTCGTATCTGCGTTGGTCGCGCAATCTGCCCCTTTGCCACGTGCGGATCGCTTCGGAATTTATAATTGGGGAGCTGATGATTCCGCCTTTCCAGCCACTGCGAGTGATCGCTTAAACTGGGCTGCCGATAAAGTCGCCGAACTTGGCAGCCAGACGATTCGTGTCGCCCTGCCTGGTGAGATTTATCAGGTTTCCGCGCCTGCAACTGCCAATTTAGCTCAAATCGCCGCGCTTCCCGCCTACACCAAATTATTTAATGATCCACGCTTTAAGACTTATCTTTTGACTACGTATTCTCCTAACGATTTGCGCGATACATGGACAGATGGTTTCACGGCTGCTGAATATCAGGCCGTGCGCGAAGAATTCGCTCAACTCGGAGAGCACTTGCTTCAAAACTCAAATTACAACGGAAGAACGTTCATCATTCTCAACTGGGAAGGAGATAACGCGATAGCACCATTCGCCGATAAACAATCAATCTGGGACTCCTATGTTCGATGGATTCAAGCTCGTGCCGATGGGATTAATATCGCCCGACAGCGTTATCCGCAAAGCGCAGTCAAATTATTTTCAGGTTTAGAATTCAATCTGGTACGCACACCCGACGGCGTTCCCTGCGGTTCGCCGGTGTCAGATCGAGTCGCTGGTAATCCTCTAAAGAACCGCTGCGTGATTGATTACGTCGCGCCTCGTGTTGAGGTTGATTATTATTCTTACTCCGCCTGGCAAACGATTGGCGAAGCTGCCATCCAACAGCGCAGTTTAAAATCGGCTCTCCGGCAGGATTTAAATTTTGCGCTGCAATGCCCTCGCACCGGAAATCTAACCATCAAAGAGAAAAATTTCATCATCGGAGAATATGGATTTCCACGTACTTTCTGGGGCGAAAATGCCGCCGCAAATTTAGTTAACGAGATGTTCGAGGCCGTCGAAGCGCCTGATGCCTTTCAGGTTTCTTATGCAATCTTTTGGCAGATTATTGACAACGCGCCTTCGTACGTCACTTCCGTCGACAGCTTCGGGCTGTACCGTTCGAGACATCGTGAATTTAAGCTCTCACGCTCCGGTGAAATCTTTCGGCAGTACATGCAAGGACAAACCATTGTTCCGTTCGAGAAAAATCTAAAAATTCGTTTGCCTATCGGAGAAATTAATTCAATTTTACTCACCACTTCCCCGTCGGCAAATTTTTTTCCTCAAATAAATTTTTCAAGCAAAAATATCATCAGTAATCATCCGCAAGCTGAGCTGGTTGGCAGTGATCAATTAATGATTGAGCCCGAGTCTCCCGATTCGAGATTTTCTGTCCAGGAAAATGCAATTCGCCTTGAGCAAGGATTACGGCACTTAACGTTACCGCGCGATTTCTCAGTAGGATTTTCTGAATCCCCTTCGCTGATTACCACATCACTACCCGGAAACATTCGCCCCGGCCAGGCTTTGGTGTATGTGAGCGATAGTGAGAACACTGAATCGAATACACAACTCATCCGTTTCGTTTGCGCGGAATGTCCGAAGATTAGTCACGTTGAAGACACTTTCTTCAATATTGGCGAGCTTTATCCGGGAAGCACCATGACAGTATTCGGAAGTAATTTTTCGCCTGTTGGCATTTCAATTATCGTCGAGCAGCAGGATGCCAATCGCCAATTAAAACGCTTTTTATTATCTCCTGAAAGTTCCAGCATTAATTCAATAAAAGTCACCTTGCCAGTAACAATGGAGACGCAAAAACAAGCAGCCGTAACTATCACCAATGCGAACGGTAACTCCTCAAATGAATATATTGTGTGGATTTCAAAAAAATGCGATAACTGCGCTCCCACATTTAGAATAAAAGCAGCAATTTTGAATAGCATTTCCAACAATGAATATTTTCATCCGTTAGCGGAGGTGAACATTCGAGGTGACAGATTTTCAGCTCAGGGCAACCGATTGATTATTGAGCAAGGTCAGGAAAAATTCGAAGCTCTGATTAAAATGGAAAGCCCCAATTTAATTCGGGCGCAACTCTCTTCCGCTCTGCGCAGAGGCCCGGCATTCGCGTATGTC
>JAYTCQ010000074.1:0-16052 GCA_043736395.1 Blastocatellia bacterium | reverse complement strand
TCGTTGCACGGCACAGCCCGTGAAATATGGCTCAAACCGCTGGTCGGAGATTTTCGCGCCCGGCAGATCGCGTTCTTCAGCGGAATGGTTTTGATCCTGACAATTGCGTTGTTGTTTGTGCGGTGGCTGCACGCAGCAAGCAAACAGCAATTGCTGAAGGTTGGTTTGTTATGGATGGTGCTGACGCTGATGTTTGAATTTTCGTTAGGGCTGTTAGTGCTGAAGTATTCGTGGCAGCGAATGTGGCAGGATTACAACCTCGCGCAAGGCGGATTGATGGGATTGGGGTTGCTATGGATGCTCTGCGCACCATCGCTGGCTGCCAGCTTAAGGGGAAACAAGCTGAACTTATTAACCAGATTATAAAAACTGAAGGAGGGCGGAACAATGAAACTCTGGACGAAATGTTCACTGGCGAGTCTTGGATTTGTCGGCGCGGGAAGTGCGCTGGCGCTGGTTGGCAATTCCGGAGTAAGCAGCGAACCGCACCTGCATATTCATGCCCAACGTCCCGGGCCGACAGATGCGCCGTTTGCAGGAGATCCCATCCCGATGCGCTTTGCAAATAGGTTTTTGGTACGCAATGATCGCGTGAGCGTTGGCGCACAGGATTAAAAAAAATCAGATTTGGAATAAACTGATTCAGATTCATCAATAATAAATGACTTTGGAACATCATTTTCTCAAACATTTAAGCATGCAATTTTTTTAATTTTTATGTGGGACAATAAAAGAAAAGGCTTCCTGCTTAGGAAGCCCTTTCTTTTATTAAGTATTGGTCGGGGCGAGAAGATTCGAACTTCCGACCTCTCGGCCCCGAACCGAGCGCTCTACCAGGCTGAGCCACGCCCCGTAATTTATCTCTGTCTAAATCGGGATGACAGTGAAGAGGCATCTTACTGACCGCCTCCTGGAATGTCAATTATTCTACTCGACATTCTTTTTCGGCTTGAATTCAACGAGAACTTTGACAGGGCCGGGATTTACCAGACGCACACCCTGTTCCATCGTTTCAATCTCGACCTCTGATTCAAAGTTCTCCTGTTTTCCTTCAAGCAAAATACTTTCTGTCTGTAGTTTCGCGACCTGATTCACTTTTGATTCAGGGCCTTCAATTTCTATCGTAGCCGGAATTGGCGTTAATTTTCTCAGTTCAAAATTATTATTTGGCGTGCCACTGATTTGAGGTTCAACGCCTATTGTTTTTCGGATTGTCGGCTCAATCTTCAGCTCAATCGTGGATGGATCAATCCGACGAATTTCCACTTTTTCCGGTCTCAGCACGTCATCTGCTTTTAATTGAATGACACGTTCACCGGCAGTTTTGCCTCTCAAATCCACGACGACTTCCAATTGATTTACCGTCACGCTTCGTACGACATCTTTCGCACCGCGTAACCGTAAATTTGCCGTGGTCGGGAAATTACCAGTGATTTCCAAACCTGCCGGAATGTTTGTATATTCAATGGGAACGCCGACCATCAAGACCTCACGTTGAGGTTGACGCGAGACAGCAAACAGCAAAAATGCCAACGCGATAGAAAGAATTTTGAGCTTTTTGTTTTTTAGTGTTTTTTCACGAAACCACGCCAAAAAGCGCACAATGGAAAACCCTAACTTCATTATGCTTCCTCCTGAAATTCATCGTTGGAAGCAATTTTTCCACGTTTGCGCGTGGTCAAAATTTCTTTTAATTCTAATTCGTGACGACGCTCTTCAGCTTCGTGCGCATCCGCTTCTTCATCGGAATGCCACGGCTCCATCGCGTGCAAAATCAGACGACGTAATCTGGGGCTATCAATATTTCGCGTCAGCCGCCCGCTGATAGCGAATGAAATCGCCCCGGTTTCCTCTGACACAACCACCGCAAACGCATCACTGTCTTCCGTAATGCCAATCGCCGAACGATGCCGCGTACCCAGCTCTCTGGCCAGCTTGGGATTTTGCGTCAGCGGCAAAAAACATGAAGCGGCAGCGATTCGATTTTTACTGATAATCGCCGCGCCATCGTGTAGCGAAGTATTCGTATTAAAAATCGTAATTAATAAATCGTAAGTCAGACGCGCATCCAACCGAATGCCGCTTTCGATATACGTTTTCAATCCGACATCGCGCTCGACAACGATCAAAGCGCCGATTTTCTCGCTCGCCAAATCCGACGCTGCCTGCACGACATCATCGTACCAGCTATGCTCATGCGCCCTCATCCTTCTGCCAACCCGCACAAACGGCATCCGAAAATTTTTGCCAAAATGCAGTAAGGCATTTCGCAGTTCACGCTGAAAAAGAACGATAATTCCAAAGCCTAAATAAACAATTGCATTCCTGAGCAGCCATTCGACTGTTTCCAATCCGAACCAACTGGACAATTGATACAACAGCGCAATTACAACTAAACCAGAAGTCATCTGCACGGCGCGCGTGCCGCGAATTAAACGCAGAACTTCGTAGATCAGTAGCGCCACAATGCCAATATCAACCAGGTTTCGCCAATCTAATGAACGAAAGAATGAGACAACTTGTAGGAGCATTTCAGCCATTTACAATCTCTGTGAACCCGCGTTGTGAATCGAAAACCGACAAACCGAAATAGTTAGTGGTCACGTCAGAATACCACAGTATCTGTAGTACGTCAGCTCGATGGGATTAAGCTAGTTCGTTGCCAAGATTGAAGAGAGAAAAACGGAACAAACGGAAATAACGAAATAGACGGAAAGAGTGACGCAGGTAACAGATCATTTTCCGTATGTTTCGTTATTTCCGTTTGTTCCGTTTTTCTATTCTGTTTTATCTTAGTCCTAAGAAGACCTCACACCAGATACATTGTTGCCGCCAGCTTCGCAGGTTCTAGTTTGAATTAGGCCAAGAATTCTCAAGCCCCTCGAGTCTACGCAATAACTCTTGTCTCTCTGCCCGCTTGTCATTATTCTCAACACCTATGTTTGCAGAAGTCGCCGTTCCTCTTTACGTTTTTCAAACGTTCACTTATTCCCTGCCCGCCAGCTTCGCCGCCCAGGCGCAGCCCGGTTGCCGCGTGCTGGTTCCCTTCGGAAAACAACTGCTGACCGGATATGTCGTAGCCCTGCACGAGACACTTGAATCCGCCGGAATTGACGCCGAAAAAACTGACATCAAATCTGTCGAAGAGCTGTTTGATACCGAACCATTAGTCACCCACGAGCTGCTGGAATTAACCAAATGGATTGCCGATTATTATTTTGCGTCGTGGGGAGAAACCATCAAATCCTGCCTGCCCGCCGGTATCAACGCTGAAGCCGAAACGATGATTTCGTTAACGATCAGCGCCAATGAAACGCTGGCGATGCCGCAGACAAAACCAACCACGAAGATTCGCGCCTTAGCTTTTATCGCGGCAAATCTGGATGCGACCGGCGCAGTGAATTCACGGCTGTTAGTCAAAGAATTTACCAAAAACAAAGCCGGTGCATTAATCCGCGAACTAGAAAAATCAGGACTGATAATCGTGTCACGACAAATGATGGATGCTGTGGTGAAGCCGAAGAGGCAGCAAGCGGTGAGAAGAATAAAAGTGATGAGTGATGAGTTACGAGTGATGAGTGAAGAAAGTTCGCAGCTAAATAAAGAACAAATCACTCGTAAAAACCTAGAGGTGGAAACTGCGAAAGCACGCGAAAAAACTCATCACTCATCACTCATCACTCATCACTTAACTGAGTCTCAACAACGCACCCTCGACCTCATCTCTACCAACACTCTCGGTTTAGCGCAATTGCAGGAACAGGCAGGCGTTAGCATTTCTGTCATCAAAACCCTTGAAAAACGGGGCTACATTGAAATCTTCACGCGTGAAGTTCGCCGTGATCCGTTGGCGCATTTGAAAAATTTATCGGCAGATGATTTAGCTTTAATGCCTTCGCAGCAAGTCGCGCTGGATGCCATCGTCGAAAAACTTGATGAAGAAAAATACGCGGCATTTTTGCTGCACGGCGTCACCGGCTCCGGCAAAACTGAAGTCTACATTCGCGCCATGCGTTCGACATTGGAAAAAGGCAAAACCGCGCTGATGCTCGTACCGGAAATTTCTCTGACGCCGATGTTTGCGCGACGACTTTCTGAACATTTCGGCGATGCCGTAGCCATTCTTCACTCCTCATTGTCAGAAGGTGAACGCCTCGACGAATGGAATCGGATGCGTTCGGGTGAAGCGAGAATTTGCATCGGCGCACGCTCCGCCGTGTTTTCTCCGCTAGAAAATATCGGACTCATCATCGTTGATGAAGAGCACGAATCAGCCTATAAACAGGACTCCGAACCGCGCTACCACGGACGCGACACCGCCATCATGCGAGCGCTCAAAGCCAATGCCGTAGTCATCCTCGGCAGCGCGACGCCTTCGATGGAATCGTTTCATAACGCGCACACCGGAAAATATATTTACCTGCAAATGGATGAACGTATCAACAATCGCCCGATGGCTAAAGTTGAAATTGTTGACATGCGCGAAGTCTTCACGCGGCACGGAAAACAGCAAATTTTTTCTGATGAAATGAAAGCCGCGATTCAGGAAAATTTCTTCAATGGTAAGCAAACATTGGTGCTGCTGAACCGTCGCGGCTACTCAACATTTTTGCTCTGCCGGAGCTGCGGACACAAAGCGCAATGTCCAAATTGCGATGTTTCTTTGACGTACCACAAAGCCGATGCGCGGCTGATTTGTCATTACTGCAATCATCAGGAACGAATCCCCCGCGCCTGCCCGATGTGCAACGGAGCCTTTATTCATTATGTCGGCGAAGGCACTGAACAAATCGAAGCGTTGTTGCAGGAACTCTATCCCGAAATGCGTATCGCGCGTTTAGACCGCGATACGACGCGCCGACGTGGAGCCTTTGAAAAGCTGCTTGGAGAGTTCGCAGCAGGTTCCATTGACCTGATGGTCGGTACGCAAATGATCGCCAAAGGACACGATTTTCATAACGTCACTTTGGTCTGCGTGATCTCCGTAGATGCGGGTTTAGCCATCCCGGATTTTCGTTCCGCCGAACGAACATTTCAATTGCTAACACAAGTCGCCGGACGCGCCGGACGCGGCGAAGAAACAGGTCGCGTACTTTTGCAAAGCTATCATCCCGAACATTACGCGCTGGAATTTGCGAAGGCACAGGTCTACGAAAAATTCTACGAACACGAAATTCATTTCAGGCAGCAGATGCACTACCCACCATTTGTCGCGTTGATTAACGTCCTGATTCATCACACCGAATACGCCAAAGCCTCCACCGTAGCCGCCGAATTCGCACGCCTGATGAAAGCCGCCGACAGCGAAAATGCGCTGCGAATTCTAGGCCCCGCTCCCGCTCCCTTAGCCCGCATCAAAAACGAACATCGCTTTCAAGTATTGATCAAAACCAAAAACCGCAGAGTCGCCCGCGAAGCCTTGGACGCCGCAATGACGGGATTGAAAGAACGCGATTGGGATTTGCGGATGCTGAATGTTGAAGTTGATCCGGTGAGTTTGATGTAGCGTAGGCGTCTCGCCTGCCGCCTGCGGCAAGCGCAGCAATGCCGCAGAATCTCGCGCAGAAATCACCTATCATCGCAGCAAATTTTTTGCGCAATCAAGACAGCGACGCGGACGCGCGCTGTCGCAGGCGAGACACCTACGGTACCTCGCATTCACGTTCAGCATCTTTGTGGCATATGCTAAAATGATTGTCTCATCGAAAAGGAAATTTTTATGACTACCATTACACTTGAAGTACCAGATTCATTGGCTCCTAAATTTGCTGCGCTCGGTAATCGTTTGCCTGATGTCTTGGCGCAAACTGTAGATTTATTTTCCAATAAAAATGGTGCTGCAAAACTCACCAAAGCTTTTCCCGTGTACGAAGCCATGATGGATTTTTTGGCAAGTGGACCGACACCGGAAAAAATAATCGCGCATCAGTTTTCTACAGAATTGCAAACACGATTGGAGGAATTGCTTGACCGCAACCGTGAAGGCGAAATCACCGCCGAAGAGCTGACAGAATTGGACGCTTTTGAGCAGGCAAATGATGTGATGAGTTCTTTAAAATTACGCGCACGACGAACGACACAGCCGTAAAATTACAACCAATGCCTACAGTCAAAATCCCCGCCCAGCTCCGAGAACTTGTCATCGAAAGAGCAAAGCAATTTTGTGAATATTGCTTGCTTCATCAGGATGATTCTGATTTCAGTCATCAAATTGATCACATTATCCCGCTAAAATATAACGGCGCAACAATCAGCGAAAACCTCGCGCTGGCTTGCCTCAAATGCAATAAACACAAAGGCTCTGAAGTTGCCGCGCTTGATCCAATTGAGAACGAAGTCGCTGCGCTTTTTAATCCTCGCTTACAAGATTGGACAGAACACTTTGAATTATTAGGTGCATTCTTGCTTGGCAAAACCCGCGTAGGACGCGCTACTGTCTCAGCCTTGAAATTGAATGATCCTGTACGTGTAAATCAACGACAGGAATTAATGAGAGATGGGCGATACCCACGTTAGTCGTGCCCTAAAATTTGAACGAACAGTTCCTACAGCCCGCAAAGTGGGAGACCAACATAAAGCCTAGGGTGAAGGCGCCGCGCCGCAACCCCAGGTAAAATGTCGCATTAAATTTTAGCCCGCGAAGTCGGGTGACAGATGATTAATGACTATCGCCCGACTTCGCGGGCTTCATAATTTTTCGCCAATATTCCTGGGGTTCCGCGTGCTCGCTCCACCCCAGGCTATATGCTGATCACCCGCCTTCGCGGGTTCAAATCCCTCGGTTTTATTTGTAGGAATTTACGTTCAGCAACTTCGCGGCGTATGCTAAAATGTAAAAATATTTTGAGGATAAAAAGCTATGAACGGAGTTGTTGAAGCTGAAAATTTTATTTCGCTATTGAGCCGCGCCGAGAAAGCGCAGGTCTTGCAATGGATCGTCAAAGACCTCGGAGATTCTTTCCCTGGCATCGAAAGTACTGCCGGAGTTTGCGGCGGTGCAGCACGAATCGTTCGCACTCGAATTCCTGTCTGGACGCTGGAACAAGCGCGACGATTAGGCACAAACGAATCCGATCTTCTCAAAGCTTTTCCAACACTACGCGCTGAAGACTTAGCCAACGCGTGGGCGTATGTGCGTTCGCACAAAGAAGAGATCGAAAAGGAAATTCAGGAAAACGAAGAGGCTTAGGTGATGGCGCGATTGTATTCGAACGAAAATTTTCCTCTGCCAGTTGTACAAGAATTACGAAAATTAGGACATGACGTTTTGACCGTGCAGGAAGCTGGAAACGCCGATCAAGCGATCCCTGACGACGTTGTTTTAGAATTTGCTACGAATGAACAACGTGCTGTCCTAACACTCAATCGCCGCAATTTCATCATTTTGCATAAGTATCAGCCGAATCATTCTGGCATCATTGTTTGCACGTACGATGCTGGTTTTATTGGTCAGGCGCAACGAATACACGAAGCCATTACTGCTGAATCTGTGATTGAAGGCGAGTTGATTCGCGTCAATCGTCCACAAAAATAAATACTATGCTTGATACTTCCACACCAATCCCTAGCGTGCCTGTAACCAAAAACATTTGCGCGTGCGACCGAATAATTCAAAACTCTTGGCGTGAAAAAGGGCGAGAAGCGAGTATCGGCGATAGCGAGAGTAAAAAGCAGCAATTCGCAAATGCGCGAGCTGCGTGTTTCGGTGATGCCGTTTACGAACATGAGGGAATTTTTTTTTGTGTGATGCACTATCCGAGCAAGAATAAAGTGGATGAGTTTCGCATTGAGCTAAAGAAAAAAATTGACTCCGAAAATTATAATTTTTGCGGTGTCTATTTTCCTGAAGTAGTGGATTTCTCCTTATATGAAAGACCAAAAGAAGTACGATTTTGCTTTAATACAGCGGCAAACTTTGATTCAGCGACGTTTAGCAGTAAAGCAGACTTTAGATCGGCAAAATTCTGCTGTGAGGTGAGTTTTAGTTATGCAACATTTAGTGATGAATCTTGGTTTGTGGGCACAGAGTTCATCTTAAATGCGAACTTTTCCTATGCAATGTTCAGTAACGCAGCGCATTTTGAAGATGCGAAATTCAAAGGTACCGAGCGCTTTTCTAATGCGAAATTTTCATATGCGACGTTCATTAGTACCGCGCATTTTCACTCTGTGGAGTTCATCGGAGTGAACTTTATGGATGTAACATTTACTAGAAATGTTTGGTTTGATGATGCGATATTCAACGGTGAAGCCCTCTTTAATTCTGCAAAGTTTGGTGACGAAGCTATATTTTCGAATACTACATTTGTAATGCCTGCGAGATTTAGTAAGACAGTATTCAGTGGATTGACGCGGTTTGAGGGTACGAAATTTAAAAATGAAACAGAATTCGTACAGGCACAGTTCAAAGATTATGTAAGGTTTCACGAGGGCAACGACGAAACGATGTTTAGTGAGGAGGCAAGTCTTAGTCTTGACTCGCTACTAATTGAAAAACCGGAGCGACTTTCGTTTCATTCGGTAAGTTTACGCCCGCATTGGTTCATCAATACTGATCCGCGCAAGTTTGAATTTATTGATGTGGGTTGGGACAAGTTTACCTTTGAGCAGGAGCGCGAAGCGAGCAAGTCGGATCGCTTACTTTCAACTGCATATCGGCAATTAGCAATGAATGCCGAAGAAAATAATCGCTACATTGATGCGACGAAGTTTCGTTACAATTCGATGGATTTGCGGCGATTGGAAAAATTCAATGGACGCGCATTCTGGACGTTGGATTTTTGGTATTGGGCATTGAGCGGTTACGGCGAACGGGTCGGTCTTGCAACTGTATGGTTGCTATTAATTTTATTTTTGTCGTGTGTGCCGTATTGGTTCACGGGGTTCGCTTCGTCGAAAGATACAACTCAAAATAAAATTGGCGCACCGATTCAGGTGATGCTCGCACTAGAGAAAAATAAGGCAAAACAATTTCTCGCTACGCTGGTGTATTCATTGGAAACTGCCTCACTACAAAAACCAGAGCCGCGTCCGGTGACAACGATGGCGCGGTTGTTTGTAGGACTGGAAACAATTCTGGCTCCGTTGCAAGCGGCATTGTTGGTGTTGGCCATTCGGCGAAAATATATGCGTTAACTTGCGCGTTGAAAATTTGGAGAATGCAATGAACCGAACTACCGCAAAGCCTTTTGGAAATGATAATGAGATTCTTGGCTACGATAGCTTTCTCAACGGAATCATTGAAGTAGTCGAAACCAGTCGCCAGCAAGCGTTTGAAGCCGTCCGCGAAATCATCACGCCACTTTATCCTGATGCGCAAATCTCACCTGAGCTTGGCTTCAAAGACCCGACGATCACGCGTATTCTCGGCTTTAGCGATCCGTTCCCCGGCGCGACGCTCAGGGAACAATTACTGAATCAACTTGAATGGTTGCTGGTCGAACCAAAGTTGGATTTCACGTTGGTGAAGCCGAAAAAGCCTGCGCGTCTGGCGGGCAAACCGTTTGCGCTGGATCGTGTTTTCTATCACCGCAAATTGCGCTGTTTGGTTTTGGTGAAATTGACGCTCGGCAAGTTCCGAGAAAGCTATCGCGGGCAAATGCACTTGTACTGCAATTATGCCCGTGAACATTGGACGTTGCCGGATGAAAATCCTCCGGTAGGATTAATTCTTTGTGTCAGCAAAGGCGAAGCGTTGGCGCGATATGCGCTCGAAGGTTTGCCGAATAAAATTATGGCGGCGGAATATCGTGTCGCGCTGCCGGATGAAAAATTGCTGGTTGCGGAAATCGAAAAAACTCGCCACCTGCTGGAAACGCAAAAGATCAGCGCAATGCGTAAAAAATCCGTCAAGGCGTGATTTGTTAGAAAGCGAGCAGAAAAATCAGACAGGAAAAAGGGGGACAGAAAAAATTGTAGCCCTGTGAGGTTTCGAAGTGCTCTCAAACCGAACCGTGGTGTACGATTTTTTTCTGTCCCTTTTTTCCTATCTGTTTTTTTCACATCTGCGCAACGAATACCGTTGTTAAGCAATAAATACTGATTTCCCCCCGAAAAATAATTAAAAATGAACAATTGCGAATGAACAATGATTTATAGCTTGGTCGCATCAGGCGGAAAATACCTATAAGAACGTACCCGGATCGTCGCGCCTCATTCGTTGCCCGCCTCTTCAATTATTTCCATTTGTTCGGCATAATCGGTTTCTTTTGAGAACACGAAAATTTATTTACACTGACATTTTGGAAAAAATCTGAAAGCATAATGAAAACACTAATTTGGTTGATCCTCGTACTCTTAATCCCTGTCCCCTGGGTGATCTTAGTTCTCACCGGACAGAGCCATCATCTAAGTCCCGTCACCGTCTCAGTACTTTCCGGCATTGCCATCGTCGCGGCAGCTTTTGCTTTGAGCTGGGGGGCGGAATTATCTGAGCGTGATATTCCACGTTCTCTCGCCTTGATTTTTCTGGCGCTCATCAGTGTGCTGCCGGAATACGCGATTGGATTGCACTACGCCTGGATGGAAGGCAAAGCCGGAACGCACGAAGGATTATCCATCGCCAATATGACCGGAGCGAACCGTATTCTGATTGGCTTCGGCTGGGCAATTGTCGTCATCGTTTATTTCCTCAAACATAAAAGGAGATCCGTCCAGCTTGATCAATCGCAGGGGCTGGAACTTAGTCTGCTGTTACTCGCGACGATTTATACATTGATCATTCCGATCAAAGGAACGCTGACCTGGGTGGATACCGTCGTGTTATTTGCGATGTTTTTCTTTTACGCCGGACGCGCGATGCAGGGCGAAAAACACGATGAGGAATTAGAAGGCGTCGCGGCGCTGATTGATTCAAAGCTCGGCGATGGAGCGCGAAGACTGGTGGTCGTTTCGATGTTTGCTTTTGCCGGATGGGTCATCTGGATTTCGGCTGAGCCATTCGCTGAGAGCTTGAAAGCGGCGGGAACCACGTACGGCATCAATCAATTTTTGCTGGTGCAATGGCTGGCTCCGCTGGCTTCGGAATCGCCGGAAGGATTGATCGCTTTGCTGTTCGCATTGAAGGGTAAAGGTTCGACCGGACTCGGCGCGTTAATTTCTTCCAAAGTTAATCAATGGACGTTGCTGGTAGGCGCGATTCCATTAGTGTACGGCTTAGCGTCCACGGGAATGCATCCGATGATTTTGGATGCGATGCAGAAAGAAGAATTGTTGCTGACCTCCGCGCAATCGTTTTTCGCAGCAGTGCTGATTTCGGATTTCAAATTGAACCTCAACGAAGCCATTCTGTTGCTCGTATTATTTACCGCGCAACTATTTTTCCCTGATCCCAAAGTTCGGCTGGCTTTCAGTATTTTATATTTATTGTTGGGCGTTGGAATGTTGATTATTTCAAAGCAACGAAGAATTGTTTTGTGGCGGGCGTTGACGCTAAGAACCAGTTATTGAGGATTAACCACAAAAAGTACAAAATGCACAAAAAATGTTTTGGATTGTTTTGTGTCTCTTGTGCTTTTTGTGGCGATAAGATTCATTTAGATTCGTGGAAATTCACGGCAAAAAAACCATCACTTTCATCGCGCAACTTCTCTAAGGATTTTTGCAATTCCTGATGACTAGCATCGTGCGAATCAGAATCATCTTCCACTTCAATCGGCTTTCCAATCACTACCACTGCACGCGCAAACGGCTTAGGAATTTGGATTCGATCCCAGCTGCGCAACTGCCAATAACGATTCAGCGAAATTGAAAACGGGACAATCAGCGCATTAGATTTTGCGGCTAATAAAATGGCTCCGGGCTTGGCTTCGTAGATGGGGCCACGCGGGCCATCTACCGTGAATGCTGTGCTCTTCCCTTCCCGGACGGCACGAATCATTTGAATCAAGGCAGCTTTGCCTCCACGCGTCGAACTTCCTTTGGCTGCGCCATATCCAAAGCGTTGAATAAACCGTGCAATATATTCCGAATCGAAACTCTGCGAAGACATCACAATGATTTTTCGATACCGCCAGAAGTACGTGGCAATCGGAATTCGATTGTGCCAGAAACATAAAATCTGTGGCTTCGTTTCGTCGAAATTTTCCCAGCCTTTAATTTCAAATTTGAGAGTTGCGCCGATGACCTTTATTAACCAATACAAGGCAACGCCTGCGCTGCGGATGATAATGCGCTGCTTGAAAGTGTACGAGGATAAATCGGCGAATGAGTAGAGGCGGTCTTCTGGCATGAGTGCAAGGTACAATAGGCGTCCCGCCTGTTCAAGACACCGAAAGGCGGAGACGCTTATTGTAAATAAAAACGACAGGCGGGAACGCCTATCGTACCTTTAGAACGACATTCGCAGCGACATCTGTATTACGCGCGGCCCCGCCTGATCAACGGTTTGTACAGAAGTGATACGACCGAAGGCGGCAGATGTAATATTCAACGTGCCTGGAACATTTGGATTCAGATGATTGAATAAATTTGAGAACGCCGCTTCGTAGCGTAATTTCAATTGTTCAGTAATTGAAAACTGCTTGCCCAGTGTCATCGAAAATACTTCGGTGCCAGGGCCTCGCAAAATTCCTACACCTGCATTTCCGAAACGTCCGATGTTACTGGCGGGACGAACAAACGCATTCTTGTCAAAATACGCATCAATCGTGGGATTACTGATGTTGCCGTTCGCAATGCGATCAGGACGTTGTGTCGTCGTCACACCGCGCACCAGTACGCCTGTTCCCGAAGGATCAGTGCCAGTAAATGTCGGCGTCAGATATGGCCCACTCTGGAATAATAAAATTCCGTTGATGCCCCAACCACCAATAACTTGATTGCCGACGCTGTTAATTCCGTTCAGGAATTTCTTGCCTTTTCCAACGGGCAGCTCCCATAAAAATGTGGTTAAAAAACGATGCCGACGCGTGAAGGCTACATCGCCGTAATCCGCATTGATGTTGTAAATATTCAACGTGGTCGGGCCATTTTCGGCTGCGAAGCCGCCCGGTGCGGGGCCGCCTGCGTTCGATAAATTTTTCGCGAGCGTATACGAACTTTGGAAACTCGTACCGTTGCTGAAGCGCCGTGAAAGCTCAGCACTGAAGGAGTGGTACCGCGCTGTCGGGCCATTGTCACGAGTCATCACTGCATTGAAATTCGGGTACAACAAATTTTGTTGGCGCAAGGCAGCTGTCGCGACCAAAGGCGCATAGCCGGTAGTGTTCGGAGCCACTTGATTCAAGTCAGGACTGTGAACCAACTGCCGCGTCTTTGATCCGATGTAGCTTAAGCGTAAACCTGTATTTTGCCACAATTCACGCTCGATCGTCAGGTTCCATTGAATCGCATACGGGTCAGTTAAATCAGTCTGATTGGCACGACGAAAATCCGGGATTCCGCCTGAACCAACTGTCGTTGTAGCGGGAAACGCATTCGGTAATTGCAACCGGTAAGTTGTGCTGCCCGGGGCTGAATTTTGAAACACCGGCGCATTGCTGGAGGCGATTCCAGCCAATGAATACAGCACTGAGCCCAGCACCGTGACGGTGTAGACACCGACGCCACCGCGAATGACAGTCTTGTTGTCATTGAAAGGACGATAAGCAAAACCAAAGCGTGGATTCCAATCGTTTTTATCAGTTGCGCGCAAGCCTTCAGGCAAGCCCGCTTCACTGGCAATGACGATTGGCGTGTTTTTTATGTCAGCACGAAATGCTGGGGAGACCAGGGCGAGTCCGGCAGCATTCGGCACCACAACGCGACCACCTTTTGTCTTACGATCAAGATTCGTTAACTGATTTGTTTCATCGTTAAAGGGAGGATGCAATTCATAACGCACACCAAAATTTAAAGTCAATTTTGGCGAGACGCGGAAATCATCCTGCACGTATCCGGCGTAGTGATACGCAAACGGTTTCACGTCCGGGCCGTTCGCGGCATACGTTGTGACCGAGGGTAATCCGACCAGAAAATCTGCAAAGGCATTTCCGGTATATTGACCTGTGAACGAATATTCGCCGAAGTCATCACCGGCGAAAAAGCTTAGATAATCCTGAAATTTCAGCTTCTGAACATCGAAGCCGCCTTTGATCGTGTGACGCCCTGCTGTCCACGTTATGCTGTCGTTTAATTGGTACGTCTTGTTACCAGTGAAATGCGGACGTCCTGTGCTGTTCGTCTGAATAAACGAACCGTCACTGAAACTAAAGTTTGGAATTCCGCCCAGTTCCGGAGGTTTTGGCAAGCCCGTCAACCCGATGGATTGCGTGATCTGCGCACCCTGTTTGGCTAAGGGATAATCCTGCAAAATATCGTTAATGGAAAATCCCGCGCGAAATTCATTGATTAAATTCGGACGGACAATCCAGTTATACGAACCGGCTAAATTTCGAACTTTCGTGCTGTTGGTGTATGCCCCAAATTTCGTATTGAAATTGGCCCCACCATCCGTGCCAGCCGTTTGCACATCTTTGTGCGTGAAGCGAACAAAAAATTTGTGGTTGTCGTTGAAGGAATGATCGCCACGCAAATCCCAACCGTTCACGGTGTAAATATTTGTTGCACTCGACACAAAGTTCGGACGATTGATCGCCGCGCCGGAAGGCTGATTCTGCTTCACATAAAGCAGTTCTAAAACTTTTGCGGCTGCCGGATTCACGGGGATTTGATTGTTGGTATACGTGCCGCCTGTGAATGGGTTCCTGATCGCGGTTGTAATGCTGGAAAGATCACCATTGCGAAACGCATCCGGCGGAACAATTTGATTGATTGGCAACGGATCACCGCGGCGAACGCCTTCATAATCGAAGAAGAAAAAGGTGCGATTGCGCGCATCGTAAATTTTCGGAATGCTCAGCGGGCCGCCGATAGCTCCGCCAAAACTGTTGGCGTGTCCGGGGAAATAAATGCGCTTACCATTGGCGACTGCGCCAAACGGATTCGTCGCGTTCAGCTTACTGTTTTGATGAAATAAAAATCCCGCGCCGTGATAATTGTTTCCACCACTTTTTGAAATCGTCGTCACATCGCTGATCTGTCCAAATTCAGCGTTGTTATTGCTGGAACTGACTCTGAATTCGGCGATGCCTTCAACCGAAGGAAATAAATCACGGACAGCCGCGCCGCCGCGTACGCTCTGGGTTGAGATGCCATCAATCGAATACGAAGTCGTATACGGTTGTCCGCCCGCGACCGAAATATTTCCGGCGCGATCCTGTTGCACACCAGGTGCGAGCGTCGCCACTACAATTGGACTCGGTGAAGTTGTGGCGCGAAAATTCAGCGCCAAGCCGTTAATTTCGCGTCCTGATTTTGAATCAGAAATCGTCGGCGTTTCCGTTGTGATAGCGCCGGTGGCGATAATATCTACTTGCGCGTTCATCGCGGCAGTTTCAACTTTAATATCTACGCGAGCAATTTGGCGTGCCAACAATTCAGTTTCACGAGCGTATTTGGCAAATCCTGCGGCGGTTGCTTCGATGCGATAAACGCCTGGATCAAGATTTACGCCAAGGTAAATGCCTTCGCCGTTGGTCGTGATCGTGCGGACGATTTGTGTATTTTTGTTGGTGATCGAGATGGTAGCGTTAGGAATTACCGCGCCGGTCGGGTCTGTCACAGTCCCGGTAATTGTGCCGTAAGTGGATTGCGCAAAACCAACCATGGCCTGTGTGCTTAAAAGACAGGCAAGAACGAAGATAAATCCCGCTTGCTTCAGATAATTTCGATTGATCAGACGATTGATCATTTGACTTCTCCTTGGTAGTGTTCAGATTCTGATAAATAAATTGTGATGTTACCAGTGTGGTGTTCGAGGCATATTAAACGCTCGTAAATTCTGCCTTAATTGTCAGCTCAAAGTTCTGCGCACTTCAAAGTTTGACGTGCCGGAAGCGGTCACATAGAATCCAGCGCCAGACCTTGATTTTGTTGCAAACTCGAATGCAATTTCCGAATGAAATTAGTAATACTGGTGTTAATTGAATATTTCTTCTCTGAAGGTACGAAGCATACAGTATCACTTGAGAAATGCCAATCACGGCGAGTAAGTCCTCGCAACGCAAAATGCC
>JAYTCQ010000073.1:0-19143 GCA_043736395.1 Blastocatellia bacterium | reverse complement strand
CAGAATGATTTGAAGATGCATTTTGGTTTAGGTGAAGCCACAAAAGTGGATAAAATCGAAATTAGTTGGGCGAACGGGAAAAGCGAAATCGTCAATGTTAATGCGGTTGATCGCGTCTGGACGGTGACGCAGGGTAAAGGCGCGAAATGAATTTAGACAGGATTGACAGGATTTATCTCAGGATTAACAGGGACTCTGCCAGGTTAAGCGATTCGCTTCTTGCTTGTTAATCTTGAGATAAATCCTGCCCATCCTGCCTGGAAGTTTTTGTTTTTGAGGCAACTTATGCTGAGCAAAATTGCAGATCGTAACGTGATACAAAAAATCGTAGTTGTAGCTTTTGCACTGCTTGTCGTAATGCTGTATGTGCGTGGGATCGCCGGAAAAAATCTGGCTGAAAAACGCGAGCGCGACCTGGCGAAATACCACGAAGAGATCAGCAAAAATTACGACTTTAAATTCGGAGCCGACACGCCCTTCAAGCCCAGCAACGCTACGACGAGTACCGGAACTTTTATTCCGCCCGAATATTTTATTTCTGCCAATCGTTGCGCAAAATGTCATACGGCTTCGCATTCGCAGTGGCAACGTTCAGCGCATCGTAACGCCTTCCGCGAACCGTTTTATCAGAAGAACGTTAAAGACCTCACCACTCAGCGTGGCATTGAATACACGCGGCACTGCGAATCCTGCCACAATCCCGGTGCAGTGTTTACGGGATCGTTGACGAAGGATTCCAAAGTTAAACGTCCATTCGATGATGATGGTGTTTCGTGCATGGTGTGCCATTCGATTGAGAAAGCTACGAAGCAGGGAATCGGCGGATATGTGATGGGAATTCCGGCCTTGCTCGTGAAAGAAGACGGGACGCGATTATTGAGTGTGACCGATCAGGAAATCCTGGACGACGTACCTTCGCATCGTCGCGCCGTGATGCGTCCGGTGATGAAGACACAGGAATTTTGCGCTTCGTGTCATAAGTCGCAGGTTCCGCAGGAGCTGAACGATTACAAATTTATTCGGGCGTTTGCGGTCGGCGATGAATATCAGTTGTCGTCATTTTCGAAAGAATCTCCGCATCCGTTTTATGTCCGCGATCAGGCGAGTTGTAATTCGTGTCACATGAAAAAAGAACCGGTCACGAAATATGATTTTGCGACGAAAGAGGGCAAGCTTTCCAATCATAGTTGGGCCGGGGCGAACACGGCGATCCCATATTTTTATAAGTGGAATGATCAACTGGAACTGACAAAGAAGTTTCTGGAAAATGATGCGCTGGGGATTGATATTTTCGCGCTTCGTAAAAAAGCATCGCGCAACGGTGACGGCAACACGGAAACTGTCAAAGACGTCATCGCGCCTTTAAATAAAAGCAATTTCACTATTAACGCCGGAGATGCTTTAACAGTTGATGTCGTGATTACCAATAAAAATATCGGGCATTCTTTTCCGCCGGAACTTCGTGATTTTTATGACGCCTGGGTTGAATTTAATGTGACGGATGAAACGGGCAAAGCCGTTTTTCGTTCAGGTTATTTGAAGCCCAATGGTTATCTGGATGATTCGTCGCACAACTACAGAAGCTATCTGGTCAAAGAAGACGGTTCTTACAACGATGTCCATCACATCTGGAAAACAAAAGTCATCGCGCAAAATAACGCGATTCAATCAGGTCGTTCGGATGTCGCGCGGTATCAATTCAGCGTCCCGCAAGCAATTACAGGAACTCTAAAATTAAGTGCGAAAGTGCAATATCGCCGCTTCACGCGTGTCTTTCAGGACTACGCGCTGGGTAAGTCGGTAGACTACCCAATCGTGACAATGGCGAGCACAGAATATCCGTTGCGCATCGGAGGAAATTCTCCCGTCGAAGTCAATGGATTAATGCCCGATTGGCGACGTTGGAACAATTACGGCATCGCGTTATTTGATAATCGGCAGTTTTCTCTGGCGACGGATGTTTTTAGACAAGTTGCTGACATGGATGAAAGTTATCGCCCGATGGCGAAAATAAATCGCGCTCTGGTCTTGATTGAATTAGATCGTTACGAAGAGGCTGGAAAGATTTTAGAAGAAGTCGTCACCGCGAATCCAAAAAATATGCGCGCCGCATTTCAGCAAGCCAGAGTATTTATAAAATTTGGTAAACTGGCAGAAGCGGAAGACAATCTCAAGCGCGTACTGGAAGCCTTTCCGCGTGATCGAATTTCGTGGCAGCAGTTCGGCGAACTGTGCAAAATCAAACGCGATTACGAAGGTGCGCAACGCAGCTACGAACAAATTCTGAGCATTGATCCTGAGGACGCCGGAGCGCATTACAACCTGATGTTGATCTACCGCAAGCTCGGAAAAAATGAAGAAGCACAGCGCGAAGCAAAATTATTCTCCGACCTGAAAGATGATCCGGCAGCACTTCCCATTGCGAATGAATTTTTGCGAAAACACCCAGAAATGAGCAATGAAAGCGTACCGTTTCATGTTCACGGCTTAGAAAGGTAAGATAGGCGTCTCGCCTGTCTTGATTAAAATTTCAGACAGGCGGGACGCCTTTCTTACCCTTATGCGAATTCGCATTTTTCCAATTCTTCTCGCCGCTACTTTCGCCCTCCGCCTCTTCGCGCAAACTGAGCCACAATACAAATACGAATCCTGGAAAACCGATCAGGGCTTGCCGCAAAATACGGTCAATACGATCCTGCAAACGCGTGACGGCTATCTTTGGATTGGAACCAAAGAAGGCTTAGCGAGATTTGATGGCATTAATTTTGTTACCTTTGATCGGCACAATACGCCGCAAATTCTCAACCATCAGATTCGTGGTTTGATGGAAGCGGGGAAAGGTGGTCTGTGGATCAGCACACCGAACGGATTAGTGAAATATCTAAACGGAGCGTTCACTGTTTTCACCAATAAAGACGGGCTTTCCAGCAATAATATTTCTTCGGTGTACGAAGACAGCAAGGGGGGAATCTGGATTGCGACGGTTAATGGTCTGAACAAATTTCAAGCTGGAAAATTTACAAATTATTCAACTGTGAACGGATTATCTCACAACAGCATTCAGGCAATTTTATCAGACCGCGAAGGCAATCTTTGGATCGGCACTGCGGATGGGTTGAATAAACTCAAAGACGAAAAAATTACACAGATTCCTGAACTCGCAGCGCGAAATATCCATACAATTTTTCAAGCAACCAGCGGCGAAATTTTCATCGGTACGACGGATGGGTTGTATAAATATTCCAACGGAAAAATTGAACACTTTACGAAACGCGAAGGCTTGTCCGACAACAATATTGAAGTCATTGCACAAGATCGCGCAGGACGTTTGTGGTTTGGAACTCCGAACGGATTAACGCAGTGGCAAGACGGAAAATTTACGAACTTCACAACGAAGCAGGGATTGCCCGGAAATCACATCGGACAAATTTTTGAAAATCGTGACGGCATTTTGTGGGTAGGAACTTCTAACGGTTTGGCGCAATTCATTGACGGGAAATTTAAAATTTATAATGCCGGAGAAAGCCTCGCGCACACTTCGATTTTATCAAGCTTCGAAGACCGGGAAGGCAGCCTCTGGATCGGCACAGAAGTGAACGGACTGAGCCAACTGAAAACTAAAAAATTCACGACGTACACGATTCGTGAAGGGTTGTCTGCAAATTTAATTCGATCAGTTTCCGGCGGCAAAAAAGGCGAGGTCTGGATTGGAACCAAAGAAGGCGGATTGAATTTAATGAGCAACAATCAGCTCATCAATTTTCCGGCGAAACAAAGTTTAGCAAGCACAGATATTCTGGCGATTGCGAATGATCGGCAGGAGAATTTATGGGCAGGAACTCCAGCGGGATTGAAGCGGATTCAAGGTGGAAAAATCGTAAATTACTCAATGAAAGACGGACTTTCTGATGATTACGTCCGCTCGCTTTTCGTTGATCGCTCAGGCGTTATATGGATCGGCACACGGCGCGGGTTGAATCAATTCAAAGATGGAAAATTCGCGCCGTATACGACAATGGATGGACTCGCCAGTGATTTAGTCGGAGCAATTTGTGAAGACAAATCGGGTAATCTTTGGATCGGAACCTTGAATGGTTTGAGCCAATTCAAAGATAAAAAATTCACGAATTTCAATCTTGCTTCAGGGCTTTCGAACGAAGTGATTATTTCGCTTTATCCTGACAGCGATGGCACACTTTGGATCGGAACTTTGGGCGGTGGGCTGAATCGTTTCAAGGACGGAAAATTTTCTAACTTCACGACGAAAGAAGGTTTTCCAGACGATGCGATTTATCACATTCTCGAAGATGATCGTGGATATTTATGGATGAGTTCGAACAAAGGAATCATTCGCGCCAATAAAAAAGAATTGGAAAATTATTCGGCTTCTCAGCAGAAATTAAATGAAGTATTTTTGTTTACTACTGCCGATGGAATGGAGACCAATGAATGCAGCGGCGGCGGTCATCCTGCTGGATGGAAGAGTGAAGATGGCAAACTCTGGTTCGCTACAATCAAGGGCGTAGCGATGATTGATCCGGCGCATCTCAAGCTCAACACTGCGTCTGCGCCTGTCGTGATTGAAAAAATAATCGTGGATGATCAGACGTTTCATGACGGAGATGAAATTATTCTTTCTGCCGGAAAATCGCGCTTTGATTTTTATTTTACCGAGCTGAGTTTTATCGCGCCGCAGAAAAATATATTCAAATATAAACTCGAAGGCTTCGATCAGGATTGGATCGAAGCGGGCACGCGCCGCATCGCATCCTACACCAACATTCCCGCCGGAGAATATAAATTCCTAGTGAGCGCAGCCAATAACGACGGGGTTTGGAGTGATGGTGGGGCTTCGTTTGATTTTTATGTTCAGCCACATTTTTATCGGACATGGTGGTTTTATTTACTGTGCTTAGCCGCAACGTTAAGTGCGATTTGGTATTTCTATCGTGTGCGTGTCAAGCTCATGGAGCAGCAATTTTCAGCAGTCTTATCGGAGCGCAATCGCCTCGCCCGAGAAATTCATGATACGTTGGCGCAAGGCTTGGCGGGCATTTCTTTGCAATTGGAATTGGTCGCGCGAATGCTTTCGATTAAGCCGGAAGCCGCGAAAGCGCCGCTGGATCAGGCGCGGCAATTAGTGAGAAGTAATTTAGATGAAGCCCGTCGTTCGGTCTGGGATTTGCGTTCGCAGGCACTTGAAAATAATGATTTGCCAGCGGCGGTGAATGAATCTGCGAAGGAGTTGACGGCAGGCACTTCGACGCAGGTCAGCGTCAAAGTTGGCGGCACATATCGCCAGCTCAGCCGCTTGATTGAAGACAATTTATTGCGCATCACACAGGAAGCAATCACGAATGCGATCAAGCACGCGCAGGCTGAAACGATTAGTGTTGAGTTGAACTACGAACCAAAAAACTTGCAGTTGACGGTGAAAGATAACGGACGTGGTTTTGATGATAAAATTCAGCACGATAAGCATTACGGGTTGGTTGGAATGAAAGAACGCGCTACGCAAATCGGTGGAAATGTAACAGTAAACAGTCAGGTGAATCACGGAACTGAAATTACGGTGCAGGTTCCATTATCTATTTAAAAGCTGAAAATTCTTATGGCTACAGTTCGTTTAGAGTCAGAAAAAATTATTGATTGGGCGACATTTCACTCGACTTGTAAGGAAGTAATGGGGTTTCCCGATTTTTACGGGAACAATATGAATGCCTGGATTGACTGTCTTACCTACCTTGATGAAGGCGACGGAATGTCGAAATTTGAACTTGCTGAAAACGAAATATTACAAATTGAAATAACCAATACAGAGCAATTTAAATCCAACAATTCTGAAATCTTTGATGCTTTGATTAAATGCAGTGCATTTGTGAATAGGCGATATGTTGATGGAAATAGCACACCAAAACTAGCCTTGATATTTTTGTGATTTAAGTTGAAAAGGAACCCAATGAATTCTTCTCCACAAATTCGTGTCATGGTAATTGACGATCACAGCATTGTCCGTCAGGGATTAGTTGCGTTGCTGAATACTGAAGACGATTTGACAGTTATCGCCGAAGGCTCCGACGGGGCGCAGGCAATTGATTTATTCAAGCAGCACACGCCCGATGTCACGCTGATGGATTTGCGAATGCCGGGCATTGGCGGCGTCGAAGCCATCAATTACATTCGACGAATTACGCCTGATGCGAAGATTATTGTGCTGACAACTTATGACGGAGACGAAGATATTTTTCGCGCATTGCAGGCAGGCGCGCAGAGCTACCTTTTGAAAGGCGTGTCATTTGAAGACTTAACCGAAGCCATCAGAATCGTGCACGCCGGACAAAAAAGAATTCCCGCTGAAGTTGCCGAACGCCTCGCTGAACGCTTTTCTGTAGAGCCATTAACCGGACGTGAACAACAGGTGCTCGAACTTATCGTGCGCGGCAAAAGTAATAAAGAAATCGGCACCGAATTAAAAATTTCTGAAGCGACGGTGAAGTCACACATCAATTCTCTCCTCAGCAAATTAGGTGTCACCGACCGCACGCAAGCCGCCACGACAGCCATTCAACGGGGTTTGGTACATCTCGATTAATCCACCAAAAGTTTGATGTTTTCTTGAAACTCAGAGTCCACGACGTGGTTGTCGTTGCGTGGTATTTTATTCGCTAATCAATCTAGCAATTGTTGTGACATATCGGTCAGCATCGCCTGTGATAGCGCAATGGGATGAAATTCAGAAAACCCGAACGGGGCGAGATAGAAATAAACTATTTCGCTCCGTTCGGCATTGTAAATTTAAAATCATGAAACAAACCCAATTGCTTATGTCCCGCATAATTCTTAATTTTATTGCCTTAATATTTTTCTCCATCTTTGCCTTCGCACAACTCACCGAATCCACCCTGCGTGGGACTGTGACGGATGTGGATGCGAATGTAATTGTCGCTTCGCCGGTAGTTGCAAAAAATAATGAAACAGGACAAATGCGTTCGACGACGACGGATGACAAAGGCTCATTTTTATTGGCTGGAATGGCTCCCGGAGCGTATACAGTTTTTGTGCGCGTCGCAGGATTCAAAACATTTGAGCAACGTACGATCCGATTGAATGCCGGACAGACTTCGGAAATTTCCATCAAGCTTGAAATCGGAGATTTGCAGGAAGTCGTCAACGTTGAAGGCGGCGGGGCGCAAGTGCAAATTGCTACGGAAGGGCGCGTGTCAGATTCATTGGATCAGCGCAAAATTTCTGAATTGCCAATTCCGCAACGTGACGTTTTTGCTTTGACCAAGCTCAGCGCCGGAGCCACGTTTATTCCGGGCACGGCAAACTCGACCAAGCTCACCAGCTCACCAGTAGTCACTGTCAACGGCAATCGCTATCGTGGAAATAATTATGTGCTCGACGGCGCAATGAATTCGAATTCCAACAACTCTGGCGAGCCTGCAATTGTGCCGAGCATCGAAGCGCTTGAAGAAGTGCAGATTCAAACCAACAATTTTTCCAGCGAATTCGGACGCGGCAACGGAGCCGTGATCAGCCTGCGCACCAAAACCGGGACGAATCAATTTCACGGTCGCTTGTGGGAATTTCATCGCAACGCAGCATTAAATGCGCGAAACTTTTTTGCAACGGCAACTCCGCCGCAAGTCTTCAATCAATTCGGAGGCAATATTGGCGGGCCGATTATTAAAGACAAAACATTTTTCTTTGGCAGTTTTGAAGGTACACGCAATGCCGCCGGACGTGCTTCTTCGTTTCAAGTCGAAACGCCGCAGCTGCGCGATTATGTGAAAAGCACTGCACCGAATTCTATTGCGAATCAACTGTTCACAAAATTTTCCGCACCAGCTCCGCAAACGGTCGCGGCTTGCACTGCCGCCAGCAATAATTGTTTGAGCATCGGCGGCGGGCAGTTCATCCCTACAAACGGAACGGTGTTTGCGACGATCAATGATTTCACACGTTTCAATCAATATTTAGGGCGCGTCGATCATTCGTTCAACGAAGGCAAAGATAAAATTTATGGCCGCTACATTTTTGAAAATCAAACGGACAACAATGGCGGCTCCAGCGGATCGGTCGCGCAAGCCGGACTTGGCCGTGTGCTGCGTGGAATGACAGGCGCTTATGCGGGAAGATTTTCGAATACGAATTTGGGTTACACGAAAATTTTCAGCCGTTCGGTAAATGATGCGCGTTTTGCTTTTCAGACGATTTCGACAAATCGTGGCAATGACAAAGCCGAAGTGCCGAACATTACGGTGACAGGATTCACGGCGGGCTGGGGAGATTTTTTTAATAGCGCGACGAAAATTCGCACGTACGAATTGCGCGATGTGTTGACGCTGGATCGCGGACATCACGCGCTGCGCGTGGGAGCGGAATATCGTCGTTTATTTAAAGGGCTTTCGATTGCTTCGCCGGATGCCGGGACGTACGCATTCACCAGCATCGCCAGCTTCATCGCCGATCAACCCTTTCGGCAAACATTAACCGTAAATCCAAACACAGGAGAGCGCACAAATTTTCCGCGTTATTTTGTGCAGCACGAAACCGCATTTTTCTTTCAGGACGATTGGAAGGTGAATGAAAAACTGAATTTAAATTTGGGGCTGCGCCACGATTATTTTGGTGATGTTGCTGAACGCGAAGGACGTTTGTCTTCGATAGTTTTTGGTGCGGGGAGTAATTTTCGTGAACGATTAGCCAGCGCAAGTTTGACGCGGGTGAAGCGGCTTTATACACCACAGAAAACAAATTTTTCTCCGCGCATTGGCTTAGCGTACGATCCATTCGGTGATGGAAAATCTGCAATTCGTGCCGGATTTAGTTTGGCGTATCAGCCGCATCACGGACAATCTATTTCCGGCGCGCGCGCTTTGCCGCCGGACGCTTTGCAAGGTGTCGTACAGCCGTCAAATAAAATCGGTACGAAAATCTTGTATGGAATTCCCGTTCCGTTCAATCCAGATTTTGCGCGTGGATTGAATGCGCAAGGTGGTGTGAATACTCCCGCCGGACAGAACGCAATTCGCCCCACAGGCTTCGTCGTGAATCCGACGATCAAAACACAATACAGCGAAAGCTGGTTTTTGAATTTGCAGCGCGAAGTGTGGAAAGGTTGGATCGTCGAAGTTGGATACACCGGAACGCGTGGCGTGAATTTGGAACGTATTGACGACGTGAATCGCTTCGCCGGAGATTTGCTCGACGGCAAGGAAGACCGCATCAATCCGAACTTCAGCACGTTGTTGTATGTGACGAATGGCGTAGATTCGATCTATCACGGGATGACCGTTGAGGTCCGCAGAAATCTTTCCAAACAATTTTCATTGCAGGCAAATTATCGTTGGTCGAAATGGTTGGATACTTCGTCGGATACTTCCACCGGACAATTCGCTGACAACTCTGAACCGGGCAAAGGTGCGGTGAATATTGATTGCCTGCGCTGTGAACGAGGGCCTTCGCTGTTTGATATTCCACATCGTTTTTCGGCGCAGGTCTTGTGGGTTCCGAAATTTGATCAGGACAATAAATTGTTTTCGCAGGTAATCAACGGATGGCAATTGGCGACAATTTTTACGAAGCAATCAGGGCGTCCATTTTCTGTCTGGAACGGAGCGGCTTCGCCGGCTGGCGGCGATTACAATCGTGACGGCGGAGGCGGTGCGGTGGGAGGCGGATTCTATGATCGCCCGAACGCTCCGGCAGCAGGTGCGATTATAACTTCATACGATAAACAGGCGTTTTTGAGCGGATTATTTCCAGCGAATATTTTTCCAGCGCCGACGCCTGGAAGCTCTGGAACACTGGGTCGGAATACATTTCGCGGGCCAAAATATACTACGATTGATTTGTCGCTCGGACGCAGTTTTGCGGTGCTGGAAGGCAAACAATTACAACTGCGATTCGAAGCCTTCAATGCGCTCAACAATGTGAATTTATATTTGCCGAATGCAGATTTATCGCTCGGCAATTTTGGAAAATCTACGCAGGCGTTTGAAGCGCGGACAATACAAATTGGGGCGCGTTTTATTTTTTAACTACACACTACACATTCTCAACTAACAACTATCGTGCATAATAATTTTTAGTTGGTAGTGGATAATGCATAGTTTCGTAGCGCAATAAGGATCAGGTGAACTATGAATCTATCAATTTTATTTTTACTCATTTTTTCTTTTCTACCGTCAATCTCGCAATCAGATTGGCGAACAGCCACGAGCAAAGAATTAGGAGCCTTAATTCCAGCCCGCGCTCCGGTGGAAAAAGAGCGCATCGAAACGGAATTTCGTACGGCTTCCGGAGTGACGAATGGCAAAGGAAAATTCATCGCAGGCGTTGTGATGATAACCGCTGGATACGCCGCTGATGGCAAGTACGCACAATTTTTCATCACGCAGGTCGGCATCAAAATTGGTGACTTAACTTTGAGTCCCGGCGAATATGTTTTTGGACATAAGCGCATTGATGATGACACGATGGAAGTAAAATATTACGAAGCCGCGACCGGAAAATATATCGGTGCAGTGAAAGCTATTAAACAAACGAAGCCGGGGCCTATTCGTTCGTTATTAATTACGCCGCCAAATGGCGACAAAGGCACGATCTTGATTGGAAGATTTAGTATGGATTACAAACTTGAAAAATAGAATTGACTGGAGCGCAAGCGACTCGCTTGCCGTTTGCGAGCGAAGCGATGCAAACGCTAGTGGCGAGGAAGTAAGCCGACAAATTACTTGACCTCCACGCAACGCGAGCGGCGTTACACGCGCTCGCGGCAAGCGGGGTGCTTGCGCTCCAGTCGTAAGGAACATGATGAAAATACCTTTGTTAATACTTCTCGTTGTTTTCTGCGCACCTGCAATATTCGCACAGAATTCTTTGACGTTACTCGACACATTGAATCAAGCAGCACAACAAAAACTCAACACACAATCAAACGTTCCGCTCGCAGAATCTACCTCTGAATTTATGATCGGTGCGGATGTCCTCGAAGCTGGAAAAATCCCAAACTACGTGCGTGGAATGGCATTGCTCCCGAATGCCGCAAATCCGTTTGCGGCAACATTTAAAGCCTATCTTTTCGGCGGCACAGTAGCACCGGAAATTAAAATGGCGATGGGTTTGCGGATCGCACAAGTGTACGGCAGCGCGTATCCGGCGATTCATCTGCAACGATTATTACGAGCTTCCAGCAAAGGCGAAAAAATTCTGGCGGCGATGAAGTCAAACGACCTGACATCACTTTCGACCAATGAACAAGCAGCTTTGCGCTACACTGAACTTCTGACGCGTGACATTAAATTACTCACGGATGCGGAATTCCAAAACGCTAGCGGATTATTCAACGACTCACAAATTGTTGAGCTGACGATGACAACGGCGTTTTTTAATTACTTTCTGCGGTACTGCGAAGGTGCGAATTTACCCGTTGAAAAATGGGCGATGGAAGAACCGATCGCAAAAATTTCCGCCGTAAAATATGAAGCTCCCGCCGCACGCGTCGCGTTGGTTTCTGACGCGCAAATCATCGCAGGCTCTGAAGCGTTAGCAGCGTCAGAAGCGCAAGCGAAAAATCCTAACGGTCTAGGCATCGGGATGGCGAATTCACAGCGCGCATTTTTATTGGTGCCGGACATCACGAAGGCTTGGCGTGCGTATACGAATACGTCGCGTGAATACAACACCGTAAGCCGCGAAATAAAATTGCATGTGTCGTTTGCGATTTCGATGCTCAACGGGTGTCGGTATTGAACATTGCATCAGGTGCAAGGTTTGCGCCGTCTCAACGTTGATCACACAAAATTAATGGCGATGGTAAAAGATGATGCTTCGCTTACGCCTCGCGAACTAACTGCGGTTGTTTTTGCTCGTAAAATTACCAGTGCTCCGGCGAAATTAACGAAAGCGGATTACGACGCTCTCGTCAAAGAATTCACACCGCAAGGTGCGTTAGAAGTTTTATTGCAATGTGGAAATTTCGCGTATATGAATCGCTTCACAGATAGCCTGCGCTTGCCCTCTGAAGATGAAGCAATCAAGACCTATCAGGAAACGTACGGGAAGACTTTTCAGGAAGTGCGAAAGCCTTAGACGGAGAAGAATAGACCACCGATTTAGCGGATCAAGCGGGTCTTCGCGGATCTGAATTTTCTTCATGTTCAGATCCGCGTAAACCCGCACAACCCGCCCGATCCGTGGTCTATTTCCCTTTAATCATGGACGCAACTCGATTTGAAAAATACAAAACTGGACGATGGAAACTGTGGTTGATTTTTCTGCTGATTATCTCCCTCACCATAGCCATCGTTTTCATCCCCGTCTTCGTCATCATGCCCTTCAAAGCGCAGTCCGCTTCTGGCGTAGAATGGTCGTACTGGCTGCGAAAAATTTCTCCGCTTGTGACAATTCTTCTCACGCTGACTGCATTATTTTTCGCTTACAATTTGTGGCGTGGTGCGCGTTGGTGGAGCAAAACTTTGCTGTCACTCTTATTGGTCCTCGCCTTCGCCGCGACCTGGATGGCGCGGCAAAATCATTTTGAGTGGATGTTCAACCCACTGCCGAATCCAGCGTATGCAAAAGTCAGCGAAGCCACTTTTATCGCCAATACTGATATGGTGATGGCGGTGGAAATTAATAACGAAGCCGTTGCCTATCCTGTGCGGCAAATGGCATATCATCACGTCGTGCAGGACATCGTTGGTGGGAAGCCAATCACGGCGACGTACTGAACTCTCTGTCACACCGGTCTGGTGTGGGAATCCGAAATCGAAAATAAAAAACTAACGTTTCACCTTTCAGGGATTAACAACCAGAATTTCATTATGCGCGATGACGAAACTGGTTCGTGGTGGCAACAGGTCACGGGCGAAGCCATTTACGGAACGCTCAAAGGAAAAAAACTCAATGCAGTTTTCAACGACGAAGTTTCATTTGCTGTCTGGAAACGTGAACATCCCAATGGTCGAATTCTTCGTCCCGACGAGCGCGTAGCCAAAAATTATGAAGCGGCGAATTGGGAAGAGGAGTACGCGAAATTCCCCGTCGTCACGCCGAAAAATTCGCAGGATATTTTTCCTCCGCGCACGCTAATGGCAGGCATCACGATCAACAATAAATCCAAAGCCTATCCGGTTGAAGAAATACAAAGATCAAAATTAATTCTGGATGTCATTGGCACGACGCCGATTTTTTTGGTGAGCGGCGAAGACAAAAAATCAGTGCGTGCGTTTGAACGAACGATGGATGAACACGTTCTGGAATTTTTAGTCAAGACTGATTCTGAACAGTTGCAGCTCGTGGATGCCGAGACAGCTACCGTGTGGGATTTCAGCGGTAAAGGTGTGAGTGGCGCGTTGGCAGGGAAGCAATTAAAATCCGTTCAGGTGCTGAAAGATTATTGGTTTGATTGGAAAATTTATCATCCTGACACGTTCGCGTACACGCTCGGTGCAGCGCGATGAGCGGCAATCCGAAGAAAATTTAGACGATGAATTTTTGTCAGTTCGGAATAATTGTGGTAAGAGGTTTGTTCGAATTTTTGACAGAAAATTATTGAGGAAAGAATTAACGCAAAGGGTCAAAGATTCAAAGGGACAAAGAATCAGGTCAGCGAATTATCTTTGATCCTTTGCCACTTTGACCCTTTGCGTTAAGAAAGCTTAGGATAAAATTTTTATGAATGATGCACCTGTAATTCCCGCTTTGACTCCGCCGCGCCGCGTGCTGCTCGGACCTGGTCCTTCTCCCGTAGACGACCGCGTACTCCGTGCGATGGCTGCACCACTGGTTGGGCATCTTGATCCGATTTTCATTCGTACGATGGATGAAATTCAAACGATGTTGCGCTATGCGTTCGAGACGAATAATCGCCTGACGATTCCTGTTTCCGGCACTGGTAGCGCAGGCATGGAAGGCACTGTCACCAATTTATTGGAACCCGGCGAAGAAATTGTTTTGTGCATTAACGGGTATTTCGGCGAACGCATGCACGAAATGGTGTCGCGCCTCGGAGCTAAACCAATCCGCGTCGAATGCGAATGGGGCGGCCCTGTAGACATCGAAAAAACCAAAGAAGCGTGGCGCAACTCGAACGCGCAGGTTTTATTTGTCGTACAGGCGGAAACTTCAACGGGCGTGTTGCAAGACCTCGCGCCCTTCCACGAAATCGTCAAAGAACGCGATGGATATTTAATTGTAGACGCTGTAACCAGCCTCGGCGCGCACTCCGTCGGCATTGATCGCAATCACGTAGACGCGTGCTATTCCGGCACACAAAAAGCCTTATCGTGCCCACCAGGATTGTCTCCTGTGACGTTCAGCGACCGCGCAATTGCCAAAATAAAAAATCGCAAAACCAAAGTTAGCAGTTGGTATTTGGACACTTCATTGCTCACCGCGTATTGGGATAGTCCGGCGGGAACGCCGCGCACCTATCATCACACTGCGCCGATCACGATGAATTACGCGTTGCACGAAGGCTTGCGCATTGTTGCCGAAGAAGGTTTGGAAGCGCGTGCCAAACGCCACGAAAAAAATCACAAAGCGTTAGTTGCAGGCGTTGAAGCGATGGGATTAGGAATGCACGTCGCACCAGAAAATCGCCTGTGGACGCTCAACGCCGTTAGCGTCCCTGAAGGCGTAGACGATGCCAAAGTCCGTGCGCGTTTGCTGAACGAATTCGACATCGAAGTCGGCGGCGGACTCGGCGCACTCAAAGGAAAAATCCTCCGCGTCGGATTGATGGGGTCGGGCAGCAACGAAAATAATGTGCTGTTGTTATTGGCCGCGCTCGAAAAATGTTTGAAGGCTGAAGGCTACACGCCGAAGGATTCAGGTGTCAGTGCCGCCGGAGATTTTTACGCGCAATAGTTGAATCAATTCTTCAAAAAATTAAAGCCAGCTTTGTCTGATTCCAAATGACAAAGCTGGCTTTTTTATTTACAGAAAAAGTTATTGACCATCACTCAACAATCTAAGTACACTACGCACGGGTAGTCATTAAAACGCTCGCGTTAGCGCGTTGCCAATTCCGGAGTTTTCGTATGCTCAAAATGCCATCTCCGTAACGCCTATTTGGAATTGGATTTTCGAGAAATAATTGTAATTCCTTCAGCCTGACGTCGAAGCCAATATTTTCTGGATTTAATTTTATGGCAGCATCTACTTCACTTGCACGTCGTGCCTCATTAGCCGTTGTTCTGATGATCGGGTTCTATTTATTAGGATTGATTATTGCTTCAGGATTATTGCTGATTCCGTATGGGATTTATTCAGCTTTCGGCAGGTTTAACGTGCAACTGACATTTTTTGCGTCGCTTCAGCAGCAGCGATTTTGTGGTCACTCATTCCACGTGTAGATCATTTCGAAGCACCGGGACCGGAATTAACGGCGGATCAGCAGCCGCAACTTTTTGAGGAAATTTCGCACATCGCGAATTCCGTCGGACAGGAAATGCCTGCCGAAGTTTATTTAGTGCCAGAGGTCAACGCGTGGGTCGCACAGCGCGGCGGCGTGATGGGATTCGGCAGTCGTCGCGTGATGGGCTTAGGTTTACCGTTATTGCAATTACTCTCACGCTCGGAATTGCGAGCCGTGTTGGCGCATGAATTTGGATATTATCATGGCGGTGACACCAAGCTCGGCCCGTGGATTTATAAAACTCGTTCGGCGATTGTCAGAACCATCAATGGAATTGCCGAGCGAAGTGCAACATTGCAAAAACCATTCATCTGGTACGGCAATATGTTCATGCGAATTACGCATGCAATTTCGCGTCAGCAGGAATTCACGGCTGACTCGCTCGCAGCCAAAGCCGTTGGTTCGAAGCCGTTAGGTGATGGACTCAAACTGGTTCACGGTGGCAGCGATGCTTTTAATTATTACTGGCATGGCGAAGTCGCTCCCGTTCTTGATGCAGGGTATCGTCCACCCTTTGTGAACGGTTTTGCTCGTCTGCTAAAAACTCCAGAAATGACCGAAGTGCTAAATAAATCATTAGAGCATGAACTGAAAGAAGGTCAGACCGATACTTACGATACGCATCCACCGTTACGCGAACGGTTGTCAGCAATTTCGACTTTACCCGATTATGCAACTGCGCAAACCGCAGTTGACGAAGTTCCAGCGGTGACCTTATTCACTGACTTGCCAGCCTTAGAAAATGAACTTTTCAAATTTATGTTCGACGCGTCGACCAATGTTTCAGCCTTCAAACCACTTGCCTGGGAAGAAACCGGCGTTCACGTTTTCATGCCGATTTGGGAAAAACATTGTCAGGAACGAAAGGAAGAATTAAGCGGACTGACGCCCTCCGAATTTCCTGATTGGACAGAAAATTTGGTTGGACTAGGAAAGCGGCTCACGAAGAAAGGGCAGCTTCTGCCGACGGATGAAGAGGTAGAAGAACGAGGAGTTGGACTCTCTGGCGCAGCTTTGGCTGTTCTGTTATATCGAGAAGGTGCGACCGTGAAAGCACTCCCAGGTGAACCAGTACGAATGGAAAAAGATGGGATTGTCATTGAACCGTTCGGCCTCTTCCGACAATTTGCGGAAGGTAAATTGACAGCGGAGCACTGGCGTCAACAATGTGAGATGCTAGGAATTGGCTCCATTGATTTAGGGACTACAGGAACGCCAGCTTAGTAATCATGAATTGACACAACCTTTTCATCACCAGTACAATCATTGCTCGCCACAATTCTTTCCAGATTCCTCGCGTTTCAGTAATATGGTATACAGGGTGCTCTTATGAAAAAGCAAATCTTCCCCGTTTTGAGCCTCATTGTCGTTGCTTTGTTGTTTTCCGCATGTCCGAAAAATTCCAAGCTCGCACAGTCCAAACAGAAAAAAGCTCCCGCCAAACAGGAGACAAAAACTACAATCAATCCTGAGCGAATCAAAGAAAAATTATCCGAAGAAATTGCTGAAATGCGCGAACGCCGCGAAGCGCACGAGAAATACGATCAACCACGCGAAGCCGCAGAATTTTACAAGCTGAAGCGCGTTCCCGTTGGCGAAACTGAAATCCCTGTCGAAAAATATTTACAAGCCAAAGAGCACATGCGCGAGATGCGCCAATATTCAAGCCAGGAAAATCGCTTCCTGCCTTCACGCGCAGAAACGGAGCGCAGCCCACAACGCGAAGCAAATTTGGAAGCGTTAGGAAACTGGACTCCACTCGGCCCAGGCAATATTGGTGGACGGACACGAGCTTTAATTATTCATCCGACCGGAACCAATGTGATGTACGCCGGAGGAGTCGCGGGCGGTGTTTGGAAGACCACGAATGGCGGAACGAGCTGGACTCCGGTGGGTGACCTGCTGCCTAATATTGCGGTGAGTGCGTTGGCGTTTGATCCTGCGAATCCTGAAATAATTTTTGCGGGAACCGGCGAAGGTTATTACAACGGCGATGGATTGCGCGGCGCGGGAATTTTCAAGTCCGTCAATGGTGGAGTCAGTTGGACGAGAATCGCAAGTACTGATACTCCTGATTTTTATTACGTGAACGACATCATCGTCAGCCATAACAATTCCAATAATATTTATGTGGCGACCAAGAGCGGCATCTGGCGAACCATTAACGGCGGTGCAAGTTGGGAAAACGTGCTGGTGGCTTCGGGCGGTTTGGGCTGTACGGATTTAGTCATTCGCAAAGATAAAACGAATGATTATTTATTCGCCGCATCCAGCAATGGCAGCGGTTCGGCAGCGAAAATTTTCCGTAATGACAATGCCTCAACCGTCGCTGGAATCTGGACGAATGTATATACCGAAAGTGGCATGGATCGCGCCGCGATTGCGATTTCTCCATCGAATCCGAATGTCGTTTATGCAGTCGCTTCGACCTCGGTACGCGGAATTTATCAATACGGATTGCACGCGGTGTGGCGTTCAACTTCCAGCGGAGATTCCGGGACGTGGACGACGCAGGTGCGCAATTCTGACACAACAAAATTGAATACTTTGTTGTTCACAAATCCGCTGGTGGCGACTTCCGCCGAATGTAATTTTGCGCCAAATAGTTTTTACAGCCAGGGCGATTACGACATGGCGATTGCCATTGATCCGACGGATGAAAATCGCGTCTGGGTTGGGGGGATTGATTTATTTCGCTCCGATGACGGTGGCAGAAATTGGGGCCTAGCGTCGTACTGGTGGGCTGAGCCGACCGATCCATCGTATTCCCACGCCGACAATCACATCATCGTTTTTCATCCCAACTACAACGGCGGCACGAACAAGAAAATGTTCGTCGGCAGCGACGGAGGAATCTCGCGGACGGACGATGCCCGCGCCAGTCTTGCGATTGGGGAGCAAGCGGCCTGTAATCCGGCGAATACGTCAGTGCGGTGGACTTCGCTGAATAATAATTACGGCGTGACACAATTTTGGCACGGCGCAGTTTTCCCCGACGGCAAAAGCTACTTTGGAGGCACGCAGGACAACGGAACCCTGCTCGGCAACGACACGGCTGGAGTGAATGGCTGGAAAGAAATCTACGGAGGCGACGGCGGCTATGTCGCGATTGACCCGACGAGTCCAAATATTTTGTTTTCGTCAACGCCGGGGGGAAATTTTAGAAAGAGTACGGATGGGGGGAAGACGTGGGGGGATGCGACGTTTGGGATTGACCGTGCGATTGATAGGTTAGGCTTTATCGCTCCATTGGCAATTGATCCAAGTGATCCGCAGCGGATGTGGACGGGAGGAAGCCTTTTGTGGCGTACGAGTAGCGGCGGAGCGAATTGGAATACATTAACAAATACTGCGCAGAATGGGACAATTACCGCAATTACAGTAGCACCAATGGATTCAAACACCGTGGCGTTTGGAACTGCTTTGGGTGACATCCATAAATTCGAGAATGTTTTTGCAGATGGAGGCCATTTTTCATATTTTGCACGAACCGGGTATGTATCCTCCATTGCTTTTGATCCAGGCAACAAGCAGGTAGTTTATGCAACATACTCGACTTTTGGAGACAAGCACGTTTGGAAAAGTGCCGATGGAGGAGCAACTTATGCTGCGATTGATGGGAACACCACCAAGGCTCTACCAGATATTCCAGTTTCTTCAGTTGTCGTTGATCCGACAAACTCCAACCGAGTTTTTGTGGGTACCGACCTGGG
>JAYTCQ010000072.1:0-6357 GCA_043736395.1 Blastocatellia bacterium | reverse complement strand
AAAATGCCTGGCATGCATTCATCAGTACGCAAACCTTTGGACCCTAAACAAATGACTGAAAAACACAACGCTAAAGAAGATGCGCAGGAGCTAAACAAGCTCGGCTACGCGCAGGAGCTGTTCCGCACAATGGGCGGATTTTCAAACTTCGCCATTTCCTTTTCCATCATTTCAATTTTGACCGGTGCCGTCTTGCTTTACGGACACGGCCTTAACATGGGCGGGCCTGCACAAATGTCTAGCGGTTGGCCTCTCGTAACACTATTCACGCTTGCGGTTGTATGCAGCATGGCGGAACTTGCATCCGCGTTGCCAACGTCAGGAGCGATGTATCATTGGTCAAGTCAGCTTGGCGGTAAGGGCTGGGGATGGTTCACCGCCTGGTTCAATATCATCGGACAAATCGCCGCCGTTGCAAGCATTGATTATGGCTGCGCATTATTTGTGACACCATTGCTTGGATTCGAAGCAAATAAAAAAAATCTATTACTTGTTTACGCCGTCATCCTGCTTTCGCACGGCATCATCAATCATTTCGGAATTCGCCTCGTATCGTGGCTCAATGATTTCAGTGTCACCGTTCACATCATCGGCGTCATTGTCATCGTTGGCGCATGTTTATTTTTCGCGCCGAAACAACCTGTCAGTTTTTTCTTCGCACGCATCACGAGTAACACGGAAGGCTATTCCTACGGCTGGGCATTCGTGATCGGATTGTTGCAGGCGATGTGGACTTACACGGGTTACGACGCGTCCGCAAGCGTGAGCGAAGAAACAGTTGATCCGCGTCGCCGCGCTCCGTGGGGAATGGTGATGGCAGTGCTGGTTTCAAGCATCGTTGGGTATTTATTGCTGATTGCCGTGACGCTTTCCATCAAAGATATTCCCACCGTGCTCAACGCCAAAGATGCAGGAGGCAACAGTATTCCGGCGGTCATTGTCATTTTAGTAAGCGCGTTAGGTGAACGCGCCGGAAGCGCATTTTCGTGGCTCGCGGCGATTGCGATGTGGTTTTGCGGATTGTCTGCCGTGACGTGGTCTTCGCGTGTGATTTGGGCTTTTGCGCGTGATGAAGGGATGCCGCTTTCGCAGCTTTGGAAACACGTTAGCCCGGCATATTCGACCCCGGTGTATTCGATCTGGCTGTGCGCTATCGCAGCATTTTTGGCGGCAATTTACAGCGGAGCTTATGTCGTGATTACTTCGATCAGCACCATCGGTTTATACATTTCCTATATCCTGCCTGTCGTGCTTTTAGTCGTTGCTCGCAGCAAAGGAAATCATATCGAACGCGGCCCCTGGCATTTGGGGAACTATAGTTTGGTCATCAACGTAATTGCTATTGCTTGGGTCATATTTCTGAGTATCGTGCTCAGCATCCCGGACAATAATCGCGCCGGAAAAACTTTAATCGAGGTGACGATTCTTTTGGGATTGTGGTATGGCCTTTTCGAACGCAAACGATTCGCCGGCCCCGCGTGGCTCAAGGCAGAAGCCCGCACGCAGTAAGGGCGTTTTTACATTACGAGGATACAAAAATGAACAAATCTGTATATAAATTTCTAAACTTATTTTTAGTTTTATGTTTCGCTCTGACAGTCAATTCCTTTGCGCAAGATGCCACTCCAAAATTCGATGAATATCTGACCGCCATTACGAAACAAAACAACTTCACCGGCTCTGTTTTAGTCGCACGTGACGGCAAAATTTTATTCGCCAAAGGCTACGGCATGGCGAATCAGGAATTCGATATTCCGAACACGCCCAACACAAAATTCCGGCTTGGATCAATCACCAAACAGTTCACCGCAGCCTCAATTTTATTGTTGCAGGAACGCGGCAAAATCAGCGTCAAAGACCCGATTTGCAAGTATGTTGAGAATTGTCCGAAGACCTGGGAACCTGTCACAATTCATCATTTGCTGACGCATACCTCTGGCATTCCAAGTTATACCGATGTTAAATCGCCGGAAGAATTTCGGGTAATGAGTTTGCAAAAAGTCACGCCTGCGGGCTTCGTGGATTCCTTCAAAAATAAGCCGCTGGAATTCACCGTGGGCGAGAAAATGAAATACAACAATTCGGGTTATTTCATTCTTGGTCACATCATCGAAAAAATTTCCGGGCAAAGCTACGAAACGTTCTTGCAGGAAAATATTTTCAAGCCGCTGAAGCTTGAAAATACAGGCTACGACACGCACGACAAGATTTTAAAATTACGCGCCACCGGTTATTCAGAAGTTGAAGGAAAAACCATCAATTCGGGTTATCTGGATATGACTGTGCCGTATGCGGCGGGATCATTGTATTCAACAGTCGGAGATTTATTCGCGTGGAATGAAGCATTATTTTCTGACAAATTACTCTCCGAAAAATCTCGCGCGGCGATGATGACACCGGAGAAAAATAATTATGCGTACGGTGTAGGCGTCAATAAATCTGACACCCGGACACAGGTTTCGCACGGCGGAGGAATCAATGGATTCAGTACTTTTCTTGCTCGTTTTCCTGATGAAAAAATTACGGTAGTCGTCTTGCGCAATGCAGATTTCGGCGCATCTAATCCAGGCAAAGTCAGTAAGGATTTAGTCGCGATTTTGCTCGGAGAAAAATACGAAATCCCTTCGACGAAACCTCTCGCCAAAGTTGAACCGAAAATTTATGATGCCTACGTTGGTGATTATCAGCTCGCACCAAATTTCATCTTAACTGTTTCGCGAATCGGAGACCGATTAATGACGCAAGCTACCGGACAAGGACAAATCGAAATTTTCCCTTTGTCAGAAACCAAATTTTTCCCGAAAGAAATGGAAGCAACAATCACGTTTGTCAAAGATGAAAGTGGTAAAGTCACACATTTGATGCTGCAACAAAACGGCGAACATAAAGCGATGAAAATTAAGTAGCAAGAGAAAAACAGAAAAGAACAAAAAGAGTTAGACAGGATTTACAAGATTAACAAGAAGGCTTTTGATTGATCCTGTAAATCTTGTAAATCCTGTCTAAAAAATTCCCGCCTTTTTGATATTTGCTCGGAGGTTTACATTGACTCAACTCAAAGGAATGCTCAGCGTAGAGCGCTTGCGCGAACTCGTCGCGCAGGAACAAATTGAAACCGTCATCGTCGGCTTCACCGATCATTACGGGCGGCTCTGCGGCAAACGCTACGACGCTGAAATGTTTGTGGAAGACACGATCAGTCACGGCACACACGGCTGCGATTATTTGCTGACGACGGACATGGAAATGGAACCTGTGCCTGGCTATACGTTTGCGAATTGGGAACTCGGCTACGGCGATTTTCATTTAGTGCCGGATATGAATACGCTGCGTCTGGCGAGTTGGCTTGATAAAACTGCACTCGTTTTTTGCGATGTCAAAAATGGCAAGACACATGATTTGATTAGCGTTGCGCCGCGTACGATTTTACGCAAACAGCTAGAAGGCGCGAAAACATTGGGCTTTGAATGCTTCGCGGCGTCGGAGCTTGAATATTACATCTTCAATAACAACTACGGTGAAGCGCATCAGCAAGGCTACGCGAACCTTGAACCGGCGGGTTGGTATCTTGAGGATTACCACATTTTGCAAGGTACGCGCACCGAAGGGTTCAACGCCGCCGCGCGTCGTCATCTGAAAAATTCTGGCGTCCCCGTAGAAAATTCCAAAGGCGAATGGGGCTTGGGGCAACACGAATTAAACGTGCGCTACGCCGAAGCGTTAGAGATGGCGGATCGTCACATCGTCTACAAACAATGCCTGAAAGAAATCGCCGAAGCGCAAGGTTTGAGCGTCACGTTCATGGCGAAATTTGCGGCGGATCGCGCGGGTTCAAGCTGTCACATTCATTTAAGTTTATGGCGCGACGGCAAGAATGCTTTTGCCGGAGACAACGAATTCGGCCCCGTGAAATGCTCTGACATTTTCAAATATTTTTTAGGCGGCTGGATCGCTCACGTACCCGATGTGATGCCGTTTTATGCACCAACTGTGAATTCATACAAACGTTATGTAGACGGTTCGTGGGCGCCTACGCGTTTGGCCTGGAGCTACGACAATCGCACCGGAGGATTTCGCGTCGTGGGCAACGATCAATCCCTCCGCATCGAATGCCGCATCCCCGGCGCAGATGCGAATCCATATTTAGCCTTCGCCGCTTCGCTCGCCTCAGGACTCGACGGCATCGCCAATAAAATCGAGCCGCCCGAATGTTTTGTCGGAGATATTTACGCCGCCCAACATTTGCCACGTGTGCCGTATACCTTGGCGGAAGCGACAGAAAAATTTGCAAATAGTGAATTTTCAAAACAAGCTTTTGGCGCAGATGTCGTCACGCATTACTCGCATTTTTTTAGGACGGAACAAAAAGCTTTTGATACGGCTGTGACGGACTGGGAGCGCAAACGATACTTCGAGCGGATATGAAATATGAAAAAGGGTCAAATCTAAAAAATTGGGCGAACTGTATTAGTAGGTCAAAAGATAATTATTTAGGTTCAGGACAAATCTAGGTACTCGAGCGTATTTTGGGATGTCCATAAATGCACTCGTCCTTTTAGCTCTGTAGGAATAATCAAATTACTATTCTCACTATGTAATACAATGCGACTATGTTTTGGTAGATTGATAAGAGGATTTAGATCAATGATTTTTCTTCCTCCAAATATAGTAAGAGATCTCAAATTGGTAAGACCTACCAGCGGGGTTAAATCGTTAAGTCCCTCGCACCAGTAAAAAGTTAGTGAAGAGAGATCAGTTAGTCTACCAAGTGGGCTTAGGTCAATAATACTTTCGCACCTAGCAAATGACATTGACTTCAAATTTTTCAGAGCCATCAGTGGTGTCAAGTCACTAAGTTGACTACAGTCGTTTACATAAAGATAAAGTAAATTTGTTGGCCAATCAATTTGAGCAAGAGATGCGATATTACTCAATACCAAAGTGTTCATTCTCTTATAAACTTTGGAGACAAACATTTTCCCGTAATCTGTATCGAAATCTATTGACTGATAAGCCCTCAATAATTCTTTGTTTACCGATAAACGAGCGTCCTTTGCATACTTTTCTAATACGTCTAATGCCATTTCTCCCCCAATTAACATAAGGGTGCGGATACAAGCAACAGTAATATTTCTATTGCGATGAGTATATTTTGCTAGATAAGGAAGAGACAACTCTCCAGCAGAAGCCAGAGCCTTAGCATCAGTAAGATTCTTTGGGGGTAACAATTGCGCTAAACGAGATTCGACCTTCGCTTTGAGGGTAGGGCTCAAACTAATGGAATTTTCTAAACAGGCAACAGCTAATAGATGCAATTGATAACGCTGTCGTACTTCTTGATCCCCTCGTATTAACAAACCACTAATTATCTCTTCTCGTTCGCGCTCCTTCTTGGTCACGCCCGCAGCTAGGATAACAACTTCGCGCCATTGATCTTTATGTGCATTTTCAATTAATAAGCCCGTGTCTCCTTCATTAATGATTGCATGTGCTGCCAAAAATTCTTGGAATGTTTTATGTGTGAAATCAATATGCTCCGGCACAGGCTCCCGCACGATACCGCTGCGTTCGACTAACAAATCCAAAACTTTCGCTGCGGTCGCATTTGTGGGTAAGCCCTGCATATTTTGCAGCTTTTTGCCAAGCCATTCTTCTGCGTCTGCCCATTCAACATCAGGCCAATTATTTTTCAACATCCAGTACGCCAACTCTTCCAGTAAGACTCGTTTTTGCCGATAACCAAGTGATGGGTAATTATGCATTTGTATGCCACGCTCAATATCGCGCCTTTCAATCAACATCTCAATGCACGCTTCATACAACTGTACGCGATCCGAAGGCAATTGGCGTTTGCGATCACGATGTAAAGCGCACAGCATCGCACATAACAAAGGACTGGTTGCCAGTTCGCGCTTCTGTTTGCCGCGCCGAATTTCTGCTTTCAAGCCTTCTGCTAATTCAGGCAATTCTTCCTTCTCTTCCCCTTCCGGCAATTCTTCGCGCACAGCAGCGTGCCAATGATCAATGAAAGAAACAATGTCAGTCATTTCCATCGCTTGTAATTCGGCATCTTCAAATCCTTCATTACTTAACCAGCCTTCCTCAACGGCAGACGGGCGCGAAGTTACAATGAAGCGGCAGTCCTGAAAATTGCCAACTAATTCATCAACCCACTTACGCACTTCATCACGCCGTGTTTCGGGCAATTCATCCACCCCATCTATTAGCACAATAGCTTGGCCTGAACGTAGTTTTTCATGCGCCCAAGATGCAGGCATTTCTGCCGCGATTGTTGACGCTATCAACCTAGGAAAAGTTTCAGGCGGGGGTAACGGCTTCTCAACAAATTCACGCAAG
>JAYTCQ010000071.1:0-5519 GCA_043736395.1 Blastocatellia bacterium | reverse complement strand
AACATTGACGATTTCGCTTTTCCCGTTCGCCCAACTAATTTCGATTTTATCCACTTTTGTGGCTTCACCTAAACCAAAATGCATCTTCAAATCATTCTGTGAAGCATAGCCGCCACCGCTAATCACATCACCGCGCAGGCGTAATTTTCCAATCGTCACGAAAGCAATTGAACCAATCGCATCACGTGGCGTTTTTTGCTTCGGATCGCCGATTAATTTCAAAGAGAACCAATGATTATTGGACTGCGTAACGTTACGCAAAACTGTTGGTGTAGCGTTGAAATTATTGATGACAACATCAACTTTTCCGTCTCCGTCGAGATCGCCTTTCGCCATTCCGCGACTCGTCCATGCGCCAGCTAATCCACTTTTCGGAGCCGCCGCCACACGTTCAAATTTACCGTTCATCAAATTGCGAAAGAGCAACGGCTGCTGCGCGAAACTCGTCCCCCATTGATATTTATCTACGGCGGGGTAAACGTGACCATTCGCAATGAAAACGTCCTGCCAGCCGTTGTTATCAAAATCTATAAAATTCGTTCCCCAACCTAGAAACGGAACCGTCGGTTCGCCATGTCCTGATTGATATGTCACATCCGTAAAAACCCCATCTGCGTCGTTGTGATACAGCGTATTTGTATCGTCGGAAAAATTGGTAAGATAAACATCCAACCTGCCGTCATTGTCATAATCACCAAGCCCAAGCCCCATGCCCGCTTGCTCCTTACCGCTGTCATTAAGCGCAATCCCTGACTCCAAACCTAATTCCTTAAAAGTTCCATTGCCCTGATTCACATAAAACTGTTTGGCGGTGGAGTCGTTGACGACTAATAAATCCAGCAGGTTCGTGTCACGCATCCGCACAAAAGCAGAGGAAAATCCATAATAATTTCCGGGATCGGTGACTCCGGTTTTCTGGCAAACATCTTCAAAAGTACCATCCGCTTTTTGATGATAGAGCGTATCCTTTTCGCCTTTCAGTCCACGCGGTCCACACATCACAGTGACGCCGCGAAAGTTGCAAAAGTTCTGTCCGACTCCGCCTGACTTAATCACTTCTGCCGGATTCGGCGGCAATTTTTCTAAATCAAATTCAACGTACGCCGGTACGAATAAATCCAGTCGTCCATCGTTATCGTAATCGCCCCATGTCGCGCCGGTGCTCCAGCCCTTGCGAGCAACGCCCAGCTTTTCAGCCACGTCCGTAAACGTGCCATTTCCGTTGTTATGATAGAGCCGCGAGATGCCGTAATTGCTGACGAAAATATCCGCGTGTCCGTCGTTGTCGTAATCGCCAACCGCAACGCCCATTCCCCATCGTTCGTTGGCGAGGCCGGATTTATCAGTGACGTCTTCAAATTTAAAATTGCCAAGATTGTGATAGAGCGCAGCACGCGGAGCTTTTTCTTCGCCGCGCATTGCTTTCATCGTGGTGCCGTTCAGTAAATAAATATCCGGTTTGCCATCGTTGTCGTAATCGAAAACTGCGACGCCGCCAGAAGGTGAATCAATGATGTAATTCACTTCCGCATCGCCTGTGACATGCTTGAAATTTGCGAGCGGAGTTTTCGCCGTGAGGTCTTCAAAAATTACGGGAGCCTTGGGGTCAACAATTCCAACTGTACGATTTATCATCGCAGGTTCTTGCCCTTGCGCAAAAATGCTGCTGGCAAAAAACAAAATCCCGACGACTGATAAATATTCGTGAAAATTCCTTGAATTCATCAATAAATTACCTGCAATTGAATTGAGATTCATCTCAAAAATATTGAATATAATAATGGGATAATTTAGCACAATAGACTACCACTAGCACAATTCAAGTGTCGTGGTCTCGAAGTTCCATGAAAAAGTAAGACTTTAGTTGTAACGTGACATTCTCTTTATTAATTTTGGCTATTGTGTACTGAAAAACTTGCATCCGCTACACCATGCATTCCAAAATGAAGTATGAAAAAATCTTTACTCTTACTTAGCTTATCAACTGTCGTCGTCAGCTCAATCCTTCTCGCAAAGAATTTTGCGCCAACTGTCACCACGAATATGGCGAAATCCATTCACGAATTTTCTGTCAAAAATATTGACGGACAGGAAGTCAAACTTTCCACTTACAAAGGCAAAGTCGCCTTGGTCGTCAACGTCGCCAGCAAATGCGGATATACGCCGCAATACGATGGATTGCAGGCGATTTACACGAAATACAAAGATCAGGGATTGGTGATTCTCGGCTTCCCTGCCAACAATTTTATGGGGCAGGAACCCGGCACGAACGAAGAAATCAAAACTTTCTGCCAGACGAAATTCAATGTTTCGTTTCCGCTTTTTGCCAAGATTTCCGTCAAAGGCGATGACATGCATCCGCTCTATCAATTCCTGACCAGCAAGGAAACAAATCCTGAATTCGCCGGAAATATCACCTGGAATTTTAATAAATTTTTAGTGGATCAAAATGGAAAAATCATTGCCCGCTTCGATACGAAAGAAAAACCGGAAGGCGAAAAAATCACGCAAGCGATTGAAGCCGCGCTGAAAAAATAGGAAGGCGAACATGAAAAAATTAATTCTTTTGGCAGCAGTAATTTTCGTTGCATCCTGCAACAATACACCGCAAACGCCTGTCGTGGCAGATGCTTCGCATCATCATTCGACTTCGCCATCCGCTTCGACGGCGAGTGCAAAACCGACGCCTGACCTTCCAGCTTTTTTCAAAAATGCTGAGAGCTTGCCGCAGCCGTTGCCTCCGACCTTGCCGCCGGAAAAATTCACGAATGAGCAAATCAAAAAAGCATATCAGGTCGCGCGGGAAATTCCGGCAACACTGGCGCAGCTCCCTTGCTTTTGTTATTGCGACAAAGGCTTCGGACATAAGAGCCTGCACAGTTGTTATGAAGACGATCATTCCGCCGGATGCTCCACTTGTATTGATGAAGCCTTGATGGCGTATAGTTTGCAAATAGAGCAGGGACAAAGTATTGAGCAGGTTCGTAGTACGATCATTGCTCGATTTGGTAGTCCGAATTAAAAGTGCAGAAGCCCGCACACAGTAAGGGCGTTAGTACTCAGGAAAACCTGCATTGAGTACTGGCACCCTTACTGTGTGCGGGCTTCTGCATTAAATTACTTAGCAATCGTAAAGCGAATTCCTGTTGACAGGAACGTATCGTTTTTCTTGATTCCCGGTAACGGTGGATTGCTCAAATAACGGCTGCTGTAGGTCAGGTTCCAGCTAATGTATTTCGACAAAACAGTTGACATCCCTGCATCGAAATTCAAGCGAAATTCTCCACGTTTTGTGAAGTTCGGGAAGAGAACGGCTTTTTCAAAAAACGAAGTTCTGCCGTTCAATTTATAGTTCCACTCTTCGCCAACAAACCCTTCCACCGAATCACGTGTCAACGTGGTATAGGTTGGACTCGGAACCAAGGTTGTCGGGTTCGGTGTTACATCAAAAATTTCTTTGTTGTAAGCAAGTCCGCCGAAAAGATCGAATTTTGAACGTTCATTTTTGACGACGTTATAACCGAATCCGCCGCCGGCGACGAATCGCAAATCAAGTCTCAGCAATTCATCAAAATCGAAATTCGTAAACCCGAACACGTAGGAACGTGGTGAGACATTCAAATTATATTGAACTCCGGCGCGCTTCGCGTTGGCAATTTTTTTGGTTGGCGTGACGCTGCGATCCGAGGCAGAAATCTGACGATAAAAAACCGTCGTTTTATCGCGGCGCGTGGCGCGAGTCAGATCAAGTCCGGCAGTCGTGGTCGAAGTTGAAGAGTTACCGGAAGTGAAAGCAATGCCAAAATCAGCTGATCCATTCCACAAATCCAGCACGCTGGGATTAGCGAAACGATCTTCTTCTCTTTGCCAGGCCGCCTGTTCATCCTTATTGCGAATGGTGACAACATCGGCTTTCGCTAATGAAACCTTACCGGAATCACTGGTCGTAACATCTAATTTACCTTCGGTTGAAGCGACCGTTCCGATAATTTTCTGACCGCTCTTTGAAAACACATTGAGCTGCTGCGCAGAATCTACATCTGAAACCGCATCCCAATTCACCGTGACCATTCCGGCGTACTCAGTCTTGATAACAATTGTTTTTTCATCGGACTTGACGATTGAACCCGTCAAACGATCTCCATTTTTTAATTTGATTGTATCGGCTAACAGTGGGGTAACAGCCAAAAATGAACAGACGACTACCAACAGAAACACCTTACGCATGTGAACTTCCTCCAATAAAGTTGTTTTTCAAAATTAATTTTTACAGCTTGTTAACACGCTCAGTCAGGAAGGGTGGCTCAATCTTTTTCGGTTTGTTGAGCATAAATATTGTTTGCACATTTCTCAATGAATCGTTTTTGGATGCCTGATCTTTTGCCAGGTTGCCCGTGATTCTCTTTTTTTTGTATGGATATTGTCAACTGTGTCAAGCATCAACTACAGTAATGAATTCAAATTTGCGAGGCTTAGCTTTCTTAATTTTTCGGAGATTTATTACCCATGAGCACAGAAAATACGGCATTAACAATTGGTCAGGGAGCACCAGAATTAGAGCTTTCAGAGGCTGAATTAATTTCAATTGTCACCGAAGGCTTAGCGAAAATTCCGGCTGGAGCGCGCGTTATCGCGATTATTCCTGACAAAACGCGCGATGATAATACGCACATTTTATTTCCGGCAACGGCGAAATATTTAGCTTCAAAATCCGTGGCGGCGTTCGACGCATTGGTCGCACAAGGCACACATGTCCCAATGACCGAAGGCGAAAAACTGGCCAAAGTCGGGATGCCGAACGGTCTCAAAAATGTTGGAAACATTTTCGATCACGAATGGGATTCGCCCGAAGCCCTCATTAATCTGGGCGAATTAAGTGCCGAACGCGTAACCGAAATTACGGGCGGACTCTTGAATAAATCTGTGCCGATCACGCTGAATAAATTACTCGCACCGGGAAGCTACGACTACATTTTAATTTTCGGAGCCACGGTTCCGCACGAAGTTGCCGGATTCGCAGGTGGAGGAAAATATTTCTTCCCTGGCGTCGCCGGCCCCGAACTCACGCATAATACGCACTGGCTAGGGGCGCTCGTGACAATCGAAAATACCATCGGAGTCGTCGAAACTCCGACGCGTCACATGATCGAAGCTGCGGTTGAATTAATTACGACGCCGATTATTTCGATTAATTCTGTTTGTTCGCGCGCGCCCGAAGACGACCGCTTGCGGACGCACGGATTATTCATCGGCGAAGTCCGTCAAGCCCTGCGCCGCGCCGCTGAAGTCAGCCGTCAGGTACACATCAAATTTTCTCATCGCCAATACAAACGCTTAGTCGCGCTGCTTGACGATCACTACGATGAAATGTGGGTCGGAGGCAAAGCGAGCTATCGCATCGGAGCGATCATTGAACCAGGCGGCGAGCTAATCATTTACGCGCCGCACTTGAAATATGTTTCTGAAACGCACGGCGAAGCGATTGAGAAATACGGCTATCACACTCTGGAAAAAGTTAT
>JAYTCQ010000070.1:0-6553 GCA_043736395.1 Blastocatellia bacterium | reverse complement strand
CCTTCAGGCGGAAAGACTTGATCAGCAAACCTTTCCGCCTGAAGGCGGGGCTACATGCAGCAAAGAAAATTCATCTATGAAAAATTTATTATGGCTGGCGTTGGTTGTCTGCTTACTTGTCGTACATACGCAAGCGCAAGAATCCGAAAAGAAAACTGAGCCGCCGATTCAGGTCGGCAACGCCTTCCCAAACATCACGACGATTGCCGAATATGATTCGCCCACCGAAGCAGGTATCGGCGCATTATTGCCGTGGGCAAACCGGTTGTGGTTTGTGTCGTATGTCGCGCACATCAAAGGCCAGGGTACAGGACTGTTCTGGGTAGATGAAACCATGAAGATGCACAAGCATCCCGCCAGTGTAGTCGGCACGTTCACCAATCGCTACATTCATACCCAATCGAATCAGGCCTTTCTCGGCCCGCACGTGATTGACACCAAAGGCAACGTACGCACTATCGAATCCATCAAGGGACATCGCCTGACTTCGACGATGGATCACCTGGCTGACCCCGCAAACAAAGTGTATATGTTAGCGATGGAAGGCGAATTTTTTGAAGTAGATGTGCATACACTCGAAGCCAAACAACTTTTCAATTTGGTCAAGGAACTCGGCATCACTTTCAAGCAGGGCAAGGAACATTTCAAAAGCGCGTTCACCGCGCATGGTCGCGTCGTCGTCGCTAACAATTCCTATTACGAAGCCGATTATTTAGGCGAGCAGGAAGCAGGGCGACTAGCCGAATGGGACGGCAAAACGTGGACGATTTTGGAGAGGAAACCCTTTGTCGAAGTCGCAGGCAAGAGCTTATCAGGCGGTGGCATCGGTAATCCAATTTTCGCGACAGGTTGGGACAAGGCGTCGGCGATTCTGAAAGTTTTTGCGGCGGGCAAATGGAGCACATGGCGTTTGCCGAAAGGCGCACAGACCTTCGATCACGCGTACAACACCGAATGGATGCGCATTCGTGACGCGCAGACTGAACGCTTTCTGATGGACTTGCACGGCATCTTTTATGAGCTTCCGATTCAGGTTTATGGTGGAAAGATTTTGCCCATTCGCCCAATCAGTACGCACCTGCGCATCGTGCCGGATTTTTGTTATTGGCGCGGATTATTTGTGATGGGAGGCGATCAAACAGACCGAAGCTTAGGTCAACCGCAAACGGGTTTATGGTTTGGACAGATAGATGATTTATGGAAGATGGGCAAGCCTGCCGGATGGGGCGGCGTTTGGCATAAGCAAAATATCAAAGCGAATGAAGTCTCTGATCCGTTTTTGATGACAGGCTTTGATAAAAAAGTCGTGCACCTCAAACAGGTTTCCGGCAAATCCGTGCGGTTCAAAATTGAAGTTGATTTTCTCGGCGATGGAAGCTGGGAAACCTACGATACGATTTCAGTACCTGCGAATGGATACATGCATCACGAATTTCCGGCTGGCTACAGCGCGCATTGGGTACGCGTGACGGCAAGCGATGATTGCAATGCGACGGTGACGTTTATTTACTCCTAGAATTTAAATGAGCGAGATGCTGGTTGAATATCAACGCAGTTGCGAAGCGATGGGCACGCGCTTTGAAGTGATCTTGCGCGGTGATGATGCACAACATTTAGAGGCTGTCGCGGTAGCCGTTTGCGAACAATTCCTGCGACTTGATGCAGTCTTATCACGCTTCAATCCGATCAGCGAAGTTGCGCGGATCAATCGTGAAGCAAAAAACAAATCTGTTCGTATTGACCGCGAAATTTTTTCGTTGTTGGAACGATGCGAGATGGCACGACAAAATACGAAAGGATTTTTTGATGTGACGGCAGCAACAGGTGGCGCGGGAATTGAACTGGATGCCGAGCGATGCTCAGTACGATTCCTCAACGAAAAAGCACAGATTGATTTGGGCGCGATTGGCAAAGGATACGCGCTGGATCGCGGACATGAAATTTTGTCGCGCTTCGGTGTGCAGGGTGCGTTGCTCAATGGAGGAACTAGCTCGGTCTTGGCGATGGGGGAGTCATTCATCGTTGATATCCGTCATCCGCTGGAACCTGAAATCATTGTTCATCGCCTGACATTAAAAGATCGTGCGCTGTCGTGTTCAGCAGCACGGCATCCTTATCAATCTCAATCTGATGTCGTGAATCCGCTCAAAGGTACGGCAATTATTGGCGATGATGCCTGTTTAGTTTTGGCAACGAACGCGACAGACGCGGAATTTTTTTCAACTGCGTTGCTGGCGATGGGGAAAAAACAATCAGGGCATTATTTAAAAAAATTGTCTTGCGATGCATTGCAAGTAGAATGGTTCTGATGTTCGTAGCCCCGCCTTCAGGCGGAAAATCTTGCATTACGAAAAACCTGGTTACGAACAAATAATTAATTCAGAAAAGTTTTCCGCCTGAAGGCGGGGCTACGAACGTTATGGCTATCACACGCCGCACATTTTTAGAAACTGCCGGAGCTACTTTGGCTGCGACTAAGTTGTCGCGTGCTGATGATGCGCTGATTCGCGTCGCTGTGATCGGCACAGGCGGACGCGGCTCCGATTTGATTCGCGCGCTGACGACGATTGAGGACGTAGCTCTCATCGGCGTGTGCGACAACTATGCGCCGCATTTGGAACAGGGCGCGAAATACGCCGGGCCACAGGCAAAAACGTTCAGCGACTATCATAAAATGCTGGATGAATTGAAGCCGCAAGCCGTCGTCATCGCCGTGCCGCTTTACCTGCATTATCAAGTCGCGGCGGATTGTTTGAGCGCCGGTTGCGATGTCTTTCTCGAAAAGACGATGTGTTATTCAGTTGCCGAAGCGAAGAAGCTCGCCGCACAAGTCACAGCGTCAAAGCGCGTCTTTCAAGTTGGCCTGCAACGGCACGCGAATGCAATTTACAAACAAGCGCAAGCAATGGTCGGGGCGGGAATGATCGGGCAGGTGACTTCGATCAAAGCACAATGGCATCGCAACAATTCGTGGCGGCGCCCGATTCCCGTGCCAAAAAGTGATACGAATTGGTTGAAGCTCGAAAAGAAACTCAACTGGCGTTTATACAAAGCCTATTCCGCTGGATTGATGGCCGAACTTGGCAGTCACCAAATGGATGTCGTGAACTGGTTTCTCGGCACGCATCCCAAGCGTGTATTCGCTTCGGGCGGGATTGAATATTTTCGTGATGGGCGCGAAGTCTATGACAACATTTCGTGTCTGTATGAATACGAATTAAAAGGCGCGGACGGTAAGCCTTACACGGTGCGGGCGAATTACACTTCGTTATGCAACAACGCATATGAAGGCGCAGCGGAATTGATTATGGGGACGAAAGGTAGTTTGTATTTGACGAGCGAAAAAGGATTACTCTTTCAGGAAAAAGGTACAGATGCCGTGAGTTGGGAAGGCGGCAAAAATGCAGCCGAAGCAAACGCAGCAGTCGTGACGGCGGGCAAGACGTTGAAACTCACGAATGACCCGTGGGCGCATCGCGGCGCGCCGTTCGAAATAGACATTGCCGAAGGCAACGATACGCGCGATGAGTTGGTGTCATTCATTGATCACGTGCGCAGACAAGACGCAAAAACGATTTGCGATGTGAATGTAGGGCTGACAGATTGCGCTACGATTTTGATGGCGAATCAGTCGGTGGAAACGGGCGGGTGGGTTTCATTCCCCAGTTTGTAGCCACGCCTCAGGCGGAATGATTGGCTCAGCGAGCAGGCAAGGCTACGAATAAATAACTAGTTGAGAGAGGTTTTCCGCTTAAAAGCGGGGCTACGAACTATATGTACTTGTGGAGATCGCTGACACCGGAACAACGAGAAGAATTGCTGAACTTTCGCATTCAGCAACATCGCCCGTGGCTTAGCCCTCCAGTGTTGTTTGATAAGGGATTTTTTCACTTAAGTGCTGCGTGTTACGAACACAAGCCACATATCGGTTTTGATTTGTCCCGTATGTCGGATTTTACAAAAGAACTCCAAAATGTTTTTGAAGTCGCACGCTACGAACTAAGAGCCTGGTGCGTCATACCGAATCATTATCACTTGCTGGTCAAGACAAACAATCTGCGTCAGCTCAAAAAAGAGTTAGGATTATTGCACGGACGGACTTCGTACAATTGGAATGTTGCCGAACAAGTGACCGGCCGAACTGTCTGGTACCGTAGTGCAGATCGGGCAATGCGTACCGAACGTCATTATTGGGCGACTGTTAATTATATTCACAATAATCCAGTTCACCATGGTTATGTTTTGAAATGGATGGATTGGCCGTTTTCGAGCGCGTCAGAATTTCTTTCTGCAACCGGAAAAGAAAAAGCGAAAGAACTATGGCAGGCGTATCCGGTACTTGATTATGGCGCGGGCTGGGACGATGCAGAACTATAAAGCTCGTAGCCCTGCCTTCAGGCGGAAAGATTAGCTCAACAAGTATCTCGGTTACGTACAACTAATTAGTTTAGAAAAGTTTCCGCCTAAAGGCGGGGCTACGAACTTAGGGGAAAGATTTATGAAACGACGAGATTTTTTAACGACCGCTGCCGCGACCACAAGCTATTCCATGTTCATTAAAGTAGATGCGCTTGCCCAGGATCAAGACAAGCGCACTGCCGAGCAAATTCGGCAAGAGATGCAACGCCTCGCACCAGCGGGCAATCTGGCTGCTGCTCCGCTTGAACGCAATATGAAACTCGTTGAGTTGAATTGCGATGTATTGGTTGCGGGCGGCGGCTTGGCCGGATGCCTAGCCGCCATTAGCGCCGCACGGCATGGCGCGAAAGTCGTGCTGGTGCAAGATCGTTCGCGCCTCGGCGGCAATTCGTCGAGCGAGATCAAGATGCACGTCGTAGGCTCCAACAATCACAAAGGCCGCCCCGGTTGGCGCGAAGGCGGCTTGCTCGAAGAGATTCGCCTTGATGACGCGGCGAACAATCCGCAACGCTGTTGGGAACTGTGGGACTTGTTGCTCTATGACAAAGTCGTGAGCGAACCGAACATTACGCTGTTGCTCGAAACGACTTTGTATAACGCCGAAGTCAAAGACAATGTGATTCAGCGCGTCCAGGCGCGTTGCGACCGCACCGAACACATTTACCGCATCACTGCAAAGCTGTTTGCCGATTGCACGGGCGACAGTCGTTTGGGACTTGAAGCAGGCGCGGAATTCAAAGTCGGTCACGAATCACGCGCCGACTTCAACGAATCGCTTGCGCCTGAAACGGCTGACAACAAGACGCAAGGTTGCAGCATCCTGTTCACGTCCCGTGATTACGGTAAGCCGATGCCGTTCACACCGCCGAAATGGGCACGCAAGATCACCGAAAAAGATTTGAAATCACGCGGCATTACGACGTGGGAATACGGCTATTGGTGGATCGAATGGGGCGGACACCTCAACACGATTCGTGACAACGAACGCATTCGTTTTGAACTGCTCGGCATCGTGATGGGCGTGTGGGATTACGTCAAAAATTCTGGCAAATATCCGGCGGCGGCGAATTGGGCGATGGACTGGGTCGGCATGCTGCCCGGCAAGCGCGAAGCCCGTCGTCTCGTTGGCGATCACATGCTCACGCAAATGGATTTGATGGGTTTGAATCCTGAATTCGACGACGCCGTTTGCATCGGCGGCTGGAACCTCGACGAACATCCGCCGACCGGATTTGAAGACCCGAACTTGCCGCCGTTCGTTTCGATCAAGCTGAAGGACGTTTACAACATTCCGCTACGCAGCCTGTACAGCAAAAATATCCGCAATCTGTTGATGGCCGGACGCAACATCAGCGCGACGCATACGGCGTTTAGCTCTACACGCGTGATGGGTACGTGCGCGGTCGAAGGCCAAGCAATTGGAACTGCTGCTGCATTGTGCTTCAAAAATAATTTATTGCCGCGCGGGCTGTATGAAAACAAAGCCAAGCTCAAAGAATTGCAACAGACATTATTGCGCGATGACCAATCCATTAAAGGCTTAAAAAATGAAGACGCGCTGGATGTAGCCCGCCACGCAAAAACTACTGCTTCAGGCGAAGATGCGAATTGCCAGCCCGCCAACGTTTTGAATGGCTGGACTCGCACCTTGCCGGAATATCCGAATCAATGGGCGGCACCACTTGGTGAAAATGGCGCGTGGCTGGAACTCACGTGGGACAAGCCGCAATCGCTCAAACAAGTACTACTAACATTCGATACAGGTTTTATTCGTGAATTGACATTGTCGTCCTCTGCGGCCGCGAACAACGGCATCATCCGTGCGCCACAGCCTGAAACAGTAAAAAAATATTCGCTGCAATATCAAACTGATGATGGCAAAGAATGGATTGAACTCGCGAGCGCTGACAACAATCATCAACGAATTTGCCGCCACAATTTCAAACCTGTGAATGCCAAACGGATTCGCATTCAAGTGAAAGAAACCAATGGCGACAAGCTGGCGCGCATTTTTGAAGTGCGCTGTTACGCCTAAGTTCGTAGCCCCGCCTTGAGGCCAATGAGGTTAAGTTAAGCGCAAATGCGCTTTTTATAACGGTGAAACCGCAACCGCGCCGAGTGTTTCAGTTCTTTG